>NZ_JBJURH010000007.1:0-396530 GCF_046098215.1 Streptomyces sp. Da 82-17
GGGGTCTTAGGACTTACAGTCAAAGCATGCGCTATGACCTGGTGATCTTCGACAACGACGGTGTCCTCGTGGACAGCGAACCCATCGCCAACGCCATTCTGGCCAGCTATCTGACCGAGCTGGGGCACCCCACGACCTACCAGGAGTCGCTGCGGGACTACATGGGCGCCGCTATGCACCGCGTGCACGACCTCGTGGCCGAGCGCGGCGGGAAGCCGCTGCCCGAGGACTTCGAAACCGCCTACAACAGCCGGGTGTTCGCCGCGTTCCGGGAAGAGCTGGAACCCGTCCCCGGCGTCGCCGACGTACTGGAGAAGCTCACCGCTGAAGGCGTTCCGTACTGCGTGGCGTCGTCCGGGAGTCACGAGAAGATTCGTGTCGGACATCTCAAGACCGGGCTCGACGAGTGGTTCGAAGACGAGTGGATCTTCAGCTCGGAGGACGTCGGAAAGGGTAAGCCGGCGCCCGATCTGTTTCTGCACGCGGCACAGCAGATGGACGTCGAAGCGCACAGGTGTGTCGTCGTCGAGGACAGCCCGCTCGGGATTCAGGCGGCGCGGGCGGCCGGAATGGACGTGCTCGCGTTCACGTCGATGATGCCGCGCGACCGGCTCGAAGGGGCCACCGCGTACTTCTCCGACATGAGCCAACTCCCCGAACTGCTCGGCTGATTCGGCTGCCGCGCGGACGCGCCGTCGTACCGGCCGGGGACGACCGATACGGTGACGGGCATGAGCGGCCGCGCACAGCTGATGTGGGACGAGGCAGTAACGCGCTACGACTTCGGCACCGGGCACCCGATGGACCCGGTGCGTCTCGCGCTGACCAGAAGGCTCGTCTCGGCGTACGGGCTCGACCGGGAAGTCGAAGTCGTCGCCGCGAAGCCCGCGGGAGAGTCGACGCTGCGGCTCGTGCACCGGGAGGACTACGTGGACGCGGTCAAGGCCGCCTCCCTGGACCCCGGTGCCGCGACCGGGTCGTACGGACTCGGAACCGTGGACGACCCGGCGTTCGCCGGAATGCACGACGTGTCGGCGCTCATCGCGGGGCAGTCCGTGGGCGCCGCCGAAGCCGTGTGGCGGGGAGAGGCCGAGCACGCGGTGAACTTCGCCGGCGGCCTGCACCACGCCATGCCCGGCGGCGCGGCCGGCTTCTGCATCTACAACGACGCGGCGCTCGCCATCGCGCGCCTCCTCGAACTGGGGGCGGAACGCGTCGCATACGTCGACGTGGACGTGCACCACGGCGACGGAGTGCAGGCGGCGTTCTGGGAAGACCCCAGGGTGCTGACCATCTCCCTGCACGAACACCCCAGGACGCTGTTCCCGCAGACCGGCTGGCCCGAGGAGACCGGCGCCGCCGAAGGCAGTGCCGTGAACGTGGCACTGCCCGCCGGCACGGGCGATGCCGGGTGGCTGCGGGCGTTCCACGCGGTCGTACCGGAACTCCTCGCCGAATTCCGGCCCCAGGTCCTCGTCACCCAGCACGGCGCGGACACCCACTTCGAGGACCCGCTGGCGCACCTGGCCGTCTCCCTCGACGCGCAGCGTGCCGTACAACTCGCCTGCCACCAGCTGGCGCACGAGCACGCCGACGGGCGGTGGGTCGCGCTCGGCGGAGGCGGGTACGCCGTGGTGGACGTCGTACCCCGGTCCTGGACGCACCTCGTCGCCATCGCCGCCGGGAAGGAGATCGCGCCGGAGACGGAGATCCCGGAGGAGTGGCGGCAGGAAGTCTTCGCGCGTACGCGGGAGTCCGCGCCCCGGCGCATGACCGACGGGCGCACACCCACCTGGGCCGACTGGGAAGCGGGATACGACCCGGCCGACCGGCTCGACCAGGCCGTGCTCGCGACCCGGCGTGCGGTGTTCCCGCTCAGGGGCCTGTTGCCGTGAGGCATGGCGACGCAGCGGCCCAACTCGCGTAGCAGCCACGGCAGGAGAGCCACCAGAGCCCGCCCGGGAAGTTAGCCCGACGGTGGGGAAAGTCCCCCGATCCCGAGCCGGGCCCGGACCCGATGCGTCAGCATCGCAAGGGTGTTGAGCACCGGCGCCCTGCGGGCGCATCTGCTGGCCGCCCGGCTCGCCGGGCCCGTGGCCACCTCGCGCGAGGAGAGCCTGCGCAGCTACCGGCTCTTCGCCGCCCGCGACCCCCGCGTACTGCTCGGGCTCGACCCCCAATGGTCCTGGGGCGACCGGGACTTGATCGCGCTCATGGCCGACAAGTGCGGCGTCTCCGCCGACCCCCGGCACACCACAGGGCCCGATGTGATCGACCCCGAACGGACGTTGGCCGGACTGGACGCCTTCGCCGGCCGGCTGCGGTGGGCCGCCGAACAGCGCGCGCCCGTGCTGTTCGGCACCGGGCACCCGCACCGACTGCTCGGTTTCTACGCCGAGTTGGCGGCCGCGCTCTCGGCGCATGGCTGCAGGGTGCTCACCCCCGCGCAGGGCGTACGTGTCGACATAACGACCCGGTTCGGTCTACGTACGTACACGCTCGACTATGTGCGAGGGGTTGCGTTGGTGCGTGAGCCGGGCGCGGCGGGCGCCGGGCGTGCGACCGGAGCGCACAGCCACTCCCCGCTGCCGGTGCGCACCGCCCTCGCCGCCGCGGCCGAGTCGGGCGGGCCGCTGCCGGAACTGGTCGTCGGCGACCACGGCTGGGTCTGCGGCGCAGGTCAGCTCGGCGTGGAGGCCATCGGCCTCGCCGACACCGACGACCCGGCGCTGTTCGTCGGGGAGGCGGAAGGGCTCGTGTCGGTCGCCGTACCGCTGGACGACGGGGTGCGGTCCGACTATTACCGGCCGTTGACGCGGTATGTGCTGGGTCGCGCCCGTCTGTCACGGTAGGGGGCCGAGGGGCCCGTCTGTCACGGTAGGCGGCCTGTTGCAGCACCTCTTCCCCACTCGCACCACCCGCCTCTACTCTGGGTGTGAGCGCGCAGCGACGAGGAGTTACCGGAAGGGGAAGCCGGTGCCCGTCATGTGCGGAAGGTTCGGGTGTGTCATGGCTGCTGAGCAGAGGCCTCTGAGCGAGGTGCAGTTTCTGACCGTGGCGGAAGTCGCCTCGGCGATGCGAGTGTCGAAGATGACCGTGTACCGCCTGGTGCACAGCGGTCATCTGCCCGCGATCAGGGTGGGGAGGTCCTTCCGCGTGCCGGAGAATTCGGTGCACGAATACCTTCGCGACTCGTATGTGGGGGTGGAGACGGCCTGACCGACCACCTCGATTACGGCCTCGGCGCTCGGGCGGGTAGGCTGTGCCGACGTAGGTCGTGTGGGCCCCGATTGCCCCGCACCGAGATTCCCGCCGACGCGGGAATGTTCCGAGAAGTGAGCGAGGGTAGTCGTGGGCTCTGTTATCAAGAAGCGGCGTAAGCGGATGGCGAAGAAGAAGCACCGCAAGCTGCTGAAGCGCACGCGCGTTCAGCGTCGCAACAAGAAGTAAGCGCCGCGTACGCAGCGCCTGGCGAAGCCCCCCACCGTTCCGCGGCGGGGGGCTTCGCCGCGTTCCGGCCCGGGGCGCGCCCTGTGACGTACGTGTCCTCACTTCGTGCAGCGGGAGGTCATCACAGCGCAACATCCAGGCGCTAACGTGGCCACTACCCGGACGTGGAAGAGGAAGGCGCTGATCTTGGGCAAGGTCGTGCTGGTCACCGGGGTGGCCCGGCAACTCGGAGGCCGTTTCGTACGCCGTGTGCAGCGCGAGCCCGATGTGGACCGGGTGATCGCCGTGGACGCCGTGGCGCCCGGGCACCAGCTGGGCGACGCCGAATTCGTGCAGGCCGACATCCGGCAGGCGACGATCGCGCGGGTCCTCGCCGAGCACTCCGTGGACACGGTGGTGCACATGGACGTGACGGGCACCCCGCTCGGCGGCGGCAGCCGCGGCTCCGTCAAGGAGACCAACGTCATCGGCACCATGCAGCTCCTCGGCGCCTGCCAGAAGTCCCCGTCGGTGCAGCGGCTCGTGGTCAAGTCCAGTACGAATGTGTACGGTTCGGCGCCCAAGGACCCGGCCGTGTTCACCGAGACGACCCCGCCGAAGTCCCTGCCGAGCGGCGGCTTCGCGAAGGACGCGGTGGAGGTCGAGGGGTACGTACGGGGCTTCGCCCGGCGCCGGCCCGACGTCGCGGTGTGCGTGCTGCGGTTCGCCAACATCCTCGGCCCGACCGCGGATTCGCCGCTCGCCGACTACTTCTCGCTGCCCGTCCTGCCGACCGTGCTCGGCTACGACCCGCGGCTCCAGTTCGTGCACGAGGACGACGTGATCGACGTCCTCCGGATCGCCGCGCGCGAGCCGGAGCGGGGCACGCTCAACAGCGGCACGTTCAACATCGCCGGAGACGGCGTCCTGCTGCTCTCGCAGTGCTCGCGGCGACTCGGCCGGCCGACGGTGCCGGTGCTGCTGCCCGCGGTGACCTGGGCGGGCAGCGCGCTGCGCACGGTGGGCGTCACGGACTTCTCGCCGGAGCAGGTGCGGCTGCTCACCCACGGCCGGGTGGTGTCGACCCGGCAGATGCGCGAGACACTGGGCTTCCGGCCGCACTTCACGACGGCGGAGACCTTCGCGGACTTCGCGCGCAGCCGCGGCCCCGGCCTGCTGCCCCCGCAGGCCGTGGCGAAGGCGGTCGACCGGCTCGCCGCCCTGCCGTTCGCGGGCGGCCGGGCCACCGGCGACGACGCCGCACAGCACCCGACGCAGAGCGCCAACTGAGGAGCGCAGCAACGATGGCGGACGCCAAGGTCATTCCGTTCGACGAGGGAGCTGCCGACCGCCCGCGCGGTGAGCGCCGCCCCCGGCAGCGGTCCACGGGCCGCCGCAAGGCCGAGCAGTCGGCCGTACGCGAGATGAGGGCCCTGCCCGGCCAGGCGGAGCCGGCCGACGGGGACGCGCAGAGCGGGGCGGAGGAGCCCGGGGAGCGGGCGGAGCGGCCGTCGCCCGGCGCATCCCTGGAGCGCCGGATCGCGGGCGGCCTGTCCTTCCTGCGCCGCCGCCTCACCGGCGAGTACGAGGTCGACGAGTTCGGCTACGACCAGGAGCTGACCGACCAGGTCCTGATGTCGCTGCTGCGGCCCGTGTACGAGAAGTACTTTCGGGTCGACGTGAAGGGCATCGAGAACATCCCGGCGGACGGCGGTGCGCTGATCGTCGCCAACCACTCCGGGACGCTGCCGCTGGACGGGCTGATGATGCAGGTCGCCGTGCACGACCGGCATCCGCAGCAGCGGCATCTGCGGCTGCTCGCCGCCGACCTGGTCTTCATGCTGCCGGTGGTGAACGAGCTGGCCCGCAAGGCCGGGCACACCCTTGCCTGCGCCGAGGACGCCCAACGGCTCCTGGAGAGCGGGGAGTTGGTCGGCGTGATGCCGGAGGGGTTCAAGGGCATCGGGAAGCCGTTCAGCGAGCGGTACAAACTGCAGCGCTTCGGCCGCGGCGGGTTCGTGTCGACCGCGCTGCGGGCCGGGACGCCGATCGTGCCGTGCTCGATCGTCGGGGCCGAGGAGATCTACCCGATGATCGGCAACGCGAAGACGCTGGCGCGGGTGCTGGGCTTCCCGTACTTCCCGATCACGCCGACGTTCCCGTGGCTGGGGCCGCTGGGCGCGGTGCCGCTGCCGACGAAGTGGACGATCCAGTTCGGCGAGCCGATCCCGACGGACGGCTATCCGCCGGAGGCGGCGGAGGACCCGATGCTGATGTTCAACCTGACCGACCAGGTGCGGGAGCAGATCCAGCACACGCTGTACAAACTGCTGGTGCAGCGGCGGTCGGTGTTCTTCTGACGGCCTCGTATACGTGGTCGGGGGCGCCCTCCATCGAGGAGGGCGCCCCCAACTGCGTATACGTGCCGCGCTACTTCGTGGTGTCCTCGCCGTCGATGCCGAGGCCGGGCAGGAGGCCCGGGAGGACCGGCGGGAGGGTGACGTCCGGCTTGTCGGGTGTGGCCTTGCCGTCGGACGGGGTGGCCTTCTCGTCCTCGCCGAGGGGCGGGTCGAGCAGGCCGCCGGTGCCGCCGCCGATCAGGCTGTCGTCCTCGCTGCCGGACTCGGACGGCTTGGGCTTGCCGGTGTCGCCGCCGGGGCTGCTGCTGTCGCTGTCGGGCGACTGCTTGCCGTCGTCCGTGCCGGTGGCGCCGGAGTCGGGGCGGCGGGTGTCGCCGTCCGGGCTGTCGCCGGTCTCCGGGGTGCGGGGGAGGAGCGACTGGAGCGGGCCGACTTCCTCGTCTATGGCGTCGAAGACGGAGCTGACCTCGTCCCCGACGTCCGACAGTTGCAGCGGGAGCCGGTCGCGCAGGGCGGTCCAGCTTTCGCGGTGCGCCTGGGAGAAGCTCGACAGTGCCTGGATGGGGGCGATCGAGCCGTCGCGTTCGTACGCCGCGTGCAGCAGGCGGTGGCCTTCGCTGACGTCGTTGCGCATGCCGCGGAGGGTGTGGCGGACTTCGCCGAGCGACTCGTGGTCGAGGGCGCCGGCGCGGTCGCGTTCCATGAGGCGGCGGGCTTCGTGGAGGCGGGTGGAGGCCTGGTTGAGGTAGAGCTCGCCGCGGGCCGAGTCGTCGTCGGCCATGTCGAGCTTGAGGTCCTCCATGCCGCGCTTCAGGCCGTACAGCGAGTCGCCGGGGAGGGCGTCGGAGCTGGCGGCGGCTACTCCGCTGAACGCTCCGGCGGCCACGCCGACGGTGAGCCCGCCGGCGGCGATGCCCTTGGACAGGCGGGAGCGGGGGCGCAACTTGCGTAGCGGGCTTGCCCGGTGGGCGCCCTTGGCCGCGCGTTGTTCGGGTACCGAGGGGCTCACGCCGTCGCCTCCGGCGGCGGTGCCCTCCTGAAGCATCGCCTCCATGGCGGCCATCAGCTGGGCCCGCTGGACCACCTTGACCTCGGGGTCCAACTCCGGCTTGGGCAGCTCGCCGAGACCGCCGGCCAAGGCCAACATCCGGCTCCGCGCTGCCTGTTCGGCAGCGGGGGAGTCCTCTGTGCTCTCTGGCTGCTCGGCCGCCGCGGCCTGGTCGGACTGCTCCTCCAGGGCCTGGGCGAAGGCGTTCGCCCGCCGGTGTGCCGAAACATTCGCGATCACTGGCGGCACCTCCTCTCGTCATGACGTCCGACTCCCCAGGGGGTCCTGAAGGTTGCCCGGCCTTGAGTCCGGCCACTCGATCGAGTGAGTGGCGCGGGGCAGGGGATGACCACAGGGAGCCTGCATCCCGCACAACGACGGTCTCGGCACTTGGGTTACGGACGAAAGATGATCCGACCGCTTTCGGCATCGCCCAGTCACAGCAGGTGAGTTGGGGGTCACGATGTGTCGCCGGAAGGGCCGGAGAGGGGCGAGGGGGGCGTTCGAAAAGGGGACGAGTGGGGGAATGGGGACGGGTGGGGGAACTTGGGGACGAGTGGGGAACTGGGGACGTACGGGATGTGGGGTGTACGGGACGTCGTGCGGGGCGTGGGGTCAGCGGGCGTCGTCCGGCAGGAGCCGGGCGAGGGTGCGCACGGCGCGGTACTGGAGGGTCTTGATCGCGCCCTCGTTCTTGCCCATGACGCGGGCGGTCTCGGCGACCGAGAGGCCCTGCAGGAAGCGCAGCGTCACGCACTCCTGCTGTTGCGGGTTGAGCCGGCGCACCGCTTCGAGCAGCGCGGCGTTGGAGAGGGACTCCAGGACCGAGTCCTCGGGGCTGCGCTCGACCTCGTTGGCGTCGAGCATCTCGCCGGTGGTGACCTCGAGGCGGAAGCGGCTGGACTTGAAGTGGTCGGCGACGAGGTTGCGGGCGATCGTCACGAGCCAGGCGCCGAAGTCACGGCCCTGCCAGGTGAAGGTGCCGATGCGGCGCAGGGCGCGCAGAAAGGTCTCGCTGGTCAGGTCCTCGGCAGTGGCTTTGCCGCCGACGCGGTAGTAGATGTAGCGGTAGACGGTGTCGCTGTACTGGTCGTAGAGGCGGCCGAAGGCGTCGGCCTCGCCGGCCTGGGCGCGTTCGACCAACTCCATCATGCGGGCGCTGTCGCTGTCCGCTGCGGGACGGCGGGCGGTGGTCGACGTGGCGCCGGAGCGGCCGCGTCTGCCGGCGGCATGCCGGCCGTCGGGCCTGCGGCCTTCGACGACGGCGGTGCGCGCCGGTCCCTTCCCGAGGCCTTCGGCCAACGCGTAGCAGGGGGCGGCGGGTGCAGGGACGGCGAAGGCGGGGACGGCGTACGCGGTGGGGACGAAGCCGCGCAAGCGGTCGATGACCGTTGCGCGCAGCGTAGCCAGGCCCGAGGTGTCAACCCCGACGTGTGGGTACACGGGACTCCCAGAGGCAGAGCTTCCATCACGTGCAGTGTGGGACCGTTCACCCGTCGTAGCGACGTGTGGGGTCCTGTATGCGTCTGAGGAGAATAACGCTTCGTGCAGGGAGCGCTACACCCAGTTGCTCAAATCATCGATTCCGTCGCTTCTGTTACGGATCTTCGCTGCTTCAAGTACCGCAGAGTGAGCAGTTGTTGATCGGATCAGATCGTGATCTGTCTGAGTGCGGGGCGTGTTGTGGTCGAGTTCCCCGAACAGGACTGGCGGGGCCGCGCCGCGGGTAACCAGTACGGATCGGCCTGTGCGGGGCCCGGGGCCCGGCCGGGCACGGAGCGTGCACGGCACACGGACCCCGTCGGTCACGGGGAGTACGCGGATTCGGCGGGGAGTTGGGGCTCAGCGGCGGCGGCGGTGCAGGGCGACGGCGGCGGCCGTGCCGCCCGCGATCGCGCCCACTCCGGCGGCGGCCGGGATGCCGACCTTGGCGGCCTTGCGCCCGGTGCGATAGTCGCGCAGCCGCCAGTCCCGTTCGCGTGCGTGCTTGCGCAGTTTGCTGTCGGGGTTGATCGCGTACGGATGCCCGACGAGCGACAGCATCGGGATGTCGTTGTGCGAGTCGCTGTACGCCGCGCAGCGGTTCAGGTCCAGGCCCTCCGCGGAGGCGAGGGCGCGGACCGCCTCGGCCTTGGCGGGGCCGTGCAGCGGTTCGCCGACCAACTTGCCGGTGTAGACGCCGTCGACGGACTCCGCGACGGTGCCGAGCGCGCCGGTCAGGCCGAGCCGGCGGGCGATGATCGTCGCGGTCTCGACGGGGGCGGCGGTGACGAGCCAGACCTTCTGGCCGGCGTCCAGGTGCGCCTGGGCGAGGGCGCGGGTGCCGGGCCAGATGCGCTCCGCCATGTACTCGTCGTAGATCTCCTCGCCGATGGACATCAACTCGGCGACGCGGTGGCCCTTGACGATGGACAGGGCGCTGTCGCGCGCGTCCTGCATGTGTTCCGGGTCCTCTACGCCCGCGATCCTGAACCACGCCTGCTGCCAGGCGAATCGGGCCAGTTCCTGGCGCTGGAAGAACTTCCGCTTGTAGAGGCCGCGGCCGAAGTGGAAGAGGGCGGCGCCCTGCATCACGGTGTTGTCGAGGTCGAAGAAGGCGGCGGCGCGCTCGTCGCCCGCGACGGGGAATTCGGGTTCCGCGGCTTCGGGGGACTCGGCGGGTTCCTCGGCGAGTTGCTCCAACTCCTGCGAGGTCTTGCGCGCTGCCTCCGCCGAGGCCTCGCCTGCCAGGACGCTGCGCGCGGTCGCGGAGCGCCTACGGGGGGTGAGCCATCCGAGAGCGGCCATGTCGTGAGCATAGCCAGTCTGTTCGGCGGTGACGGAGTCGAGCGCGTTCGGAGCCTGTGAACTCTCCGCTACCGCACCGTTAAGCACCGTCACCGTCGGCGGGTCCCCGGTCCGGTCGCGGGCGCGCGAGAATGGCCGTATGAGTCCCATTTTTCGTCGTACGGAGAAGAAGCGGCCCGAGGACCGGGTGGTGACCTTGATCGGTAAGCCGGGCTGTCATCTGTGCGATACGGCACAGGAAGTGATCGAAAAGGTCTGCGCGGAGACCGGCGCGGCGTGGGAGAAGAAGGACATCACGCAGGACGAGGAGTTGCACCGGAAGTACTGGGAGCAGATTCCGGTCGTGCTGGTGGACGGGGCGCAGCACGACTTCTGGCGTGTCAATGAAGATCGTCTACGGCGGGCGCTCACCGCTTAGTTGAGCCCGGGTCGGGGAGTGGTGGAGCGGTCACGGGGAGTGTGCGGCGGAATGCGAACTGACCGGCTGGTCTGAAATTCGATTACGATCGGGGGCGATTTGGACTCGGGGGTCTGGAAATCGTGAGGAGTGTGTGCGGTTTTGCCCCCTTCGGGTAACCAACGTCGGAGCGTCCGCGCCGGTTCCACTTCGGGTCACAACTGGCGCGTGACCCCGGTCACTTTGGCCGGACAAACCGGACACTATCTTTGTGCACGCGTTCACAAAGGCATAGCCTGCATTCGACGGGGCGGTCTGGGGACTTCTGGCCGCCTACAGCCCCGCTCTACCCGCAGGAGCACCGTGGCAACTGGCCGAACTCACCGACCGGCGACCCGCAGCCGAGGGATTCCCGAGGCCACCGTCGCCAGGCTTCCGCTGTACCTTCGCGCGCTGACCGCACTGTCGGAGCGCTCGGTTCCCACGGTCTCCTCCGAGGAACTCGCGGCCGCGGCGGGGGTCAACTCCGCGAAGCTGCGCAAGGACTTCTCGTACCTCGGCTCGTACGGCACCCGCGGTGTCGGGTACGACGTCGAGTATCTCGTGTACCAGATCAGCCGCGAACTGGGGCTCACCCAGGACTGGCCGGTTGTGATCGTCGGTATCGGTAACCTCGGTGCGGCGCTCGCCAATTACGGCGGGTTCGCCTCCCGTGGCTTCCGGGTCGCCGCGCTGATCGACGCCGACCCGAACATGGCCGGAACGCCGGTCGCGGGCATGCCCGTGCAGCACACCGACGACCTCGAGAAGATCATCGAGGACAACGGCGTCTCCATCGGCGTGATCTCGACCCCGGCCGGTGCCGCCCAGCAGGTCTGCGACCGCCTGGTCGCCGCGGGCGTCACCTCGATCCTCAACTTCGCGCCGACCGTGCTCTCCGTGCCGGACGGCGTCGACGTGCGCAAGGTCGACCTCTCCATCGAGCTGCAGATCCTCGCCTTCCACGAGCAGCGCAAGGCGGGCGAGGAAGCCGGTGCCGAGGCCGTCGTCGCGGACGCCGTCGCCGCCGCCGACGTACCGGTCGTCGCCGAGGCCGCCGCCGAAGCCCAGGCCGCCGCGGAGGCGGCCCGCGCCGAGAGCGCCACCGACCGCAAGGGACCCGACGGGGACGTCCCCGCCGTGATGCCGGCATGAGTCTCCTCGTCGTCGGCCTCAGCCACCGCAGCGCCCCCGTCAGCGTCCTGGAGCGGGCCGCGCTCCCCGCGGACGCGCAGGCCAAGCTGCTCCACGACACCGTCGCCGCCGAGCCCGCGGCGGAGGCCGCGGTGCTCGCCACCTGCAACCGCATCGAGCTCTACGCCGACGTGGACAAGTTCCACGCGGGCGTCGCCGAGCTGTCCACGCTGCTCGCCCAGCACAGCGGCGTCGGCCTGGAGGAGCTCACCCCGTATCTGTACGTGCACTACGAGGACCGGGCCGTCCACCACCTGCTCTCGGTGGCGTGCGGGCTCGACTCCATGGTCGTCGGCGAGGGCCAGATCCTCGGCCAGATCAAGGACGCCCTGGCCACCTCGCAGGAGCTGCACACCGCGGGCCGCCTCCTGAACGACCTGTTCCAGCAGGCCCTGCGGGTCGGCAAGCGCGCGCACTCCGAGACCGGCATCGACCGCGCCGGGCAGTCCCTGGTCACCTTCGGCCTGGAACAGCTCGCCGACGGCGCGCCGGTGGACGAGTGGGCGAAGGGCAAGCGGGCGCTCGTGATCGGCGCCGGGTCCATGTCGTCGCTCGCCGCGGCGACGCTCGCGCGGGTCGGCGTGGCCGAGATCGTGGTCGCGAACCGTACGCAGGCCCGGGCCGAGCGGCTCGTCGAGATCCTCTCCGAGTCGGGCACGGGGTGCGCGGCTCGGGTCGCGCCGATGGGTTCCGTCGCCGACGAGCTGACACGAGTCGACGTCGTCGTCTCCTGTACGGGGGCGACCGGGCTCGTGCTCACCGGTGAGGCGGTTGCGGCGGCTGTGGCTTCCGGGGCTCGGCCCGCTTCGGGTGCCGAGGCGCCCAGCCTGCGGGCTCCGGACGGCAGCCTGGTGGCCCGGCTTGCGGCTGCCGCCGCGCGTGATGGTCGTATCCCCGACGCGGGGTCCGTCGCGGATGCTCCTGGCGTGGAGTCCCTTGAGTTGCACGGGACTTGGGCCGGTAACGGGGTCGTCCTCGACAGCCCGGCGACAGGGCTGGACTCGTCCTCGTCCTGCCCGGTGCCGGGGGCTGTGCCCACCCTCCCCCAAGCTCTCGACTCCGCTCGAGCAGGGGGGACCCCCACCGCCCCTGGCGGACCAGCTGCCCACAGCGGTAGCGGTAGCAGCGGCGGTGCAGTAGGCGGCGGCGAAGCCGGTCACGGTGCCGTGCGGGCCGTCATTCCCGCGCAGCACGCCCCCGTCAAGCTCGCTCTGCTCGACCTCGCCATGCCGCGGGACATCGACGCCGCCGTGCATCGGATCGACGGCGTGCGGCTCGTCGACATCGAGTCGCTCGCCGAGGCCTCCGCCGACGCGCCGATGGCCGCCGACGTGGACCAGGTGCGCGGCATCGTCTCCGACGAGGTCGCCGCCTTCGGCGCCGCGCAGCGGGCCGCGCGCATCACGCCGACCGTGGTCGCCCTGCGCACCATGGCCGCCGACGTGGTGCAGAGCGAACTCGCCCGGCTCCACGGCCGGTTGCCCGACCTCGACGAACGCGCGCAGGCCGAGATGACACAGACCGTGCGCCGCGTCGTCGACAAGCTCCTGCACGCCCCGACCGTGCGGGTCAAGCAGCTCGCCGCCGAACCCGGCGGAGCCGAGTACGCGGACGCGCTGCGCACCCTCTTCGACCTCGACCCGCAGACGGTGGCCTCCGTATCCCGGGCGGACTCGAACAGCAACGACGACACCGATGCAAGAAACCGGGGGCGAGCATGACTCAGACCCAGAAAGCGCTGCGGCTCGGCACGCGCCGCAGCAAGCTCGCCATGGCGCAGTCCGGCCATGTCGCCGACGCCGTACGGCAGTTGACCGGCCGCGACGTCGAGCTCGTGGAGATCACCACGTACGGCGACACCTCGCGGGAGCACCTCGCGCAGATCGGCGGCACCGGCGTCTTCGTCACCGCCCTGCGCGACGCGCTCCTGCGCGGTGACGTCGACTTCGCCGTGCACTCCCTCAAGGACCTGCCGACCTCCCAGCCCGAGGACCTGGCGCTCGCGGCGATCCCGCGCCGCGAGGACCCCCGGGACGTGCTGATCGGCCGCGACGGCATGACCCTCGCCGAGCTCACCGAGGCCGCCCAGGGCGGCACCGTGCGCATCGGCACCGGCTCGCCCCGCCGCATGGCGCAGCTGAACGCCTGCGCCCACCACCGCGGCCTCCGCCTGGAGACCGTGCCGATCCGCGGGAACATCGACACCCGCATCGGCTTCGTACGCAACGGAGAGCTCGACGCCGTGGTGCTTGCCGCGGCCGGGCTCAACCGGATCGGCAGGGCGGACGAGGTGACCGAGTACCTCGACCCCGACCACGTCCTGCCCGCCCCCGGCCAGGGCGCCCTGGCCATCGAGTGCACCGCAGCCGATGCGGAGCTCGCCGCCACCCTCGCCGAGCTCGACGACCCGCTGACGCGGGTCGCCGTGACCGCCGAGCGTTCCCTGCTCGCCGCCCTGGAGGCCGGCTGCTCCGCACCCGTGGGAGCACTCGCCGACGTGCTGGCCGACGAGCAGGTTGTCAAGGAAATGCGCCTGCGCGGCGTCGTCGGTGCGACCGACGGCTCCGAGCTGGTGCAGCTGTCCACCACCGGTCCCGTACCCACCACCCAGGACCAGGCCGAAGCGCTCGGCCGCGAACTCGCGGACGAGATGCTGGCCAAGGGTGCGGCCGGTCTGATGGGGGAGCGAGCACATTGAGCCCCACCACCTCTGTACCTCAGGCGTCCTTCGGACCCGGACACGTCACCTTCCTCGGTGCGGGTCCGGGCGACCCGGGACTGCTCACACTGCGCGCCGTCGAGGCGCTGGCCGGCGCCGATGTGCTGGTCGCCGAGCCCGAAGTGCTGGACGTCGTCCGGGTGCATGCGCGGGCCGGCGCGGAGCTCTCGGGCGCGGCGCAGCAGGCCGAGGCTGACGAGTCATCAAGCCCCGCGGATGCCGCCAATCTTGTCATGGCGGCCGCACGCGGCGGCAAGCGGGTCGTCCGTGCCGTGAGCGGTGACCCGGGCCTGGACGCGGGGGTCGGCGAGGAGATGCTCGCCTGCGCCGCCGAGGGCATCCCCTTCGAGGTGGTGCCCGGCATCGCGGCTGCCGTCGGCGTGCCCGCGTACGCCGGTGTGCCGCTGCGGGACGAGCAGGGCGCGGACGTCCGGTTCGTGGACGCCCGCACCGCCTCCGAGCGCTGCTGGACCGAGGTCGGCGCCTCCGACGGCACGGTCGTCGTCTCCACCACCCTGGAGACCGTGGCCGCGGCCGCCGGTGAACTGGTCGCCGCGGGCCGCAAGCCGGACACCCCGATGTCGGTGACCGTGGCCGGCACGACGACCCGGCAGCGCACCTGGAACGCCACGCTCGGCACGGTCGCGCAGGTCCTCAAGCAGGCCAAGGTGCTGCCCTCGCCGCAGGGGCACCAGCCCGTCATAGCCGTGGTCGGCGAGCGTTCCGCGGCCGCGCTGCGCGACCGGCTGTCGTGGTTCGAGTCCAAGCCGCTGTTCGGCTGGAAGGTGCTCGTGCCGCGCACCAAGGAGCAGGCGGCCTCGCTCTCCGACCAGCTCGTCTCGTACGGCGCGGTGCCGCACGAGGTTCCGACGATCGCCGTCGAGCCGCCGCGCACGCCCCAGCAGATGGAGCGCGCGGTCAAGGGCCTCGTCACCGGCCGGTACGAGTGGATCGCGTTCACGTCGGTCAACGCCGTGAAGGCCGTACGCGAGAAGTTCGAGGAGTACGGGCTCGACGCCCGTGCCTTCGCCGGGATCAAGGTCGCCGCGGTCGGCGAGCAGACCGCCAAGGCGCTCATCGCCTTCGGCGTGAAGCCCGACCTGGTGCCGAGCGGCGAGCAGTCGGCCGCCGGCCTCCTGGAGGACTGGCCGCCGTACGACCCCGTCTTCGACCCGATCGACCGGGTCTTCCTGCCGCGGGCCGACATCGCCACCGAGACGCTCGTGGCCGGGCTCATCGAGCTGGGCTGGGAGGTCGACGACGTCACGGCCTACCGGACCGTGCGGGCCTCGCCGCCGCCGGCGGAGACCCGTGAGGCCATCAAGGGCGGCGGCTTCGACGCCGTGCTGTTCACGTCGTCGTCCACGGTGCGGAACCTCGTCGGCATCGCCGGCAAGCCGCACAACGTCACCGTGATCGCCTGCATCGGCCCGGCCACCGCGAAGACCGCGGAGGAGCACGGCCTGCGGGTGGACGTCATGGCCCCGGAGCCGTCCGTGCACAAGCTGGCCGAGGCCCTCGCCGAGTTCGGCGCGGCCCGTCGCGCCGCGGCCGTCGAGGCCGGCGAGGCGGTCACCCGGCCCAGCGAGCGCCGCCCCGGAGCACGCCGCCGCCGGGCCGCGACCACCTGACGCGAGCGCCGGACGCACCGCAGCAGTACGCGGGCCCCGCACCCTCCTCCGACGAGGGCGCGGGGCCCGACGCGTACCCCCGGCTACTCGGGTGCGACGGTGTGCCCGTAGCGGAGCAGGTTGTCCGGGTCGTACGTGGCCTTGTCGTGCCGCAGCCGGTCGTAGACCTCCGCCGTCCAGGCGCGGGCGCGGTCCGGCTCGTCGTGCGGGGTGCCGTGCAGATTGACCATGGTGTGACCGGTGGCGTACGGGGCCATCGCGGACTGCAGGGACGTCACCGTCTCCTGGACGGCCGCCGCGGCCTCCGGCACCGGGAGGACCGCGACCGTCTCCAGGAGATAGCCGGCGTCCCGGGCGCAGATCGCGTCGTCCGCCGCCGCCGGGCGGGACAGCGCGCCGCCCATGTGCCGCAGCTCGACCATGAGGAGCGGGCAGTCGGCGACGCCCGGGCCCACCTGCGCGAGCAGCGTCGCCCGCGCCTCGGTCGGCAGCTCGCGCAGCAGCACGCACGCCTCGGTCGCGGGGAGCGGGTCCTGCGGCTCCATGTAGATCCGGTCGACGGCCGCGAACGGCATCTCCTCGACCGTGTCGACGACCACCGGGGCGGCGGCCCGGATCGGCTCCAACAGGCGCTCGCCCTCGGCGGGTTCACCGGTCCAGGCGACCGCGACGCGCGCCCAGAAGCCGCCGCGCAGCGGCTCGGGGATCTCCGGGATGGGCGGCAGCCGCAGCAGCGTGTACGAGCTGCACATCTCCTCCGGCACCAGTTCGGTCCAGTCGGCCCAGGCGTCGAGGAGCGCCGCCGCGTGTTCGCCCGGGCAGTAGATGCCGCCGCCGAGGAGCGAGGCGACCGGCAGCAGGTCGAAGGTCATGGACGTGACCACGCCGATGTTGCCCTTGCCGCCGCGCAGCGCCCAGAACAGCTCGGGCTCGGCCTCGGCGGTGACCTCGCGGAGCGTGCCGTCCGGGGTGACCAGGTCGAAGGAGCGGACCATGTCGGCCGCGTAGCCGAAGGTGCGGCCGAGGACGGGCAGGCCGCCGCCCAGGGTGTAGCCGACGGCGCCCGCGTCCGTGGAGGAGCCGCAGAGCGCGGCGAGGCCGTGCGGGGCCGCGGCCTGGAGGACGTGCCGCCACTTCGCGCCCGCGGCGACGGTCGCCGTGCGCGCCTCCGGGTCGACGCGGACGTCGGTCATCCGCTTCGTGCTGATCAACAGGCCTTGTTCGATGGGGAAGTTGGCGCCGTGCCCGGTGGCCTGCACGGCGACGGGTGTGCCGGTCGCCGACGCCCAGCGCAGCGCCGCCACGATGTCCTCGGCGCCGGTCGCGCCGACGGCCACGTCGGGGGTGTGCAGGGCGGCCAGGTTGAAGCCGGTGACCTCCTCGGCGTAGCCGTCGTCGCCGGGGTGCAGCACCGGGCCGCGGATCTCCGACAGGGCGAGGCGGCCGGGGCGGTGGGGTGTGGTGGTCATCGCGTCCTCCGCGGTGGGGCGTACGGAGGGCCGCGGCGGCTCGGTCAGGCACCGGCGCGTGCCCGATCATGCGTCGGCTTGCTGCGAGCCGGGCGTGCTGCCGAGTCGGGCGTCTGCCGAGTCATGCGTCTGCGTGCGGCGTGAGGGAGGAGGCCGTCGAGGTCCTTTCCTCCAGCATCGCCCCGGGCGCGCGGGCCCGCATGCCGGGGGCGTGTGCGGCTTGTTCGGGTATGCCCGGATCCGACGTTCAGTCGGCAAATCGGGTGTCTGTGCGGGCGTAGCGTAGGTCCCATGACGAAGTACGGAGCCTTTCCGGGTTCGCGGCCGAGGCGGCTGCGGACCACGCCCGCGATGCGCCGCATGGTCGCCGAGAACCGGGTGCATCCGGCCGATCTGATCCTCCCGGCGTTCGTGCGCGAGGGGATCGACCAGCCCGTGCCGATCCAGGCCATGCCGGGCGTCGTGCAGCACACCCGGGAGACGCTGAAGAAGGCCGCTGTCGAGGCGGTCGAGGCGGGCGTCTCCGGGATCATGCTGTTCGGCGTGCCCGAGGACGAGAAGAAGGACAACGCCGGCACGGCGGGCACCGACCCCGACGGCATCCTGCAGCAGGCGCTGCGGGACGTGCGGGCCGAGGTCGGCGACGACCTGGTGATCATGTCCGACCTGTGCCTGGACGAGTACACCGACCACGGCCACTGCGGCGTCCTGGACGACCGCGGCCGGGTGGACAACGACGCGACCCTGGAGCGGTACGCGGAGATGGCCCAGGTCCAGGCCGACGCGGGCGCCCACGTGGTCGGCCCGAGCGGCATGATGGACGGCCAGGTCGGCGTGATCCGGGACGCCCTGGACCAGACCGGGCACGAGGACGTGTCGATCCTCGCGTACACGGTGAAGTACTCCTCGGCGTTCTTCGGGCCGTTCCGCGAGGCCGTCGGCTCGTCGCTGCAGGGCGACCGCAAGACCTACCAGCAGGACCCGGCCAACGCCCGGGAGTCGCTGCGGGAGTTGGCGCTGGACCTGGAGGAGGGCGCCGACATGGTGATGGTCAAGCCGGCCGGCCCCTACCTCGACATCCTGGCGAAGGTCGCGGACGCGGTCGACGTGCCGGTGGCGGCGTACCAGATCTCCGGGGAGTACGCGATGGTCGAGGCCGCCGCCGAGAAGGGGTGGATCGACCGGGACCAGGCGATCCTGGAGACCCTCACCGGCATCAAGCGGGCCGGAGCCGACACGATCCTCACCTACTGGGCGGTGGAGGCCGCGCGCGCCCTGCGCTGAATCACCTCGACGAGGCGGGACATGCCGTCGGCCGCGTGGCCGGCGGCGACCGCCCGGTCGAGCAACTCCTGGAAGGGCGCGAGGAGTTGACCGTCGATGCCCTGGTCGGCGTAGGTGCTGAGCAGGTTGGGGAACGCCGCCTGGTTGACGGCCAGGCTGGACACGTCAGTGAGGTGCTCGCCGGAGTCGATCGCCTCGGCCCACTCGCCCGAGGTGCCCCGCAGCATCGCGCCGACCCAGGGTTCGAGCAGCGCGTGGAACTCCTTGGCCGGGACGCCCTCGGTGCCGACCAGGGCGTACGCCTGAAGGACGCCGGCGATCATGCCGTACATGCCGGTGAGCAGGGCCAGGTCGTAGAGCGCGGCGCGGCCCGGGTCGGTGCCGGTCCAGTGGGTGTCGGCGAGGGCGGCGAGCGTGGCCCGATGCGCCTCGTAGGCCTCCTGGTCGCCGCTGTAGAGGATGTACGCGCCGGGTCCGGCGATCATCTGCGGTACGGCCATGATGCCGCCGTCCACGTACCGGGCGCCCCGGTCGCCCGCGGTCTTCGCGAAGGCGCGGGCCTGGGCCGGGGTGCCGTTGGTGAGGTTCACCAGGGTCTTGCCGGTGAGGTCGAGGGGGGTCAGGACCTCCTCGACGTTCGCGTACGTCGTCAGGCAGACGACGACCAGGTCGCTCGCCGCGACCGCCTCGGCGGAGGTGGCGGCCGGGGCGGCGCCCTGGGCGACGAGCGGGCCGGTCTTGGCGGCCGAGCGGTTCCAGACGGTGGTGCGGTGCCCGGCCTTCAGGAAGGCGGCGGCGAGCGCGCCGCCCATCATGCCGAGGCCGAGCACGGAGACGGATGCGCGGGGGGAGCCGGGCGAGGGGTTCGTGGTCATGCCGACGATCCTCGGCGGGTGCCCAACTCCCCACAAGTACCGACTATTCGGTGCGGTACTGACCTCCGGGTACGTATCGAGGTCAGCGCCGTGAGCCGGGAGAGACTGCCGTGGGCCGGGAGGGCTCAGATCTCCTTGTGCAGCGCCTCGATGTTGTTGCCGTCGGGGTCCGAGACGAACGAGCAGTACGCGCGGTACTCCGGCCACAGGCGCGGCGCGTGCCGCTCGGTGCCGCCGTTGGCGAGGGCGGCCGCGTGGAAGGCGTCCACGGCGGCCCGGTCCTTCGCGGTGAACGCCACGTGCACCCCGCGCGTCACGTCCTCGCCGGGCTGGGCGGGGCCGACGGCGAACGACGGGGTGTCGATGCCGTCCTCCCAGTACTCGATCCCGCCCGGGTCGCGGTCCCCGGCGATGACGCCGAGCGGCGCCAGCGCGGCCGTGTAGAACGGCTCGCTCACGTCGAAGTCGCTGCAGAGCAGGGTGATGTGGTGGATGAACGGGTACGGCGTGGTCATGATCCCGAACCTTAGGGTGCGGCGCCGCACCCTGCCACAGCCTTTCGCGGATCCCCCGGCCCGGCCCTACAGCGCCCCGCGGGCCGAGTCCAGGTCCCGCATGAAGTCCCGGCCGTACCCTTGCGCGTCGTCGCTCTCCCAGTACGGGCCGCCGTTGTAGCGGGCCGCGAGCTCCTGGTACTGCGCGTCCGTCATCCGCTCCGCCGGTACGTCCGCGAACTCGCTCTCGGCCTTCAGGCGGGCCAGGTACTCGGAGGCGATGAAGACGTTCTGCGTGGGGTCCTTGACCGCCGACTCGACCTCGTCGCGCTGCGCGTCGGTGAGCTCCGCCGGGTCGTAGCCGAGCACCTCGGCGGCCCGCCGGATCTGGATCTGCATCGGGCCCATCGACGTACGGTCCGCGTCGCCGCCGATCCCCCACTGCCGGGCGGTGTCGGTGACGTCGTCGACGACCGCCGGGTCGCCGTCGACCTCGCGCCAGGCGATCCCGGCGATCATGTCCGGCGGCAGGCCGTTCTCCTTCGCGGCGGCGCGGATGGCGGCGCTGTTGGCGTCGATCCACTCGCTGCGCTTCTCGTCGGACGCGCCCGGCAGCCAGTAGCTGGTGCCCTTGCCCTCGGGGAGCCCGGCGCTGAGGTCGCGGATGCGCTGCAGGGCGGGCGAGACGGTGACGTCGGGGCCGACCCGCGGGAAGAAGTCGGTCTTCGAACCGCCGCCCGGCAGGCGGGTCTTGGGGTCGGAGCTCGCCTGGGCGGCCTCGGTGCGCAGATCGCCGACGCGGTCCAGGAGGGCCGCCGCGTCCTTGAGTTCGCTGCGGAACTCGGGGATCAGGGCGCGGGCCGCGTCCAGGTCCTTCATGGAGTCGCCGCGCACCGACTCCTCGGCAGCGCGGGCCCGCCGGAAGGCGTCCGAGGCGTCCTCGTACCAGCGGTCCGCCTCCTCGCGGATGTCGTCCACGTCGCCGGGCGCGGTGCGGTCCTGCAGCCAGTCGACGACGCCGGTCGAGTCGCGCAGGTCCTCCCAGCGTTTCATCGCCTCGCCGTCGCCGTCCCCGACGAGCTTGCCGAGCCGCTCGGCGCAGTCGGTGCCGGTGCTGAGGTGCTTGTGGGCCTCCTCGACGGCGTCGGCGTACCGGAGGAGGGCCTTCCAGGCGGCCTCGAAGCCGTCCTTGAGGCCGGCGACGAGGGTGCGCACGTCGCCGATGCGGGCGTCGTAGTGCGTGCGGGAGGCGCTGATCCAGTGCGTGTCGGCGGCCTTGGCGACGGACGGGCCGACCGAGTCGAGCAGGTCCCGCATCCGCTTGTACTCGGCGGCGTTCCGCTCGATCAGCGCCGGGTTGCAGTCCTCCAGGTACGCGACGTCCGCGTAGTACGTGACGCTCACCGGCTCAACTCCGCGGTGTCCAGGAAGGACTTGAAGCCGTCGCGGGTCGCGTCGTCGACCTGTGTGTAGCCGCCGCCGGTCGTCCTGAGCGCCGTGGACAGGGCGGTGAGCAGGGTGACCAGGTCCTGGTGCTGGTCGGCCGCGTGCCGGGCGAACTGCTCGGTCTTCGCGCCGAGTTCGGCGTGCGCGGCGGGGGTGCGGGCGAGCGTGCCGAGGTCGGCGTCGAGCCGGCCCTCGTGCAGCAACCCGGCTATCTCGGTGAGGAGATGGGCACTGCCGTCTATGGAGTGGGGGTCGGCGGCGAAGCCGCTTCCGTCGGTCATGTGGCTCCTCGCGTGGGGGCGGGTCCAGGTCGGTCCGGGTGCGCAGCATCGTAGGCGGCGCCGGGCGTCCGTATCGCGAAACGGTACGTGTAGGGGCCAGCGACCTGCTTAGGGTGCGGTCACCACCGAGCCCCGAGGAGTCGCCGTGACCGTGACCGACGCAGCCCGCACCGCCGCGCCCCTGCCCCCGCTCGCCGCCCGCGCCACCGACGTCGGCGGTTCGCCGGTGCGGGACATCCTGGCGGTCACCGCGCGCCCCGAGGTGATCAACTTCGCCGGGGGCCTGCCCGCGCCGGGCCTCTTCGACCGCGAGGGCATCGCCGCCGCGTACCGCGCCGTCCTCGACGAGACGCCGGAGCGCGCGCTGCAGTACTCCACGACGGAGGGCGAGCCCGCGCTGCGCGCCGCGCTCGCCGCCCGTACGACCGTGCGCGGGCTCGCCACCGACGCGGACGAGGTGCTCGTCACCACCGGCTCGCAGCAGGCGCTGTCGCTGCTCGCCACCGCGCTGATCGAGCCGGGCGACACCGTGCTCGTCGAGAACCCCTGCTACCTGGCGGCCCTTCAGGTCTTCGCCTTCGCGGGCGCCCGCGTCCTGCCCGTGCCCGGCGACGCCGTGGGGCTCGACCCGGAGGCGCTGGACGAGCTCGTCGCCCGAGAGCGGCCCAAACTGCTCTACACGGTCCCCACGTTCCAGAACCCCACCGGCCGCACCCTGCCCGCCGACCGCCGCGCCGCCGTCGCCGCGACCGCCGCCCGGCACGGCGTGTGGCTGATCGAGGACGACCCGTACGGCGAGCTGCGCTTCGAGGGCGAACGGGTGCCGTGGATCGCCTCCTACCCGGGCGCCGAGGACCGCACCGTGCTCCTCGGCAGCTTCTCCAAGGTGATGGCGCCCGGCCTGCGCCTCGGCTGGCTGCGCGCCCCCGAGCTGCTGCTGCGCGCCTGCGCCGTCGCCAAGCAGGCCGCCGACCTGCACACCCCGACCGTCAACCAGCTCGCCGCCGCACGGTACTTGGCGGACGGCGACCTGGACGCGCACGTCGCCCGGGTCGCGTCCGTCTACGGCGAGCGGCGCGACACGATGCTCGCGGGCCTCCCCGACGCCCTGCCCGCCGGCTCCACCTGGTCCCGCCCCGAAGGCGGCATGTTCCTGTGGGTCCGCCTGCCCGAGGAGTACGACGCCACGGCCCTGCTGCCCGAGGTGGTGCGGCACGACGTCGCGTACGTCCCCGGCGCCCCGTTCCACGCCGCGGACCCGGACCGGGCGACGCTCAGGCTCTGCTACGTGACGCAGACCCCCGACGAGATCGCCGAGGGTCTGCGGAGGCTGCGGCGCGGGCTCAACTCGTAAGCCCCGCAGGGCTGTTCAGAGGCGCTCCGGGGTGCGGATGCCCAGGAGCGCCATGCCCTGGTGCAGGGTGCGGGCGGTGAGGTCGCAGAGGAACAGGCGGTTCTCCACCTGCTCCTGCGTCTCGGCCTTGAGCACCGGGCACTGGTCGTAGAACGTCGTGTACAGCGAGGCCAGCTGGTAGAGGTACGCGGCCAGCTTGTGCGGCGCGTACTCCGCCGTGGCCTCCGCGACGAGCTCGCCGAACGCGTCCAGGTGCAGGCCCAACGCCCGCTCCGCCGGGGCGAGTTCGAGCTCCGCGTGGGCGACGGGGCGGGCGCCCTCGGCCTTGCGCAGGATGGACTGGATCCGGGCGTACGCGTACTGCAGGTACACCGACGTGTCGCCGTTCAGGGACACCATCTGGTCCAGGTCGAACTTGTAGTCCCGGTTCGGGGACGTCGACAGGTCCGCGTACTTCACGGCGCCGATGCCGACCTGCTGGGCCCGCTCCTGGATCTCGTCCTCGGTGAGGTCGCGGGCCTTCTCGCGGACGACCTCGGCGGCCCGCTGCACGGCCTCGTCGAGCAGGTCCTCCAGGCGCACCGACGCGCCCTCACGGGTCTTGAACGGCTTGCCGTCCGCACCGAGGACCGTGCCGTACGCCATGTTGTGCGCGGTGACCTCGTCGCCGAGCCAGCCCGCGCGGCGGGCCGTCTCGAAGACCATCTTGAAGTGCAGCGACTGGCGCACGTCCACCACGTACAGCAGCGAGGTGGCGTCCAGGTCCTGCACGCGGTTGCGGATCGCGGTCAGGTCGGAGGCCGCGTACCCGAAGCCGCCGTCGGCCTTCTGCACGATCAGCGGGACCGGCTGGTCGTCCTTGCCCTTGATGTCGTCGAAGAACACCACGAGCGCGCCCTCGGAGCGGACGGCCACGCCCATCTCCTCCAGGAGCCGGGCGGTCTCGGGCATGCCGTCGTTGTACGCGGACTCGCCGACGATCTCGTCGTCCCGGATCTCCATGTCCAGCTTCTCGAAGACCGAGTAGAAGTAGACCTTCGACTCGTCCACGAACCGCTGCCAGAGGTCGAGCGTCTCCTTGTCCCCGGACTGCAGGGCGACGACCCGCTTGCGGGCCCGCTCCTTGAACTCCTCGTCCGCGTCGAACACGGCACGCGAGGCCTTGTAGACCCGGTTCAGGTTCGACATGGCCTGCTCGCCGTCGACCTCGTCGGCCGGGGCCAGCGCGTCCGGGTGCTCGATCAGGTACTGGATCAGCATGCCGAACTGGGTGCCCCAGTCGCCGATGTGGTGGCGGCCGATCGTCTTCTCGCCGGTGAAGTCGAGCATGCCGCGCAGCGCGTCGCCGATGACCGCCGAGCGCAGGTGGCCGACGTGCATCTCCTTCGCGACGTTCGGCTGCGCGTAGTCGATGACCGTGACGCCCGGGTTCTCCTTCAGCGGCACGCCGAGCCGGTCGCCGTCGGCGGCGCGGGCGGCGAGCGTCTCGATGATCGCGCGGTCGGCGACCGTGATGTTCAGGAAGCCGGGGCCGGAGACCTCGACGTCCTTCAGCAGGTCGCCCGCGTCCAGCGCGTCCGTGACCTTCCCGGCCAGCTCGCGCGGGTTCCCCTTGACCTTCTTGGCCAGGGCGAGGATGCCGTTGGCCTGGAAGTCGGCCCGGTCGCTTCGTCGCAGCAGGGGGTCGCCGGCGGTCTCGGGCAGAGCGGCCGCGAGGGCGTCGGTGAGGCGCTTGCTGACGTTCGAAGCGATCGAGGTGACCGGTGCCATGGGTATGGGCTGCCGTTCTGGTCGGGGTCGGATTGCTGAGCCCGGCCAGTATCCCACGGGGCCGCAAAGGGGTTTTGTGGGTTGCGTCGCCGGGTGCAGGTCTCGCCCGGGAGATGCCGCACGCAGTGCGCATCTCAGGGGCGCGGGGAACTGCGCGAGGACGGACCACTGGCCGCAGCCGCCCGACCGCCCCGGCCACCCCACTGATAAGGCGTTTTCCCGAAGCACCCAGTAGCTGGGACAATGGGACGGCGGGAGGACCCCGCCCCACACCCCGATCACGGAGAGAAGGACGAACCCACCGTGGCCCAGAGCACCGGAGCGGAGACCCAGGACTGGGTCTCCCGATTCGCGGACGATGTCATCGCCGAGTCGGAACGTCGCGCCCCGGGCAAACCCGTCGTGGTCGCGTCCGGCCTCTCCCCGTCCGGCCCCATCCACCTGGGCAACCTGCGCGAGGTCATGACCCCGCACCTGGTCGCCGACGAGATCCGCCGCCGCGGGTACGAGGTGCGCCACGTCCTGTCCTGGGACGACTACGACCGGTACCGCAAGGTCCCGGCCGGCGTCGCGGGCATCGACGAGTCCTGGGCCGAGCACATCGGCAAGCCCCTGACGTCCGTCCCCGCCCCGGCCGGCTCCGCGTACCCGAACTGGGCGGAGCACTTCAAGGCCGCCATGGTGGACGCCCTGGCGCAGCTCGGCGTGGAGTACGACGGCATCAGCCAGACCGAGCAGTACACCTCGGGCGTCTACCGCGAGCAGGTCCTGTTCGCGATGAAGCACCGCGGCGACATCGACGCGGTCCTCGCGCAGTACCGCACGAAGCCCAAGGCGCAGAAGAAGTCCCAGAAGCCGGTCGACGAGGCCGAGTTGGAGGCCGCCGAGGGCTCCGGCGCCGCCGGCGAGGACGACGGCTCCGGCTCCGGCGCGGAGTACTTCCCGTACAAGCCGTACTGCGGCAACTGCGAGAAGGACCTGACGACGGTCACCGCGTACGACGACGACACCACCGAGCTCACCTACGTCTGCCAGTGCGGCCACACCGAGACGGTCCGGCTCTCCGAGTACGACCGCGGCAAGCTGGTGTGGAAGGTCGACTGGCCGATGCGCTGGGCGTACGAGGGCGTGATCTTCGAGCCGTCCGGCGTGGACCACTCCTCGCCCGGCTCGTCGTTCCAGGTCGGCGGGCAGATCGTCGGGATCTTCGGCGGCAAGCAGCCGATCGGCCCGATGTACGCGTTCGTCGGCATCTCCGGCATGGCCAAGATGTCGTCCAGCAAGGGCGGCGTCCCCACCCCCGGTGACGCGCTGCAGATCATGGAGCCCCAGCTGCTCCGCTGGCTGTACGCCCGCCGCAAGCCCAACCAGTCCTTCAAGATCGCCTTCGACCAGGAGATCCAGCGGCTCTACGACGAGTGGGACAAGCTGGAGGCCAAGGTCGCCGACGGCACGGTGCTGCCCGCCGACGAATTCGCCTGGTCCCGCGCGGTCCGCACCGCCGAGCGCGAACTGCCGCGCACCCCGCGCCCGCTGCCGTACCGCACGCTCGCCTCGGTCGCCGACATCACCGCCGGCCACGAGGACCAGGCCCTGCGCATCCTCTCCGACCTGGACCCGGCCAACCCGCTGGCGTCCCTCGACGAGGCCCGCCCGCGGTTCGACCGCGCCGAGTCCTGGATCAACACCCAGGTCCCGGCCGACCAGCGCACCATCGTGCGGGACGAGCCGGACGCCGAGCTGCTCGGCTCCCTCGACGACCAGGCCCGCGAATCGCTGCGCCTGCTCCTCGAAGGCCTGGACGAGCACTGGTCCCTGGACGGCCTGACGCACCTCGTGTACGGCGTGCCGAAGGTCCAGGCCGGCTTCTCGGCGGACGCCACCGCCAAGGAGCTGCCGCCGGAGATCAAGGTCGCGCAGCGCACGTTCTTCGCGCTGCTCTACCAGCTGCTCGTCTCCCGCGACACCGGCCCGCGCCTGCCCACGCTGCTGCTCGCGGTCGGCGCGGACCGCGTCCGGAAGCTGCTCGGCGCGTAGGCGTCCCGCATTCGGCACGACGAAGGCCCCCTCCCCGGTCGCGGGAGGGGGCCTTCGCGGTGGCTGCGGCCGGCGACGGTCACGCGGAGTACTCCGCGTCCAGCTCCTCCTGGTAACGGCCGCGGAACTCCCGTACGTACGGGCGCAGCGTCCGCTCGCTGAGCGGGCCGCCGGACTGGCCGGTGACGCCGTACAGGTCGAGCAGATAGGTGCCGAGCTGCCGCGCGTTGGGCATGTCCCCGTACTCGCTGACGTACTTGCGGAACGCCCCGAAGTACGCCTCCTCCCGGCTGATGTCCTCGGGCAGGTCGTACGGAGAGGGGACGAGCTGCGGTTCCTCCTCGACTTCCGCTTCTGCCTCCGGCTCGGGCAGGGGCTCCGGTTCGACCGCCACCTGGGGGGCCTGCTCGGTGCGCGGGCCCGGGACGGTCAGCGGGCGGGTGCGGCCGGGGCCCGCGGGGACGGGGAACTCGGCGTTGTGCTCGTCCTGTTGGGCGTGCTGGGGCTGTTCGGCGTGCTGGGCGTGCTGGGCGTGCTGGGGCTGTTGGGGTTGCTGGGCCTGTTCCGGGTGCTCGTGCTCCGGGTCGTAGTTCGGGTCGTACCCGCCCTCGTACGGGACCTTCTCCGGGGGCGGGGCCTGGAACCACGGGTTGGGGCCGGCCTCGGCGTCGGGGCCTTCGGGGATGAGTTCCGCTTCCGCTTCCCGTTCCGCTTCCGCTTCCCGTTCCGCTTCCGTATCCGGTCCCGCGTCCGCCTCCCGTACGGGCTGTGCCGCGATGGACTGGCGCTGGGCGGGGGCGAGTTGGCGGGGCTCGTGGGCCGCCTGGACCGGCGCCGCCGGAAGCAGGGTCGGCTCGATCCCCGCGGCGGCGAGGCCCGCGGGCGCGGTGTCGGCGAGCGGCACCCCGTACTTGGCGAGGCGCAGCGGCATCAGCGACTCGACGGGGGCCTTGCGGCGCCAGTTGCGGCCGTAGCGGGAGCGCAACCGCGCCTGGTAGACGAGGCGTTCCTGTTCGAGCTTGATGACCTGCTCGTAACTGCGCAGCTCCCACAGCTTCATGCGGCGCCAGAGCAGGAACGTCGGGCCGGGGGAGAGCAGCCAGCGGGTGATGCGGACGCCCTCCATGTGCTTGTCGGCGGTGATGTCCGCGATCCGGCCGATGGCGTGCCGGGCGGCCTCGACCGCGACGACGAACAGCACCGGGATGACCGCGTGCATGCCCACGCCGAGCGGATCGGGCCAGGCGGCCGCGCCGTTGAACGCGATCGTCGCCGCGGTCAGCAGCCACGCCGTCTGCCGCAGCAGCGGGAACGGGATACGGATCCAGGTCAGCAGCAGGTCGAGGGCGAGCAGCACGCAGATGCCCGCGTCGATGCCGATCGGGAAGACGTAACTGAAGTTGCCGAAGCCCTTCTTCAGGGCCAGCTCACGCACGGCCGCGTAGGACCCCGCGAAGCCGATACCGGCGATGACCACCGCACCGGCGATCACGACACCGATGAGTATCCGGTGTGTGCGTGTCAGCTGCATCGCGGCCACCCGCGAACCCCTCCCTGTTCGGCTTGTTGCGTCGCACAGCCTGGCACACGCGGTTGAACGGCCGCCTCCGGGTCATGCGCGAAGCCTCGCGGTCGCTGTGCGCGAAGCCTCGCCGTCGCTGTGCGCGGGGCCCGCTCGGCGTCATGCGCGAAGCCCGGCCACGAGCAGTGACCGGGCTTCGGGGGACGTGCTGACGTCAGTGCTTGGTGCTGGGCTTCTTCGTCGTCTTGCCCGAGTCGCTGTCGTCGCTGTCGCTGTCGCTGTTGCTGTCGTCGCTGCCGGAGCCGGAGCCGGAGCCGCCGCTTCCGGTGCTCGCGTCGTCCGAGCCGCCGGTCTTCGAACCGCTCTTGCCGGAGGACTTGTTGGCGGACTCCACGGCGGCGACGGCCTCCTCGGCCGCCTCCTGGGCGTCCTTCGCCATCTTCTTGGAGTCGGGGTCGCCGGCGCCGGCGAGACCCGCGCCGTTGTAGTCGATGACGACGACGGCGTTCGCGACTCGGGCGACCACGCGGTGGTTCTTGAAGTCGCCCTCCTTCTTCTTCTGGTCGGAGGTGATCAGCGTCGCCTCGTCGCCCACGCCCTCGAGCGTCTTCGTCTCGACGTTCTTGGCGCCGTCGAGCGCCTTGGCTTCCTCGATCTTCTTGGTGAACTGCGTCTGCGCGAGCTTGTCACCGGTGCCGAGGGTGGCGTTGGAGTCGTAGCGCACCAGGCCGAGGTTGAGCCAGCGGAACTGCGAGCCCTTGGTGCCGTTGCTGTCGAGGCCCGTCCAGGAGCAGGAGCCGCGCGTCGACGTGTCCTCGGAGCTGGCCGACTTGCCCGACTTGTCGTCGACCTCGGGCACGAGGTCCTCGATCGTGTCGCCCTTGAGGGCCTTGCAGGCGTCGGGCAGCTTGCTGAACTTGGCCTTCTCGACGGCTGCGGGCTTGTCCTTGCCGCTCGGCGCCGACGAGGACGTGCCCGACTCGCTCTTGCTTCCGCCGTCGCCCTTGCTCGCGTCCGCGTCGGAGGAGCAGGCGGCTGCCGTGAGGATCACCGGCACGGCCGCGCAGGCGGCGAGTATGCGGGTGAATCGCGGTCCTTTTCGGTGCATGGTTCCTTCGCTCATCAGTCGTGCACTCGGTGCCGGTTACGTGCGGCGGCTCCGGTTCCGTGCGGATTCCGCTCGCCCACGGTACGCGGAAGGTGCGTGTGTCGTGAGGGATACGTAAAGGCGACGGGGCTCGACGGGGTGGTTCGGGGGCGAGTGCCGTGCGGGTCAGTCGGCGAACTGCTCGGCCAGCCTGCCCGCCAGTTCCCGGGCCCTGTCCTGCAGTTCCTTGCTGTCCGGCAGCTCCGTGCCGCGCGCCGGCTGCTCGCCGTACTGGACGGTCACGACGACGTTGGACGTGCGGAACACCACAGTCACGGTCCGGTGCCGAACCGTCGAACCGGCCGATGTGAGGCGGTCGTCGACGAACGCCTGGTCGCCCAGGCCGGTCAGGACGCGGGGGAGCAGTTCGTCCGGAACGACCGCTTCGCCCTCGCCGTCCGTGCCGGTGTCGTCGTCCGTGCCGGTGCCGTTGTCGGTGTCTTCGTCGGCGCCGGTGTCCGTGTCGGCGTCCGCGTCCGGGTTCTTGCCGTCGCCGGGCTTGGGGTCGTCCGTCTTGCCGTCGGAGGTCTTGTCGGCGTCGGCCTTCTCCGGGGACTTGGCGTCCTGCGCGGTCTTGTCGCCCGCCTTGTCTGCCTTGTCCGCCTTATCCGTGTCGCCGGTCTTTTCCGGGTCCGTCGACTCGGTGGCGTCGGCGGATCCGGACGCGTCGGTCGAGGGCGAGCCGGAGTCCTCCTCGGCGCCCTCCGTGCCGGGCGACGGCTCGGGCAGGTCGGCGGCCTCCTCCTTCTGCCCGTACACCTCCTCGGCCCGCGCATCGTCGCTGACCGCGCCGTCGTACGACACCACGCGCTCGAAGTCGACGTCGAGGTGGTGCGTGGCGTCCGGGGAGTCGACCTTCCACGAGCAGCCCACGCGCCGGTCCGTGTCGTACGTGGCCGCGGCCGTGCCCTCGTACGCCTTCGTCCGCTGCTCCTGGTCGAGTTGCCGGAGTCCGGGGAGCATGCGGTCGAGCGTGCCGTGCTCGACGGCGCGGCAGGCGTCCGGCAGCGTGCGGTACCGGCCGGGCTCGGCGGTCTGGGTCGCGGAGGCCTCGCCGGGCTTGGCGTCGTCCGTCGGGTCGTCGGTCCCGGCGCCGCCCGAACATGCGGTGAGCAGCACCGCGAGGAGCGCGGCTGCGCCCGGGACGTACCCCTTACGCTGCACGGTCGCGGCTCCCTTCGGCTCGGTTGAGGCCCCGTCGGACCGAAAAATGGTTGCCGCCAGGAGGCGGCCGGTGAACACAATGTCTATCGCAAGCGCAGCCGCGGATGCCGGTCGGGCATCCGATTTGAAGGCTTTGAGCCGGGTTTTTGCGCGCACAGACTTTTCGGCCCCGGCGCACCGACGGACGAGTGGACCCCTCCACGACTCCGCATCGGAGACGGGGATTTCGGGGGATTGAGGTAGCTATGTCTTATGTAGAGGTTCCGGGCGCGAAGGTACCGATCCGGATGTGGACGGACCCGGCGTCCGTCGAGGACGTCGCGCTCCAGCAGCTGCAGAACGTCGCGACGCTCCCGTGGATCAAGGGCCTCGCCGTCATGCCCGACGTCCACTACGGCAAGGGCGCCACCGTCGGCTCCGTGATCGCCATGCACGGCGCGGTCTGCCCGGCTGCGGTCGGCGTGGACATCGGCTGCGGCATGTCCGCGGTCAAGACGTCCCTGACCGCCAACGATCTGCCCGGCGATCTGTCCCGGCTGCGCTCGAAGATCGAGCAGGCCATCCCGGTCGGCCGGGGCATGCACGACGACGCCGTCGACCCGGGCCGGCTGCACGGTTTCCCGACTGCCGGCTGGGGCGACTTCTGGTCGCGGTTCGACGGCATCGCCGATGCCGTGAAGTTCCGCCAGGAGCGGGCCACCAAGCAGATGGGCACGCTCGGCGGCGGCAACCACTTCATCGAGTTCTGCCTCGACGAGTCCGGCTCCGTCTGGCTGATGCTGCACTCCGGCTCGCGGAACATTGGCAAGGAGCTCGCCGAGTACCACATCGGCGTCGCCCAGAAGCTGCCCCACAACCAGGGCCTGGTCGACCGCGACCTCGCCGTCTTCGTCACGGACACCCCGCAGATGGCGGCGTACCGCAACGACCTCTTCTGGGCGCAGGAGTACGCCAAGTACAACCGGGCGATCATGATGGGCCTCTTCCAGGACGTCGTCCGCAAGGAGTTCAAGAAGGCGAAGCCGACCTTCGAACCGGTCATCTCCTGCCAGCAGGAAGATGCCGAAGGTCAGATGAGGACCGTCGAGTACCGCCCTGGTGTCATCAGCTGTCACCACAACTATGTCAGCGAGGAGCGGTACGAGGGGATGGATCTGCTCGTCACGCGTAAGGGAGCGATCCGCGCGGGCTCGGGGGAGTGGGGGATCATCCCCGGCTCCATGGGTACGGAGTCCTACATCGTGCGCGGCCTGGGCAACCCGGCGTCGTTCAACTCGGCCTCGCACGGTGCCGGCCGCCGGATGAGCCGTAACGCGGCCAAGCGGAAGTACTCGGCGAGGGACCTGGAGGAGCAGACGCGGGGCGTGGAGTGCCGTAAGGACTCCGGTGTGGTGGACGAGATCCCCGGTGCGTACAAGCCGATCGGCCAAGTCATCGAGCAGCAGCGGGACTTGGTGCAGGTGGTTGCCAAGCTCAAGCAGGTCATCTGCGTAAAGGGCTGAATTCAGCAATCCACTTGGTCGACGGGGCCCCAGAGCCGTCAGTCTGGGGCCCTCCGCTCGTCGCGAGCAGAGAAGCGGTCGATATCTCGCCGTGAATGGTTCCGAGGCATACTCCGGCATAGATCGCGTTGACCTCGTGCAAAGATCTGGACGCCTGAGCGTAAGAAGCGGATAGTTCCTCGATCAAGTCTTCCGACAGGTCGCTATTTCTCAGTCTGTTTGCGGCGTATTCCTGAGACCTGGAGACGTCGTCGATTCTCTGGGGGTCCAAGCCGTTGCCGTGGAATGTGCCTCACGTTGATGCAGCTCAGCGACCTGTGAGCGAGTCTAGCCATCACGACACCTGTGGTGCTATCGCTCAATCCGGTGGTTCGCTGGACGGCCTGGTGCGATTCTCGGCGGCCGAAGGCCGCCGAGAATCGCCAGGTAGTGACCTGACGACGCAGGCCGTTCTCTGCCCGGTCTAGGCAGTTTCGTTTGGATCAGTCGGTCGTTGGTCCGGGGGTGCCGTTGACTGATGTGGGCGCGGATCGAGCCGTTGCTCCCGGACCGGACGCCGAAACGGGGTGGCCGCTGGCGAGATCATCGTGAGGTGATCGACGCGATCGCCTTCAAGTTCCAGACCGGTACCCAGTGGGTGCACCTGCCGGGGAGTACGGCAACTGGCGCGGCGTCTACAGTCGGCTGCGGATGTGGGCCGTCGACGGCACGTGGGAGCGGGTGTTCGCAGCCCTGGTGGCCCAGGCCGATGTCACGCCCACATCAGGAGTGATGCGAGGGCATGACGATTATCCGGCTCGCTCAAGGACGCCTGACGACGGGGACGGGCAGCGAAACCCGGGGCGGCTTCCGCTCCGTGGTGGGATCAGGTCGTGGTGACGGTTTTGATGATCTCTCTGGCGTGGGCGAGGGCTGCCCGGGATTCGGGGAGTTGTGGCAGGCCGACGAAGACGTGGAAGGCGTCGGGGTAGAGGTTGATCTCGGCGTTGGTGCCGGCGGCCTTGGCCTTGGCGACCATCTTCTTGGCGTCGGGGCACAGGATGTCGCGTTCGCCGTGGAAGACGGAGATCCGGGGCAGGGCACGCAGGCTGTCGTTGAGCGGGCTGAGCCAGGGGTGTTGCAGGGGGCGGTCGCCGGCCCAGCGGCTCATGGCCCATCGCGCTCCTTCGCTGCCGACCATGGGGTCTCGCGGCTCGATGGCTGGGATGTCGGGGTTGGTCAGGGTCGCGTCTGCACAGGGTGAGAACAGCAGGACCGCGTCGGGAAGAGGACGGTGTTCGTCCCGGGCGCGGATGGTGAGGGCCATTGCGAGGGCGCCGCCGGCTGAATCGCCCGCGGTGATCACCGGCAACCCGGATTCGGTCAGGCTGTCGTAGAGCTTGTGGAGCTTGGGGTAGGTCTCGTCGCCGGTGTGCTCGGGTGCGAGCGCGTACAGAGGGACCGTCATGCGCAGTGGGGTGGTCAGCCCCAGGTTTCCGATGATGTGCCAGTGCGGTGTGACCAGCGGGTGCACGTACGCGCCGCCGTGCGTATAGAGCAGCTCCCCCACAGGGGGAACACCCTTCGGGGTGAGCGTGATGACCGGCATGCCGTCGATGCTGCTTTGGCGGACGTCGTACGCCCTAAGGAGTGTGCGCGGCACCTTGGCGTTGGGGCGATCACGGTCGACCTCCGCGGCGATCGCATCGGCCGAGGCGAGAGGCTTCGGCCGCAGCCGTAGGGCCTGCACCAGCGCTTTCATTACCAGAGACACCGTGGCTCCTTCTCATTCACGGGCTTACACCTGAACAGGTCATTTACTACATGCAATGCGAGGCACCCGCCTCACGGGCGGACCGACAACAGCCACTGAGCTGAGTGGAGGCGCTGTTGTTCACTGGCCGGTGGTGAGGCCAAGAACGATGCCGCGGACGACGGCTTCGCGGACGGCTTCGGGGTCGTCGTGGAGCGGCGACTGAGTCATCGCGCCGACGTGCGCGGTGATGACGGCCCGGGTGAAGTCTTCCGGGGAGTCCAGCGGTCGACGGCCGGTGAGCTCCAGGGCCTGCATCAGCAGCGGCTGGAGGTGCCGGCGGAGCTGCTCGGCGTGCTCGCGCAGTATGGCCGCGACCTCTGGCCGGTGCTGGGCCTGAGCCGCGAAGCTGGTGCGGATCGCGACCCACTGCGGGTCCATCGGCAGCGCCCGCAACGCCGTGGCCACGACGGACTCCAGGGAACGGTAGGCCTGCTCAGCGGGCGGCGCGTCGGCGGCCAGCGCCTCCAGTCGCTGCTGAACCTCGGCGTTGCGCTGTTCGTACAGGGCGAAGAAGACGTCGTCGACGGTCTTGAAGTTGGAGTAGAAAGCGCCGCGGGTGAACCCGGCGCGCTCACAGATCGCCCCGATGCTGACGTTGGTAGTGCCGTGCTCGGCGAACAGGTCGGCGGCCGCGGCGATCAGCTGCGCGCGGGTCGCCTTGCGCTGGCGGGGCGGTCGGGCGGACGCGGAGGCGGTCGGGTGATTCATCGGGCCATCCTCTCCGTCGGCGGCTGCGAGCCTGGCTCCTGACTGAGGGGCGAGCCGCTGTTCAGGTAGTTGTGCACAGAGGTGACCGGGCTGAGGGTCAGGTCGGTGAGGATGTGGCTGGCGGAGACGACCTCGAGCACCGGCAGATCGGCCAGGGGGGCCATGACGTGCTCGAACAGCTGCAAGCGGGCGGGCCCGGTCCAGGCTTCCTTGACCACGATGTCGGTGATTTCGGTGCGGACCAGGTCCGAGGCGCGCAATTGCCCGGTGAACACGTTGGGCACCTGCTTGAGCGCGAAGGTGGGCACGGTGATCTGCGCCCGGGCCGCGTCGAGGTCGAGGGGCTGCCACTTGTAGGGCATGGTCGCGGTGGCCACCCGCTGGCCGCCGCGGTCCAGGGTGCCGACCAGCGCACCGGTGTCGGTGAACAGTGCCGGGCTGCCGGCCACCTTGGGGTAGGCGCTCAGCTCGCGGCCCGCGGCCGTGGCGGCGAAGCTGTCCAGATACATGGCGTGCAGGTACTCGCCCACCTCGCCGTCGAACTCCACGGCGATCGCCTGGCCGCACTCCAGGTAGGGGCCGTAGCCCTCGACGTCACCCATTTTCATCACTTCGAACCGCACCAACGGCTCGGGCACGTCCAGCGGCTCGGGCACCACCGCGCGCAGGACATCGGGGTCGGTGCGGTAGACGATGTTGAAGTACTCCCGGTCGGTGAACCGGGTCGCCCGCACCGGATAGACCGGCACCCCCAGCGGCGTGAGCGCCTGACGCGCCACCTCTGACTCGCGCACTGCTCCACTCTCCTTGCGATACAAAACGTATTGAGTACAGTTTGCATCGAGTTCGGGTGTCCGGCAACCGGCCGGACCGACCGTGCGCAAAGGAGTCCCGTGATGACCCACACTTCTGACACTTCTCGTCAGCTCGCCGCCCGCCCGGTCGCGGTGATCGGCGCAGGCACCCTCGGTCGCCGCATCGCGATGATGTTCGCCTCCGACGGTGGGCCGGTGCGCCTGTACGACCTGTCCGCCGACGTCCGGACCGCGGCCCTGGACTACGTCGCGGCGGAACTGCCTCGGGTGGTCGCCGCCCGGCCCGGCGCCACCGAGGGCCGGGTGGTCGGCGTCGACACCCTGGAAGCCGCGCTGGACGACGCGTGGCTGGTCATCGAGGCGGTGCCCGAGCGGCTCGACCTCAAGCGCACCCTGTTCGCCGAGCTGGACCGGATCGCCCCGGCCGACACCATCCTGGCCAGCAACTCCTCCTCCTACGCCTCCCGGCTGTTCGTCGACCGGGTGGAGCACAAGGAGCGGGTGCTGAACATGCACTTCTACATGCCGCCGGCGCAGAACGCGGTCGACCTGATGAGCGACGGGGCCACCGACCCCGCGATCATCGAGCGGCTCAAGAACGAGCTGCCGCGCTATGGAGTGCACCCCTTCGAGGCCCGCCGGGAAAGCACCGGCTTCATCTTCAACCGCGTCTGGGCCGCGATCAAGCGCGAAGCGCTGGAGGTTGTGGCCGAAGGCGTGACCACGCCGGCGGAATTCGACGCGATGTTCCAGGTGAACACCGGCGCAAAGCTCGGGGTGTTCCGGATGATGGACCAGGTCGGCCTGGACGTCGTCCTCGACATCGAAAACCACTACGCCGCGGAGAATCCGCACCTGCCCGAAGGCCCTCGCCGACTGCTGCACGAGTACGTCGACACCGGCCGCCTCGGCGTAAAGACCGGCCGCGGCTTCTACGACGACTACGCCACCGCAGCGAACGACGCCTGACGCACCGCCCGGATCACGTCGGGCCTCACTACTCGCATCCGCCGGCCTACTCGCCGCCGACGGAGACGCGGGAGATGTCGAGGCCATGTTCGACGCCGTTGTCCTGCAGCCACTGGGCGACGGCGTAGTTCTGCTCGACCTGCGTGGTGGGCCCCTTCTCGGACGCCCAGTCGTAGACCGAGGAGACGTCGGCGGCACCGGCCCCAACGGTGAGCTCCCGGAAGAGGCGGTCGTGAGTCTTGTCGTCGCCGAAGACCCACCCAGCGCCGTGGATGCAGAAGCCCACGGGCCGCGGATCCGTGGCGCCCTTGGGCTCGATGATGCGGGTACGACGGTGCCCCACTCGCCAGCGTCGACGTCGCCCCACTCCTCGTCGGCGCTCGACGCCCTGTCCGGTCTGGAACTTGTAGGCGATCGCGTCGATCACTTCACGATGCTCTCGCCAGCGGCCACCCCGCTTCGGCATCCGGTCCGGGAGCAACGGCTCCATCCGCGCCCACTGCGCATCAGCCAACGGCACACCCGGACAAACCGACTGATCCAAACGAAACTACCTAGTGGTCACGGGCGATGGTTGAGGGCCCTGGTCAGCTCCCGGTTTGCGGCTCGGGCGGCCTCCAACTCTTCGGTGCGTTCGTCGAGTTCACCCTGCTTGTCGGCAACTTCCTGTTCGAGGAGGGCAATGCGACGCTGGAGCTGGTCGATGTCGACGGGTGCTCCGAGACCGGACTCGGCCCAGATAGCGTCCCCGAGCTGCGAGGACAGCCTCTCTTCAAGCTGCCGGACCCGTGCTGCGAGGCGCTTGTTTCGTTCCAAGGCATTCGCCAGGTCGGCCTGAAGCGAGACCCGGCTGACTGCGGCGACGCGACCGTCCTGAACTGGAGTGCTCGCCGCGGTATGAACGCGTTCGAGCAGGTCGCGGTGGCGATAGAGGAAGGTGCGGTCGACTCCAGCGGCTCTGGCGAGGCCGGAGACGGTGATGTCCCCGCCATGCTTGGTCGCGGCCTCGATGGCCTTGAGGACGCGCTCGCGACGGCGGGCCGAGTCTGCGCGCTTGCCTTCGATCATGGGATTGCTCATCCAGCCGGCCTTTCTGGGCGGAGGTCCTGGGGCGGGCCGATGCGGGGCAGCCCCAGTGAGACAACGCGGCGGGTGCGTCGGACCACGGTGACGGCCTCCTTGATCTGGATCCGGTCCTCTTCGGTGAGATCACCAAGGTCCTCGCGGACGCGTTTCACCAGGTAGCGGACTCGGGTGATCTCTTCGTCGGAGGGCATGGCCTCGGCCTTCGCCCATGCGTCAGCAGCGAACGCCGCCAGACGTTCACGGCTGTGCAGGAGGTCGGCGAGGTATGCCTCCAGGTCAGGAAGGTAGGAGATGTCGGTGCGGAAGTGCTCGCAGCCGACGCAGCGGAACCTGGCGGGGCAGTCGTGTCCGCCCGCGGCAACGTTGGTGGGCTCGGTGCAGAGCCCGTAGGGGACCTGGACCTCCCCGACAACTCGGCGGGTGTGCTCGGAATCGAGGAGGGTCTGTGCCTTTCGCCAGACACGATTGCCGTGCCGGTCGAACTGCATCGCAGTGACCCGGTCCACCGCTTCACGCTTGCGTTTCTCACCAACTCGGTAGTAACGCTGAGTGGTTGAGAGTTGCCGGTGATCCATGAGGGACTGCAGGGCGTCGGCGGCGACACCGGCATCGGCGTGTCGCTGAGCGTAGGTGTGCCGGTAGGCGTAAGGGAAGATCTTGGCCTTGTCGAACGGCAGCATCTTGGTGACTTGCCGGCCTTCGACCGTGACCACCGTGGGGACGAGGAACTCGGGCAGTGAGTCCACCCAGGCCCGGTGACGGACAGAGAGCCACTCCGCCGTGATGGGCTTGGTGCCTGTTGTGTTCGCCAGGGCGGTCGGCAGCAGCTTGAGCGAGTCGGCCGGGGTGTTGGCAAACCGCGCCCTCACGCGCTCCTGCTGGACCGTGATCAGGGCGCCGGTCTCACCGCTGATGGGCAGGCGGCGGGCCTTCCGCGCCGACTTGTGGTTGTCGTAGATCAATGTCAGATTGCCGTCGTCGTCTCGCTCCAGGCAGTCATGAGGGAGCTTGCAGATCTCCGACGGCCGGCGGCCCGTGTCGATGATCAGCTCGATGGCCGTGCGGATCTCCGGGGCTCCCCTGGCGTCGAGGCCGTCGAGGTGCTGGCAGAGCTGCCTCATCACTTCGACCGGAAGGTCCTTGCCGGCTTCCCTGTCCTCGACGTCGTCCGGAACGTCCTCGGCCCCAGGACAAACGTCTCGCAGAGCCCGTGGAGTGGTTGATCTGGCCTGGCCAGCCCAAGGGTCCGCATCCGATTCAGCAACCGCCGGACGTATCGGACCATCCGGACGTGCTGGTAGGCACTGATCGTGTCCTGCTCATTCAGGAACCGCAGGCGGGTCAGGAAGACCGTGATGTCGTCCCGAGCGACAGCGCGGACGTCGACTCCCTGGTCCGGCCGATTCAGCCGCAGACTGTCCGAGAGCTGAACGATGGCGTTGATGTGCGACTGGATGGTCTGCTTGCTCTTGCCCCGGCGCTTGGGAATGTCGTCCAGAGCCCACGCTTTGGTCGCCTCCCGAAGCCAGGACTGAGTGATCTTGTCGAAGTAGAGACTGCCGGTGAGGCCGAAGGCATAGCCGGACCAGATGTCCTTGTGACGCTCGGTCTCAGGGGACAGGCCGAACCGACTGAGGTGCTTGAGAAAGCCGGAGGCGATGTGCCTGGTGTGCCGGCTGAAGGAGCCGGCATCGACCTCGGTGAGGGTGGCGATCTGCTGCGACCGAGCCTGATCACAGAACGGCCGCAGCAGGTAATCCTTCTGCATCACGCCCTCGCGGACACGTTCCTGCAGCCCGTAAAGGATCTCGTTCACCACCCGGTCGGGCAGTCCGCGCAGGCTGACCACGCCATGCTGCGGGATTCCGTTCGTGGTGCGGCGCCAGTGATCCTCGTCGCCGAGAGTCCCTTGCCGGATCGCGTTCCGGCGTCGCTGGGCGTGAGCAGGGCAGTAGCCCGTCGGGCTCTGCCGCTGGCGGTGACACGCCGCGACGTGGCAGATCCCGAACCCCTCCAGCGGGACGACATCGGGATGCCGTACGAACTCCTCGACGGAGATCTTGTAGACGCGTCTCTGCTGATACTGGTGAGAAGAGCAGAGCGGCTTGGCCAGGCCGGTGCTGGGCCTGGCGCACTGAGGAACCCCGCAGATGACTTCGCCGATGGCCCGCCAGTACCGCTTCGCGGTTCCCGTGAACTCCTCGATGCTCTGGCCGCTCGTCTCCCACCGCCGCATGCAGCCGACACAAAGACCCTGCTGGAACGCGTAGTAGACCATCTTGCTGCAGCCCTCGATCAAACACGCCGGGGCACTGAACTGCGGATGGTCACGCGGAATGAACAGCAGCCTCACCTGAGGGTCCCAGCCCATGAGCTGGAGAAACTCCGGGCTGATGGCCTCGACCAGAGGGTCGACGGACTCAAGCGCCGGGACGGCGGCGATCGCGCTGATCGTCACTGGTCCTCGCCCCCGAACTGCAGACGAGGAGAAGGAACGCGCTCGACGGCCTCCCGGAGCCGGGTGCGGCTGGGGTGCAGATATGGCCTGGACGAGTGCGGGTTCTTCTGCCCGAGCAGGGCCTGGACCTCATCCAGGCTGCCGCCCGCGTCCGCGACGTTGCTGGCCATCGCATGCCGACACATCCGCGGCGTGATCATCCGGCCCAGGTCGGCGCGACGGGACAGCGACTCGCATAGCTCGCCGATCGCGTCCGTGGTCACCGGTTTGCCGTAGGGCGGGCGGAAGAGGTTGACCAGCAGGAAGTCGCTGTCGCAGGAGGGAAGTCGCTCAAAGCGCTCCAGGGCGTACTGGTCGAATGCCTGCACCACGAGGAAGTCCACCGGCATTACCCATGTCTTCTTCGACTTCGACCAGGCGCCGTTCTCGTTCTGTCGCCGGGCGACGTGAACGTGGGCGCCGTCGAGATCACAGCCCAGCGACCGGGAGTCCATCATCAGATGGCAGTCACTGCGGCGCAGTCCCGCAACCTGCCCCGGGCGCAGACCGACCCGGGAGAGCAAGAGCAGTGTCAGCCGATCGCGTGCTGATCGACAGGCCAGGAACATCGCGACGACCTCTTCGTCGCTGGAGCGGTCGATGTCCGTCTCCGGCTCCTGGACCCGATGGCGAGCCCGAAGCCGCACCTTCATGCCGCCGTTCTCGCCCTGAGCCTGGTCGGGCAGGTCGCGGGTGTCGCCGACCTCGTAAATCTGCTCCAGCACCCAGGCCGGCACCAACTTGTTCGTGACGCCGTAGAACAGGAACATCCTCACCGCGGTCAGGACCTTGTTGACGCGGATCTCACCCCGGACAGGCTTCACTCCCGGCCCCGGCGTGACGACCGGAGCATTACTTCCGTGCCCTGGCGTCCACTTCAGCCAGAGCATGAACAGCCCGAACTCCCGTGCCGCAGCCCTCCAGTCCCTCCCGGTGATCAGACACCACCGCAGGAACAGCGCGATTCCCTCGGCATACGCCTTGGATGTCGTCTCGGCCCTCCCCCTCGACAGCCGGAGCTCACGCAGGAACTGATCAGCCTCTTTGACCACCTCGAAGTTCTCGTCGATCACGGTCCAGTACCGGGTGCCCGACGGCAGCACCACCCGAAATGCCCGCACTCTCACTTCTGCCTCCACGGCCTGATCGCAACGATCTGCCGCAGAGCCACACCCCCTGAGACCCGTTGCACAACCTCCAACGAAGAGGGCTGTGCAACGTCACACCACTAGGTACGAACCCCCAGAGAACGTCTGATATCTCGATCGCCTCGAAGTCGTCGGGAACGGAGAAGGCCACCCGGGTCGGTGTTGCCGTGCCCACGGTTGGAACCCCTTTCGGTGAGGTCAATTTGTGGTCGTGTCCGCGGAATTCACATAGTAGGCCAGTCGGCCGGGTGGGTGGATCTTCGTGAAGCCTGCCTGCTCAATCTTCTTCCCGTTGCGCCTGTGGCCGAGGATGATGGCCAAGCCGCTGAATGTGAAGAGTGTGGATGCACAAGCAGCCACTATGGCGCGTATGAATTGTTCGGGCTGATGTCCAAGGGTGTAAGCCAACCAGCCGATGGCGGCCAGCGCGAGTACGTACAGAGATATGGCAGTCTCTGAAGTCGGCCTCAACGCGTCATGAATGAGAATTCGCTCCCAGACCGCCACTTCAGTGGTGATCTCGTTGGCCAGGGAGAGATCTGCGCCAGCACCCCCGTAGGTGAGGCCGGGAATTTGCCCTCCGTGTCCAGCGAAAGGGAAGTTCTGTCTAGTTTCACGAGCTCTCTGGATTCCGGCGGGAGAGTCGTCCCGCACCAGAGTCACCTTGAAGGCAGGTCTGGGTACGGGCAGGCCAGCGCTCCGCACGCTGACAGCCGAGGAGAAGGCATAGCCGTAGCGGCGTGCGAGCCAGATCAGATAGCTGGAATAGATACGTCGCGCCGGATTCATGTCCGTTTTGAGGACCCAGAAATGTAGCTCGCTCCTGCCGTCCAGCAACGGGATGAGGTGCCAAGGTTCCAGGGGGCCGTGTGTCTTCGTCATGATTGCCTCCCCTCTCCTGGCGCTGTCAGTGCCGACATCATCCTGCGTTCCATGCATTTTCCAGGGCGACGAAAAGGGGGCCGCCTGGAAGGGCCATCTCGGCTGCCTGTCGGGTGTCTTTCGGTGCGAAGTGTTCGAGCGCGGCCGGGTTGTCGGCCAGCCCCAATCCGCCCGATGCCGCCGATCCGCGCCCCGTCAGGTTGCTGACACCCTTCAGTACCGCGGTGGCGGCACCGCTCGTACCGAAGGAAACCGCTCCCAGGGTGTCTTCGATCAGTGTCCGGTCGCTGACTTTTTCTAAGCCTGCGAGTCGTGCTACGCCGTGCAAAGCGAGCGCGCCCGCCGCGAGGCCCCCCGAAGTGACTTCCAGGACGCCCCCGACGCCCGCGACGGCAAGGCCGACTGGAGCGGCCGGAGGAAATACGGCTGACACTCCCAGGCCTACCGCTGTGAGCGTGAACCCAGCGATTCCTGTCACAGTGCTCATGACTGAAAACACATCGCCGATGTTCGCGATGTTGTCTGCATGGTCCTTTACCCAGTCCCATGTCATGTTGGCGAGCTGGGCCAGACCTTGATTGATGGATTCGATGCCATCGAGGAGTCTGTCCCAGAAGCCTGGCTCGTCGGGAGCGGCTTCGCAGGCTTTCTGTACCTGTTGAGCTATTGTCTCGGCGATCTCGTCGTGACGTGCGAGGAGTTCTTTCGCCTCAGTGATGATCGCTTCGAGGTCCCTGTTGGCGGCGTTGACCTGCTCTACTGCTTGATCGACGCGACGCTGCATCTGTGCGGCTTCTTCGGGGGTGAAGTTGCCGCTGATGTGCAGGTCGGGATTCATCTCAGCATCGCGTAGCCGTGACCGCGCCTGCTGAGCCCTGGTTTCGTAATCGATGGCCGTCTGCTTCATCGTGCTCAGTTGGCCCTGCCAGTCCGTCAGCGCGGACGAGGTGCGCTGGAAGCTGCTGGTGGCCTCGCTGAGTATCTTCGGGAGCTCGCGAACCTTGGAAGTGAAGGCGTCGGCGGCGATGCCGGTCCAGCCCCCAGTACCTTTGATGATGTCGCTGAGGACATCGTCAGCGGCCTTGAGTTTGGTGTACGTACCGTGGACATCCTGGGCGAGCGTTGTTACTGCTGCTGGAGAGCCGGGCGCCGGGTCGAAGCCAAGGGCCGGGAAGGATCCACCAGCGGTAGGCATGGCAGACGTGGTCATGAACGGCTCCAAGTCATGGGTGCGAGAAGAGACGTAGCTCAGCGGGCGCGGGCCAGCGATGCGCCAACCCTGTAGCTGTGCTCGCGAAACATGGCGAGACTTGTCAGCCGAAGTCGTTGGCCATGCTGTAGTTGCGAGCATGTGCTTCCTCGCCGGCCGCCGTTCCGCCGGAGGTGCTACCGCCACTACTGCCCGATGAGGCTCCCGCGCCCCCGCCTTGGAACACGTCGGCGATGCGACGTTCCGCTTCCGCGTAATTGGATGCCGTGGCCTGCACGCCACCACGAATCGCGCCAGTCAGCTTCGACAATTGGTCGATGCCGTACTTCCACGCATCCCTGAACTCACTGCAACGCGCCTCAAGCCCCGCGTGCCCGACGTCCCGTACCGAAGCCTGCTCCATCTTGTAACCGGCAGACTTCATCTCCGACGCGCACTCATCAAGACGCCCCGAAAGACGGCTGAGCTGCTGGACGTCGACACGGAACGTTCCTGGCAGAGAATCTGCCATCATCCACCCCCGTTGCTTGGCTGCTGCAAACGTGGCATCGACCCTACGACATCGCTTCCAGCCGCACAGCAAGTGGGGATTGGTGCTGAGGTTTCATCGTGGACTTCCAGCCGAGCTGTTGGCTGGTCAGCCATTGAAGGAGTACATGTGGGGTGTGGAGTGCCGTAAGGACTCCGGTGTGGTGGACGAGATCCCCGGCGCGTACAAGCCGATCCGTCAAGTCATCGAGCAGCAGCGCGACTTGGTCCAGGCCAACGCGAAGCTCAAGCAGGTCATCTGTATGAAGGGCTGCCACCACAACTACGCGGCGGAGGAGCGGTACCAGGGCATGGACCTGCTCGTCACCCGCAAGGGCGCCATCCGCGCGGGCAGCGGCGACTACGGGATCATCCCCGGCTCCATGGGCACCGGTTCGTACATCGTGAAGGGCCTCGGCAACGAGAAGTCCTTCAACTCGGCCTCGCACGGCGCCGGTCGGCGCATGAGCCGGAACGCGGCCAAGCGGCGCTTCTCCGCCAAGGACCTGGAGGAGCAGACCCGGGGCGTGGAGTGCCGCAAGGACTCCGGTGCCGTGGACGAGATCCCCGGCGCCTACAAGCCGATCGAGCAGGTCATCGACCAGCAGCGGGACCTCGTCCAGGTGGTCGCGAAGCTGAAGCAGGTGGTGTGCGTGAAGGGTTGAGCGGCTGGGCTCGCCCGCCCTTCCGTTCCTGCCCGCCCGCTCTTCCGATCGGCGGTTGCCCGGCGGCTACTTCGCGTGCGTGACGGCGTAGATCATCACGAACGCGACGAGGTGGATGCCGAACAGGAAGTACGCGAGGTACCACCACACCATCCGCTCGTTCTTCTTCTCCTGAACGAGCCGCCGCTGCTCGGCCGAGGTGTTCTTCGGCTCGGCCGAGGTGGTCGTCTGCTCGGCCGGGGAGCCGTCGTCCTCGGCCGGGCTCTTGGCGACGGCGGTCGGCGTCGGGGCCGTGGCCTCGGGCGCCGGGCCGTGGGCCGGGGTTCCGGTCACCGCTGCTCCCTGTGCACCTTGGTGTTGGACGCCTGCGCGCGGGGGCGGACGACGAGCAGGTCGATGTTGACGTGCGGCGGACGCGTCACCGCCCAGGTGACCGTGTCCGCCACGTCCTCCGCGGTCAGCGGCTCGGCCACCCCCTCGTACACCTTGGCCGCCTTCTCCGTGTCCCCGCGGAAGCGGGTCGTGGCGAACTCCTCGGTCTTGACCATGCCGGGCGCGATCTCGATGACGCGCACCGGCTGACCGACGATCTCGAGCCGCAGCGTCTCCGCCAGCACCCGCGCACCGTTCTTCGCGGCCACATACCCGGCCCCGCCCTCGTACGTCGCGTGGCCGGCCGTGGAGGAGAGCACGACGACCGTGCCGTCCCCGCTCGCTATCAGCGACGGCAGCAGCGCCTGCGTCAGGTTCAGCACGCCGATCACGTTGACCTCGTACATCTGCCGCCAGTCCGCCGGGTCGCCCGTCGCCACCGGGTCCGCGCCGAGCGCGCCGCCCGCGTTGTTCACGAGCACCGCGACCTCCCGGAAAGCGGTGGCGAACGCGTCCACCGCCTCGCGGTCCGTCACGTCCAGGCCGTACGCCATGGCCTGGTGGCCCGCCTCGTTGATCTCGGCGGCGACCGCCTCGATGCGGTCCTTGCGGCGGGCGGTGAGCACCACGCGGTACCCGGCGGCGGCCAGCTGCCGCGCGGTGGCGGCGCCGATGCCGCTGCTCGCTCCGGTGACGACGGCGATCGGGGCGGCGGCCATGTGCGGTACTCCTCGTGCGTATGTACGACAGGACAGGTCAAGCCAGGATAGGCGGGTGACGGGCGGGCCCGGGGCGGTTCTCCCAGGCCCTGTGCTCGTGGGGCTGCTTCCTGGCCCCTGGTCTCGTGGGGCTGCTTCCTGGGCCCTTCTCTGGCCCTGTTCTCTCAGGCCCCCGTCCACTCCCGCAGCGCCTCCCGTATCTGCCGGGGGTCGGCCGCCTCGGCGGCCCACGCGACGTAGCCGTCGGGGCGGACCAGGAGGGAGGTGTCGCGAGGGCTCGACCAGTGGGTGCGGGTGACCCGCCGCTCGTGGCCCTCCTCGTTCTTCGGCTCGACCTCCGTCCCGGCCGGGGTGACGAGGACGAACTCGCCCGCGCGCAGCGCCTCGTGGAGCCGTGTGCCCGCCGGGCCCTCGGCCAGCGACACGTCCGGGGCGCGGTGGCCGACGAGCGGGTGGGAGCCTCGCGGCGCCGCGTAGACGTACCCCACGCCGGTGATCTGGCCGAGGGCCTTCTCGCGCGCCGGCCGGACCCGCTTCAGCAGGCTCGTCACCAGTGAACGCAGCGCGTACTGCGGGCGGTTGTGCGCCATCGCCAGGCGGACGATGGCGCCGCTGCTGCGCAGCACGGCCCGCCCCACCGGGTGCCGCTCCGCCTGGTACGAGTCGAGCAGTGCCTCGGGGGAGTCCCCGCGCAGGACCGCCGCCAGCTTCCAGGAGAGGTTGGCCGCGTCCTGCAGCCCGGTGTTCATGCCTTGCCCGCCGGCCGGACTGTGGGTGTGCGCGGAGTCCCCGGCGAGGAACACCCGGCCCGTGCGGTACGACCGCACCTGGCGCTCGTCGCTGTGGAAGCGGGAGAGCCAACGGGCGTCGTGCATACCGAAGTCGGAGCCGAAGGCCCGGCGGATGATGTCCCTCAGCTCGTCCAGAGAGGTCGGCGCCGAGTCCGGGATGTCGGCCCGCTCGCGGTTCCAGCCGCCCACCCGCCAGTACCCGTCGCCGAAGGGGATGACGAAGCCGAACGCGTCCTTCGAGCCGTTCACCGCGACCGTCAGGTCCGGGCTCTCGGCCAGCTTCACGTCGGCCAGGACGATCGAGCTGATGACGGGCCGGCCGGGGAAAGCCTGGCCGACCGCCTCGCGGACGGCGCTGCGCACCCCGTCCGCCCCCACCGCGTACGCGGCGCGGAGCGTGCCCGCCGAGCCGTCCGCGTGCCGCACCTCCACCTCGACGCCCGAGTCGTCCTGGCGCAGGCCCGTGACCTCGGTGTCGTGCCGGAACGCGACCCCGTGCTCCTCGGCGCGGCGGCGGAGCAGCTTCTCCACCTCGTACTGCGGAGCGGTGAGCAGGAACGGGAAGCGGGAGCGCAGGCCGGTGACGTCGAGCGTCAGGCCGTCGAACAGCCGGATCTCCTCGATCTTCCGTCCCCGCTCGACGAGTTCGTCCGCGAGACCTCTGGCGTCCAGCAGCTCCAGCGTGCGGGCGTGCACGCCGAAGGCGCGGGTGAGGTTGCTGATGGCGGCCGGCCGCTTCTCCAGGACGGTGACGGGGATGCCGGCTGCCGCCAGGTCTCCCGCGAGCAGCAGGCCGGTGGGGCCCGCGCCGACGACGATCACGTCCGCCTGCGGGGCGGGGTGCGGGTGCGTGCTCGGGTCGGTGTGTGCGCCGGTGCTCGTGCTGCCGATCATTGCGGCCTCCTCGATGCCCATGCCTGTCTGCCTGGTACGTGCCGGCGCGCTGCCCGCGAGCCGGCGGACGGTGGTCAACGGCTGTTGGTCAACGCTTGTTGGCGAATCTAGGGCCGCCCTCGGAGAAAGTCAACACTTGTGGGCCAACGAGTGTTGGCATACGCTTGGCTGCATGTCCGAGACAGCGCAGTCCTCACGGTCGAGCGAGCACGCGGGGGCGGAGGCGAGCGAGCCTTCGCAGAAGTCCGCGCGCCGCTCCGACGCCACCCGTGCCGCGATCCTCGCCGCCGCTCGCGAACGCTTCGCGGCCGATGGATACGAGCGGGCGACGATCCGTGCCATAGCGCGGGACGCCGGCATCGACCCGTCGATGGTCATGCGCTATTACGGGAACAAGGAGGGCCTCTTCGCCGCGGCCGCCCAGATCAACCTGCGCATGCCGGACTTCGTCAGGCCGCGCAAGGGGGAGCCGTGGGCGGCCGTGGAGGGGGAGCGTGCGGAGGACGCCCTCGTCGGCCGCGCCCTCGTCGGGCACTTCCTGGATCTGTGGGAGAAGAACGACGTCCTGACGGCGCTGCTGCGCGTCGGCGTGACCAACACGTCCGGCGCCGAGCGCATGCAGGAGGTCTTCCAGCAGCAAGTGCTTCCGGTCGCCGCGCAGTTCTCGCCGGATCCGGACTCCGCCCCGCGAAGAGCGGCGCTGGTCGCCTCGCAGATCCTCGGCATGGCCCTCGCGAGATTCGTGCTGCGCTTCCCGCCCGCCGCGGAGATGAGCAGAGACGAGGTCGTCGCCTGGCTGGGCCCCACCGTGCACCGGTACTTGACCGCACCGGAGCCGTCGGACTGCTGAACTCCCTTTCTCGGCGCGTCAGATTCCGGTCGTCGTCGCGTAGGCGGTGGGCGGCACGCCGACCGTCGCCGTGAAGTCCCGTACGAGATGGGCCTGGTCGGCATAGCCGAGGTCGGCGGCGACGGCCGCCCAGTCGACCGCGTCGCCGGTCTCGGCCAGGTCCAGGGCGTCGTGGATGCGGTAGCGGAGGATGACCCACTTCGGGCCGACACCGACGTAGGCGGAGAACAGCCGCTGCAGGCTGCGCGTCGACAGGCCTGCCGCGCGGGCGAGTTGGTCGACGCGGCGCACGGAGCGGTCGCCGCGCACCCGGTCGACGAGCGCCATGGCGAGGTCGGCCTGCGGATCGGGGGCGGGGCCGAGCGCCAGCAGGAAGGCGTCCAGGGCGGCCACGCGGGCGTCCTCGTCGTCCGGATCGAGCACGGCCGAGACGGCGTCGGCGACGGCCTCGGCCTCGACGCCGGCGTCGGCGGGGAACGCCTCGTCCAGGGCCGCCTCCCGCCCCGTCCAGTCGCACACCGGCCGGACGGGGGAGAACGGGCGGAAGCCCCCGGGCCGGAACTGCACGCCGCAGACCCGGCCCCGGCCCTCGAGCTTCTTCGTGAACAGCTCGAGGCCGATGCCCGCGACCTCACCTACGCCGGCGGAGGTCCCGGAGCGCTGGAAGACGACGTTGACGGAGGGGTGGGGGACGACGTGGGAGGCGTACGGCTCGGGCAGGTCCCAGTCGATCAGCCAGTAGTGCTCGAGGTAGGGGCGCAGCGGAACGGCGGGCTCGCGACGGCGGAACCGTACGCGGGCGAAGAGCTCGGCGGCATCGACGATGCCCTTGGTGTCACGGCGCGGAGCTGCCATGAACGGAGTCTAGGACGGGGGAGGGACCAGGCTGTGGCTGTCGCATTTCTTCAAGGCGCGGGCGCCGATCGCGGCTTACGTTCGGGGCATGACGAAGAGCATCAGCGAACTCCTGGACACGGCGGGCGGGCAGGCTGTCGCCGTCGTCCGGGGCATCGAGGACGAGCAGCTCGGCGGGCGCACGCCCTGCTCCGAGTACGACGTACGAGCCCTGGTGAACCATCTGACGCAGGTGATCGTCCAGTTCCAGGCGCTCGGGGCGAAGCGGGACGCGGACTTCACGCAGACGCCCGACGAGGTCGGCCGGGGCGCGGACTGGCGGGAGCGGTTCGAGCAGGAGACCCGCCGGCTGGTGGAGGTCTGGGCCGAGCCCGGCGCCGAGGAGGGCACGACCGGGGCGATGCACTTCCCGGCGCGCACGGTCGGCCACATGGTGCTCGGCGACCTGGCCGTGCACGCCTGGGACCTGGCCCGCGCCACCGGCAGGGACCTGGTGATCGACCCGGCGGTGCTCGCCGAGGTCACCGCCGCCTACGAGGGGCTGGCCCCCACGGCACGGCAGGCGGGGGTGCTCGGTGAGCCTGTGGAAGTCCCTGCGGACGCGCCTGAGCAGGACCGTCTCCTGGGCACGCTGGGCCGCGACCCGCACTGGCGCCCCTGAGCACACCGGTCCGGACGGGTCGGGCGGTCCCGGTGGCCTGGGCGGTCCCGGTGGCCTGGACGGACTGGGCGCTCCGGACGGGCCGCGCGCTCCGGGCGGGCCGAACCTGGCCGGGCTGCTAGAGCCAGCCCCTGCGGCGCAGCATCCGGTGCAGCAGGACGCAGGCGAGGACGGTGACGCCGACGACGGCCGGGTAGCCGTAGGGCGACTTGAGCTCCGGCATGTGCTCGAAGTTCATGCCGTAGACGCCGCAGACCATGGTCGGCACGGCGATGATCGCGGCCCAGGACGTGATCTTGCGCATGTCCTCGTTCTGCTCGACCGTGACCTGCGCCAGATGCGCCTGGAGGATCGAGTCGAGCAGGGCGTCGAAGGACGCTATGTGCTCGCTCGTGCTGGCCAGATGGTCGGCGACGTCCCGGAAGTACGGCTGGATGTCCGGCGCGATCAGGGTGTTCGCGCGGGTGGCGAGGATCTGCAGGGGGCGGTCGAGCGGGGAGACGGCACGCTTCAGCTCCAGGAGCTCGCGCTTGAGCTGGTAGATCCGCCCGGCGTCGGCCCGCCCGCCGGTACGGTCCGGCTGCGCCGCGAAGACCTGCGACTCCACGTCGTCGATGTCTTCCTGCACGGCGTCGGCGACGCTCAGATACTCGTCCACGACATGGTCGGCGATCGCGTGCAGCACGGCCGACGGGCCCTTGGCCAGCTGCTCCGGGTCGGCCTCGAGGGCCTCGCGGACCGGGCCGAGCGAGCCGTGCCGGCCGTGCCGGACGGTGATGACGAAGTCCCGGCCGGTGAAGACCATGATCTCGCCGGTGTCGACGACCTCGCTGTTGGCGGTCAGCTCGTCGTGATCCACGTAGCAGACCGACTTGAAGACGGCGAACAGCGTGTCGTCGTACGACTCGACCTTGGGCCGCTGGTGGGCGTGCACGGCGTCCTCGACGGCCAGCGGGTGAAGGCCGAACGGCTCGGCGAGCTCGGCGAGTTCGTCGGGGGTCGGCTCGTGCAGCCCGATCCAGACGAAGCCCTCGCCCTCCCTGCGCACGCGGGCCAGGGCCTGGGCGGCCGAGACGTCGGCGCGGCCGTCGGCGCGGCGCTTGCCGTCCTGGTAGACGACGCAGTTCACCACAGTGCTGCCGAGCGGGGAGCGCGCGGGGTGGCTGAGGTCCACCGTGCGGTGCTTGGCGCGGCCGACCATGCGGCGCAGCTTGCGGATCATGGGCACGTCCGGTCTCCCTCCGGGCTCGACGTGCCAGTGTGCCATCGCCGTCGCGGGCCCTCACAGGCGTCGGCGTCGGGAGCGGGGAGTACGAGGAGAGCGAGGAGGCGACGGGCAGGGTCGGGCCTGGTCGGAGGGGGCGCGTGCCGACGAAGACCCACCCCGCGAACCGCACCGTCTCGCGCAGAACGGGCAGCGGGGCCGGATCCGCCCTAGAGTCGACTCCCGTGGGGGACGGCTGCCTCGGGGAGCAGAAGGAGTAACCGCCTCATGAGCAGCAGCGGCATACCGGCCGACGCCCCGTACGCGCGTCTCGGGTCCACGTACGCCGGTCTCGACGTCAAGGACGCCCGACGCCGTCGCCTCCGCGCGAGCCTCAAGGTGCACGCGCGGCGCGTGGAGACGGCGCTCGACAAGCTGCGGTCCAGGGCGGCGCTGGCCCTCACGCCCGACCCGGACGGCGTGCTCGCCCGCCGGGCCCTGGTCCAGGAGGCCGAGCGGGAGGTCCGCGAACTCGACGCGGGCGGGCGGATCTTCACGCGCCGGGACACGGGAGCGCAGGTCAGGACGCGGGACACGCTCGCGGCGGCGGACCCGGTGCTGGTCGCGGGAGCGGCCGACGACCGGTACGAGGTGGAGTGCCTCACGCACCGTGGCGACCCGCTGTTCTTCGACGACGCGAACGCCGCCGCGCGTGCGGCCCGGCGCTCGGACGTGTGGTGCGAGGGCTGTCGCCGACTGGGGCAGGCCCTGCATCCGGTGCGCGGCCGGGCCCGGATCCGGACGCGTGCCGTCGCCCGGGTGGTGCGGGCCCGCAGGGCGGCCAACAAGCGCGCTTGACCTTGCCGTTGACGTCAGGGTCGGACGCTGACGCCATGAACGGCAACGAGCGAGAGTACGAGAGCGGCTACGACGGCAACAAGGGCTGGGGCGAGCGCGTCGGCGGGCGGGAGCGCGTGGGGCGGGTCGTGTGTGTGACCGGGGCGGGGACCGGCATCGGGCGGGCCACCGCGCGGGCCTTCGCGGCGGAGGGCGCGCGGGTGCTGGCGGTGGGGCGGAGGCCGGAGCCGCTGCGGGAAACGGCGAGCGCACACCCGGAGTTGATCACCCCGTGCGTCGCGGACGTCGTGGCGGAGGGCGGCCCGGAGCGGATCGTCGAGGAGGCGGAGCGCGCGTACGGCCGGCTGGATGTGCTGGTCAACAACGCCGCCGTCGTCCGCAGCGGAGCCCTCGGCGCGGTGACGCGCGACGGGATCGACGAGCAGCTGGCCACGAACCTGGTGGCGCCGATCCTGCTCGCACAGGCCGCGCTGCCGTTGCTGTCGCAGGCGGCAGAGGTGACGGGAGAGGAGACGGAGGCAGCGCTGGGAGAAGCGACAGGAGGAGCGACGGGAGGGGCGACAGGCGGGGTGATCGTCAATGTGAGTACGTCGGTGGGGCAGCGGGCGTTTCCGGGGAGCGCCGTGTACGCGGCGACGAAATCGGCCCTCGAACTGCTCACCCGTAGCTGGGCGGTGGAGTTGGCGCCGCGCGGGGTGCGGGTGGTCGCGGTCGCGCCCGGTGCGGTGGAGACGTCGATCGGGGAGCACCAGGGGCTGTCGCCGGAACGGATCGCGGAGATCCGCGCCTGGCAGCTCGCGCACACTCCGCTCGGCCGGATCGGCAGGCCGGAGGAAGTGGCCTGGGCGATCACACGACTCGCCGCGCCCGAGGCGTCGTACGTGACGGGAGTGGTGCTGCCGGTCGACGGGGGAGCGGTAGTGGCCTGACCCCCAGCCGCCCGCCCCGCCCCGACCGTCCCCCGCCCCAACCGCCCCAACCGCCCCTCGCCCCGACCGCCGCCCCGCCCCGCCCCGCTAGCGCCCACCCGCTCACGTGATGGGATTGGCCCCGACGAGGGGCGAGGGCGAGTGCGAGGTCGAGGTCGAGGGCCGGGCCGGGAGGGGAAGCGGCAGTGCGGATCGGGGAGTTGGCGGCGCGTACCGGTGCGACGGCGCGCGCCCTGCGCCACTACGAGCAGGCGGGGCTGATCGCTTCCGAGCGGAGGTCGAACGGGTACCGCGACTACGACGAGGGCGCGGTCGTACGCGTGCAGAACATCCGGCACCTGCTTGAGGTCGGGCTGACCCTGGACGATGTGCGGGTGTTCGCCCAGTGCCTGGACGGGGACGTGGCCTCGGCGCCGCCCGCGCCGAAGGGACTGGAGGTGGCGCGGGAACGCCTCGCCGTGCTCGACCGCCGCATCGCCGCCCAGACCGCCCTGCGGAACCGCCTGGCAGCAGCACTCGACGAGACGGAAGCAGCCCGCACACCGGATCCAACGGAAGCAGCACACACACCGGATCCAACGGAAACAGCCCGCACACCGGACCCAGGTGAGGCCACCCTCAAGTCCTGACCGCCGGGCCCGGGCCCGGCCGCCGCGCGGGTCCGCTCGCCGCCCCCGGCCCGCCTCACCCCACGTCCGCCACCACGCAACTCACGTTGTCCGGAGCACCGAACTCCCGGGCCAGGCCGACGAGTTCACGTACAGCCGTCTCCGGGTCCGGTGCCCCCGCGAGTACGTGGACGATGCGGTCCTCGGGCACCACGGCGCTCAGGCCGTCCGAGCACAGCAGGTAGCGGTCCCCGGCGGCGGCGTCGTGCAGCCGCAGATCGGCGCGACCCCCGAGACCGGGCCCCGCCCCGCCCGGGCCCGACCCGATCCCGTCGGATCCCGTACCGCCCGCCTCGCCGCACAACGCCCGTAGCAGCAGCGCGCGTTGCGGGTGGGAAGCGGCCTCCTCCTGCGTGAGGCGGCCCTCGTCGACCAGGGCCTGGACCTGTGTGTGGTCGTGCGTGATGCGGAACAGCTCGGAATCACGCAGCAGGTACGCGCGCGAGTCGCCGATGTGGACGAGCGCGAGCTGGGAGCCGGTCCACAGCATCGCGGTGAGGGTCGTGCCGACGGCGCCGGGCGCGGGGTCGGCGGCGGCCACGTTCCGTACGGCCGCCCCGGCGCGGTCGGCGGCTTCCGCAAGGGAGTTGAGGAGGTCACCGGCCGGGACGGGCTCGCTCTGCAGGCGCTTGAACACGTCGATCGCCGCAGCGCTGGCGGGGCCGCCGGAGGGGCCGAACCCGTCCGCGACGGCGAGTACACGGGAGCCGGCGAAGGCCGCGTCCTGGTTGCTCTCGCGGACCAGGCCGGTGTCGGAGAGCGCGGCGTAGCGGATGCCGAGCGGGGTGGCGGGTGTTCCGGTCGTCGATGTCATGGCGGGGTCCTTCCGCGTCAGATGGTCGACGAGGAAGGCGGCCAGGTCTCTGCGGCCGGCGATGTCCGCCTCGACCTGCGCCCAGAAGGATCGGACCTCCTGCGCCGCGGCATCGGGCGGGAGCGCGCACACGGTACGGATCCGGGCCAGCGGCATCCCGATGCGGCGCAGCCACGCCACGAGGCGGGCCTGCTCCAACTGGCCGGGCGCGTAACGACGGTAGCCGGTTGCAGGGTCGACGTGCGCCGGAGTCAGCAGCCCCAACTCGTCGTACAGCCGCAGTGCCTTGGGTGACAGGCGTGCCGCTTTCGCGAACGCGCCGATGCCGAGCAGCCCCATCCCCGTGCCTCCGTGCCTCCGCACCCCGTGCGTCCGCACCCATGGCGTCCGCACTCCAACCTTCCTCGACCGGGAGTTCTCGCCCCGGTCAGGCCGATGCTGCGGCTTTCCCCAAGGGGAAGGTCAACAGAGGGCTGGAGAAGAGGCTTTCCGCCTCCAAGCCCTAAGGCCACACCAGGCAATAGGCCTGATGGCCCGCCTCGTGCAGGCGGTGGCTGAAGTCCTGCCATTCGTGGAGCAGTTGATAGACGTTGAACGCGTCGCGCGGGCCGCCGCGGTCCGGGACCGTGGACCAGATGAACGCGGCCGCGCCGACCGACTCCTCGCCGATGCCGCGCAGCGGGTCGACGACGGTCATCGGGAGTTTCACGACGGCGTAGTCGGGGTGCAGGACGACGAGTTCGAGCGGGGGCACCTTGTGCAGGGGTATGCCCTCGATGCCGGTGAGGACCATCGCGGCCATCGTCTCCGGCTTGATCTTCGTGAACATCCCGCCCATGCCGAGCTCGTCACCGCCGAGCTCCTCCGGCCGCATCGAGATGGGCACCCGGGCGGCGGTCGCACCGTCCGGGGCGCCGAAGTACTTGTAGGTCACCCCCACCCGGCCACTCCTGCTCCCCGTGCTCGAAGGGATCCCCGTCGTGGCGTCGCGCCGGTCGTGCGCGCCCGCCGTCGTGTCCGCCGGCTCCGCGGCCTCAGGTTCCCTACGGTGCCTCCCCCGGCGGGCACGCCGGGGACCGAGGTCGTCGGTCCCCTCGCCCAGTCCGCCACCGCGATGCATATCTCCACCCGACTGCTTTTTAGGCAACACGGCGATGCCGTGCAACCCGATCATCGTGTCAGTTGACCTCCCCCGTGACCGTACGCCGAAACGTGGGTGTGAACAGCCGTGCTGAAACACCTGTCCACAGGATGTCCGGAGGCTCTGACACCATGGCTTGTGTGAGCTTTCCCTATGTCCACCCAGTCTCGCAGACGCGAGGGGGCTGACGCCCGGTCGTTATGACCGAGCGACCCACCTGCTTGCGCAGACTTACGCACACTTGCACAGACTTGCGCAGACTCCCGTCGAATTCCGTCGGCGTCCACGCACCGACGCATCGCAGATCAGGACCAAAGTGCCGTATTCATACGAAGCCCCCGTTTCGCAGACGCTTTTCGACCGAGCGGCCGTCGTGACGCCCGGCGGCGTGAACTCTCCCGTGCGCGCGTTCCGCGCCGTGGGGGGCACGCCCCGCTTCATGGTGTCCGGCACCGGTCCGTATCTCACCGACGCCGACGGCCGGGAGTACGTGGACCTGGTGTGCTCCTGGGGACCGATGATCCTCGGCCACTCGCACCCCGAGGTGATCGCCGCGGTGCAGGACGCGGTCGCGCGCGGCACGTCGTTCGGCACGCCGGGCGAGGGCGAGGTCGCGCTCGCCGAGGAGATCGTCGACCGGATCGCGCCGGTCGAGCAGGTCCGCCTGGTGTCGTCGGGCACGGAGGCGACGATGTCGGCGATCCGCCTGGCCCGCGGCTGCACCGGCCGCGCCAAGGTGGTCAAGTTCGCCGGCTGCTACCACGGGCACGTGGACGCGCTGCTCGCCGCGGCCGGCTCCGGCGTCGCCACGTTCGGCCTGCCGGACACCCCGGGCGTCACCGGCGCCCAGGCGGGCGACACGATCGTGCTGCCGTACAACGACCTGGAGGCCGTGCGGGCCGCGTTCGCCGCGCACCCGGGCGAGATCGCCTGCGTGATCACCGAGGCCTCGCCGGGCAACATGGGCGTGGTCCCGCCGCGCGACGGTTTCAACGCCGGCCTGAAGCAGCTCTGCCGGGACAACGGCGCGCTGTACATCTCGGACGAGGTCATGACCGGCTTCCGTACGTCGCGGGCCGGCTGGTTCGGCGTCGACGGCGTCGTGCCGGACCTCATGACGTTCGGCAAGGTCATGGGCGGCGGCTTCCCGGCGGCGGCGTTCGGCGGTCGCGCCGACGTGATGGCGCACCTCGCCCCGTCCGGCCCGGTCTACCAGGCGGGCACGCTCTCCGGTAACCCGATCGCGACGGCGGCGGGCCTCGCCCAGCTCCGCCTCCTGGACGACGCGGCGTACGACAAGGTGAACGCGGTCTCGAAGGAGATCCAGGGCCTGGTCACCGAGGCGCTCACCAAGGAGGGTGTGGCGCACCGGCTGCAGACCGCGTCCAACATGTTCTCGGTGTTCTTCACCGACGGCGAGGTGCGGAACTACGACGACGCGAAGGCGCAGCAGTCGTTCCGCTTCACCGCGTTCTTCCACTCGATGCTCGCCGACGGCGTGTACCTGCCGCCGTCCGCCTTCGAGTCCTGGTTCGTCTCGACGGCCCACGACGAGCGCGCGGTCCAGCGCATCGCGGACGCCCTGCCCGCCGCCGCCCGCGCCGCCGCGGAAGCGACGGAAGCCACGGAGGGCACGGCATGAACGGCTCCCTGCGCGACGACAGCGAGATCACCGTCGTCCACCTGATGCGCCACGGCGAGGTGCACAACCCGGAGGGCATCCTCTACGGCCGCCTGCCCGAGTACCACCTGTCCGAGCTGGGCCGCCGGATGGCCGACCGGGTTGCCGAGCACCTGGCCGGGCGGGACGTCACGCATGTCGTGGCCTCGCCCCTGGAGCGCGCGCAGGAGACGGCCGCGCCGATCGCCAAGGTGCACGGCCTGGACGTGGCGGCGGACGAGCGCCTGATCGAGGCGGACAACGTCTTCCAGGGCAAGACCTTCGGCGTCGGCGACGGCGCCCTGAAGCGCCCGGAGAACTGGAAGCACCTGGTCAACCCGTTCAAGCCGTCCTGGGGCGAGCCGTATGTCGAGCAGGTCGTCCGGATGATGGGCGCGCTGGACGCGGCGAAGGACGCGGCGCGGGGGCACGAGGCGGTGTGCGTCAGCCACCAGCTGCCGATCTGGATCGTGCGCAGCTTCGTGGAGAAGCGCCGACTGTGGCACGACCCGCGCAAGCGGCAGTGCACGCTGGCCTCGCTGACGTCGTTCACGTACCGCGGCGACAAGATCGTCTCGGTGGGGTACTCCGAGCCGGCCCGTGACCTGGTCCCCGCGCATCTGCTCGCGGGCGCGAAGCCGGTCAAGGGCAAGGACAAGGCGTTCGGGGCGTAACAGGCAAGTTGGTACGAAGGGGTCGGGTGCCCACCGGGCGCCCGACCCCTTCGCTGTCGTACTCACCACAAGAATCACGCCACTCGCCGCAACCTTTCCCTCCGATCCGCTATCTACCGGTGTGCCCACATTCGTGGGGGACCAGTGGGGAACAGTACGGAGAATCGGGGACGGAATGCGCGACTACAGCCGAAGGGGACTACTGGGACTGGGAGTTGGTCTCGGGGCAGCCGCCGCGGGACTCGCCGGATGCGGCACCGGCGTCGACGACGCGAAGCCGGCGAGCCGGGCGCGCGGCAAGGACACTCCCGTAGAGGGGCGGGCGATAGGCGACGGTTCCACGTCCTTCACGGGAAAGCAGCCGCGCCAGCCGGAGCGGCCCGTTCCGCTGGAGCCGGGCGAGACGCCCCCGCAGTTCGTCGTCTTCTCCTGGGACGGCGCGGGCGAGGTCGGCAATGGCCTGTTCCCGCGGTTCCTGAAGCTCGCCGAGGAGCACGACGCGCGCATGACGTTCTTCCTCTCGGGCCTCTACCTCCTGCCCGAGGCGAAGAAGCGCCTGTACCGCCCGCCGAACAACACCGTCGGCGCCTCCGACATCGGCTACCTCACCGACGACCACATCAAGCAGACCCTGAAGTACGTGCGCCGGGCCTGGCTCGAAGGCCACGAGATAGGCACGCACTTCAACGGCCACTTCTGCGCGGGCACCGGATCGGTCGCCCACTGGACGCCCCGGCAGTGGCGCGACGAGATCGACCAGGCCAAGTCCTTCGTCAAGCAGTGGCGCACCAACACCGGCTGGACGGACGTCCCCTCGCTGCCCTTCGACTACGAGAAGGAGCTCGTCGGCGGCCGCACTCCCTGCCTCCTCGGCCAGGAGAACCTGCTCCCCGTCGCCCGTGAACTCGGCTGGCGGTACGACGCCTCCTCGCCCGGCGGCCACCAGCGCTGGCCCGTCAAGAAGCAGGGCATATGGGACCTTCCGCTCCAGGCGATGCCGTTCCCCGGCCACACCTTCGAGGTCCTGTCGATGGACTACAACATCCTCGCCAACCAGTCCCAGAACTCCACGAAGGCCCCGCCCCACAACTACCCGGCCTGGCGCAGGCAGGCGACGGACTCCTACCTCGCCGGATTCAACCGGGCATACGAGACGAACCGGGCGCCCTTCTTCATCGGCAACCACTTCGAGGAGTGGAACGGCGGCATCTACATGGACGCCGTCGAGGAGACCCTGAAGACCGTCGCGGGCAAGAAGGACGTACGCGTCGTCTCCTTCCGGCAGTTCGTCGACTGGCTCGACGCGCAGGATCCGAAGGTGCTCCGCCGCCTGCAGGGCCTGGAGGTCGGACAGGCCCCTGCAGGCGGCTGGAAGGGGCTCGCGAACGCCGCCTGAACTGGGGGTTCGTGCCCGTTTCCGGATGCGCCGGGGGGTGCCCAAGATCCTCGAAACGGTCATGCGAAACTTTTCACATGAGCTACCGCCGTCCTGCCTTCCGACGTGCCTCCCTGTACGCAGCCGGGGCCGCGGTCGCCGCGCTCACCCTGAGCGCGTGCGGCGACGGCGGCACCCAGGGCGGCTCCGGGAACACCAACTTCGTGACCGGCAAGAACGGCATCGCGAAGGTCGAGAAGGCCGAGCGCGTCGCCGCCCCGAAGCTGGAGGGCGAGGGCCTCGACGGCAAGCCGCTGAACCTCGACGACTACCAGGGCAAGATCGTCGTCCTGAACGTCTGGGGCTCCTGGTGCGGCCCCTGCCGGGTGGAGACGCCGTACCTCGTGAAGGTCGCGAAGGAGCTCAAGCCGAAGGGCGTCGAGTTCGTCGGCATCAACACCCGTGACTTCAACAAGGGCCCGGCGGTCAAGTTCGAGGAGGAGCACGGCGTCGAGTACCCGAGCTTCTACGACCCCTCCGGGAAGCTCATCCTCCGCTTCCCGAAGGGCAGCCTCGCCCCGCAGCAGATCCCGTCGACGATCGTGATCGACAAGGACGGCAAGATGGCGGCCCGCGCCCTGCAGGCCGTCAACGACAAGCAGCTGCACCAGATGATCGACCCGCTGCTCGCGGAGAAGTGAGCGCGACCTGATGCACGCGCACCCCCTCGCCGGCACCCCCGGGTCCCCGCTCGCCGCGACCCTCGACGGCGCGCACAGCACCTACGCCGCCCACGCACCCGCCCTCGCCGCCGCGATCGAAGGCCCCAACGAGACCGTCCTCACCGGCGCCCTCGTCCTCGCCCTGCCGATCGCGCTCCTCGCCGGCCTCGTCTCCTTCTTCTCGCCCTGCGTCCTGCCCCTCGTCCCCGGCTACCTGTCGTACGTCACCGGCGTCAGCGGCACCGACCTCGCCGAGGCCAAGCGGGGCCGGATGGCCGCCGGGGCGGGGCTGTTCGTGCTCGGCTTCACCGCGGTCTTCGTCTCCGGCGGCGCGCTGTTCGGCGGATTCGGGGCGACGCTGCAGGAGCACCGGGACGTCATCTCCAAGGTGCTGGGCGCGCTGACCATCCTGCTCGGGCTGTTCTTCATGGGCGCCATGCCGTTCCTGACACAGCGCGAATTCCGCTTCCACAAGCGGCCGGTGTCCGGTCTCGCGGGCGCGCCCATGCTCGGCGTGCTCTTCGGCATCGGCTGGACGCCCTGCATCGGCCCGACCCTCTCCGCCGTCAGCGCGCTCTCCATCAGCGAGGCCAGCGCGGGCCGCGGAGCCATACTGACCGTGGCCTACTGCCTGGGCCTCGGGCTGCCGTTCATCCTGGCGGCGATCGCGTTCCGGCGGGCGCTCGGCGCCTTCGACTGGGTCAAGCGGCACTACGTCTGGGTGATGCGGATCGGCGGCGGCATGCTCGTCGTCACCGGTCTGCTGCTCGTCACCGGCGTCTGGGACCACCTGGTGTCCCAGATGCAGTCCTGGACTTCCGGCTTCACCGTGGGGATCTGATCGTGCGCAAGACCGACACCGCAGCCGAGGGCACCGACACCGCAGCCGAAGGCACCGGCACCGCAGCCGACAGCGTGGACGAGAAGGAACTCGGCAGCGCCGGCTCGCAGCTCAGCACCGCGCCCCAGGAGGACACGGGCGGCGACGCCCCGAACCTGCCGGCGCTCGGCGTCATCGGCTGGGCCCGCTGGTTCTGGCGGCAGCTCACCTCGATGCGGGTCGCCCTGATCCTGCTCTTCATGCTGTCGCTCGGCGCCATCCCCGGCTCGCTGATCCCGCAGAACAGCGTCGACGAGCTCAAGGTGCAGGACTTCAAGGAAGCCCACACCACGCTCACCCCGATCTACGAGAAGCTCCAACTCTTCGACGTCTACAGCTCGGTGTGGTTCTCCGCGATCTACATCCTGCTGTTCGTCTCGCTGATCGGCTGCATCGTTCCGCGCACCTGGCAGTTCGTCGGCCAGCTCCGCGGCCGGCCCCCGCGCGCTCCGCGGCGGCTCGACCGGTTGCCGGCGTACACGACGTGGCGGACGGACGCGGCGCCCGAGGACGTGCGGGACCAGGCCCTCGCGCTGCTGCGGAAGCGGCGTTTCCGTGCGGACGCCGACGGGGACGCCGTCAGCGCCGAGAAGGGCTATCTCCGCGAGGCCGGCAACCTGCTGTTCCACCTCTCGCTGATCGTGATGCTGGTCGCCTTCGCCGCCGGCACGCTCTTCAAGTCCGAGGGCGGCAAGCTGATCACCGAGGGCGACGGATTCGCCAACACCCTCACGCAGTACGACGACTTCAAGTCCGGCAACCTCTTCGACAACGACAGCCTGGAACCGTTCAGCTTCACGCTCGACCGCTTCGAGGACACGTACGAGAAGAGCGGGCCCGAGAAGGGGACGCCGCGGATCTACCGGGCGCACGTCACCTACTCCGAGGGCGCCGACGGGCCGGAGAAGAAGAAGGCCGTCGAGGTCAACTCGCCGCTCGAGGTGAACGGCGCGAAGGTCCACCTCATCGGCCACGGCTACGCACCCGTCGTCACCGTCAAGGACGGCCGCGGCGAGACCGTCTACCACGGCGCCGTGCCCATGCTGCCGATCGACTCCAACATCACGTCGACCGGCGCGATCAAGGTCGCCGACGGCTACCGCGACAAGAACGGCAAGAAGGAACAGCTCGGCTTCAACGCCTTCTTCGTGCCGACCTTCGCGGGCGCGGGCAAGGGCCAGATGTTCTCCCAGTTCCCGGCGCCCGAGTACCCGGTGCTCGCGCTCTCCGCGTACCACGGCAGCCTCGGCGTGGACTCCGGGCTGCCGCAGAACGTGTACCAGCTCGACACCAAGAAGCTGAAGGAGTTCAAGGACGAGAACGGCCAGCTGTTCAAGCAGCGCATCCGGCCGGGCGAGACCATGACGCTCCCGAACGGCGCCGGCTCGATCACGTTCGAGAAGGACCTCAAGGAATGGGCGTCCTTCCAGATCTCCCAGCAGCCCGGCAACGGCTGGGCGCTGATCGGCGCGGGCGCCGCGCTCGTCGGCCTGGTCGGCTCGCTGTTCATCCAGCGCCGCCGCGTCTGGGTCCGGGCCGAGCGGCACGCGGACGGCACGACCGTCGTCGAGATGGCGGGCCTCGGCCGCAGTGAGTCCGCCAAGCTGCCCGAGGAGCTCGGCGACCTGGCCGGGCTGCTCTACGACAAGGCGCCGGGCGTACCCGAGCCCGAGCCGTCCCCAGAATCCGCGGAGCCCGCCGAACCCCGGGGGTCCGACGAGCCCGAAGCTGTTCCTGCCGAAGGGGCTGAGAAGTGAATCTCGCCGCCGCCACCAACGAAAACCTGGCGAACATCAGCAACGTCCTGATCTATTCGTCGATGGCCGTCTACACGCTGGCCTTCCTCGCCCACATCGCCGAATGGACCTTCGGCAGCCGCAGCAAGGTCGGCCGCACCGCCGCCGCGCTCACCGCCGAGACCGCCGCGAAGCCCGCCGCCGGGCCCGCGGTCACCGTCAAGAAGGCCGGGGGCACGGCCGTACTGGAGCGCCCCAAGGTCGTCACGCGGGGCGCCGCCGGCAGCCGTGACGTGCCGGACGGGCCCGGCGCGCACGGCGGCACCGAGAAGGGCGACATGTACGGCCGGATCGCCGTGTCGCTCACCGTGCTCGGCTTCCTCGTCGAGGCGGGCGGCGTCGCGGCCCGCGCGCTCTCCGTCATGCGCGCCCCCTGGGGCAACATGTACGAGTTCTCGATCACCTTCTCCACGGTGGCCGTCGGCGCGTACCTGCTGCTCCTCGCGCTGAAGAAGAACGTCCGCTGGATCGGCCTGATCCTGGTCACCACGGTCCTGCTCGACCTGGGCATCGCCACCAAGTGGCTGTACACCGACAGCGACCAGCTCGTCCCCGCCCTCGACTCGTACTGGCTGTGGATCCACGTCTCCACCGCCATCTTCTGCGGCGCGGTCTTCTACCTCGGCGCGGTCGGCACGGTCCTGTACCTGTTCCGCGACTCGTACGAGAGCAAGCTGCAGGGCGGCGCCGAGCCCGGCACGTTCGCGACCTCGGTCCTGTCCCGGCTGCCCTCGGCGGCGTCCCTGGACAAGTTCTCGTACCGCATCAACGCCGCGGTCTTCCCGCTGTGGACGTTCACGATCATCGCGGGCGCGATCTGGGCGGGCGACGCGTGGGGCCGCTACTGGGGCTGGGACCCCAAGGAGGTCTGGTCCTTCGTCACGTGGATCGCGTACGCCTGCTACCTGCACGCCCGCGCCACCGCCGGCTGGAAGGGCCGCAAGGCCGCCTACCTGGCCCTCTTCGCCTTCGCCACCTGGCTCTGGAACTACTACGGGGTCAACATCTTCATCTCCGGCAAGCACTCGTACGCCGGGGTCTGATCCGCCCTCGACCTGCACGGGTGCGGATGACCCGCAACCGCGCCAGGCTGGAGCCATGACCGCCACGATCGGACAGGGCTCCAGCCGGACCGAGAACGGAATTCAGCACCTCCACTTCGAGCTGCACCTTCCGCATCCCGTCGAGCACGTGTGGCTCGCCGTGGCCACCGCGCGGGGGCTGCCGCAGTGGCTCGCCGCCGCCGATGTCCTCCAGCCGAGGCTCGGCGGCGCGGTCGTTCTGCGCTGGCTCAACCAGGAGGGGGAGGCGGGGGTGCACGAGGGGCGGATCACCGCGTGGGACGTGGAGCGGATCGCCGAGTACACCCTGGACTCGTTCCACGGGCGGATCCGCTTCCACCTGGAACCGGACGGTCCGGCAGGCACGACCCTGCGCTTCACGAACGAGTTCCCCGGGGACGACCAGCTCCGCCTGGACTGCCTGGCCGGCTGGCACGACCACTTCGAGTTCCTCGCGGAGGCGTTGTCGGGGCATCCCGCGGACTGGTCGACGTGGACCCCTGAACGGTGGCACCGGTTCCGGGACGTTTACGCGTCGCGCGGCTGAGGTGTCCCTTCCGGGGGTCGCATTTCGTCTGCGGCGCCGCCGTGGCTGGTCGCGCAGTTCCCCGCGCCCCTGTCGGGGCACGTCCCTCACAGCCCACGACGGCGGGAAAGCCGTAGACGTGCCGGAAAGCCTCTCCGGCGTCCGAGGAGCCCCGCTAGCGCGACGGTGGGCCCTCGGAGTCGTCCTCCTCCGGCTCGTCCTTCTTCAGGGAGTCGAGGAACTCCGGATTGTCGTCCGGGGCGACCCAGCGCGTGCGTGCCGGGCGGCGGAGGCTGCGGTCGCGGCCGACGATCAGCCAGGAGATCGAGCCGACCAGCGGGAACAGCAGGACCAGAATCGCCCAGATCGGCTTGGGGATGTAGCGGACCTCCTGCTCATCGGTGGTGATGCAGTCGATGAACGCGTAGATGCTGAGTGCCAGCGGCACCAGGATCAGCAGCACCCGGAACATGAAGCCGTCCCCCTGCGTGTGGAGTGCCGGAGCCGTGTGGACGGCCCCCGTGACGGGTCAAGCGTAACGAGTAGCCGATACTGGTCCCTATGGCTTATGACGATCTTCGCTCCCTGCTCCGCGCGCTGGAGCGCGACGGCGACCTGAAGCGCATCAAGGCCGAGGTCGACCCGCATCTGGAGGTCGGCGAGATCGTCGACCGGGTCAACAAGGCCGGCGGCCCGGCGCTGCTCTTCGAGAACGTGAAGGGCTCCTCGATGCCCCTCGCGATGAACGTCTACGGCACCGACCGCCGCCTCCTGAAGGCCCTCGGCCTCAAGTCGTACGCGGAGATCAGCGAGAAGATCGGCGGCCTCCTCAAGCCCGAGCTGCCGCAGGGCTTCGTCGGCATCCGCGAGGCCTTCGGCAAGCTCGGCGCGATGACCCACGTACCGCCGAAGAAGGTGAAGTCGGAGAACGCCCCCGTGCAGGAGGTCGTCCTCACCGGCGACGACGTGGACCTGAACAGCCTCCCGGCGCTCTTCACCTGGCCCGAGGACGGCGGTTCGTTCTTCAACCTGGGCCTGACGCACACCAAGCACCCGGAGACGGGCGTGCGCAACCTCGGCCTGTACCGGCTGCAGCGCCACGACAAGCGCACCATCGGCATGCACTGGCAGATCCACAAGGACAGCCGCAACCACTACCAGGTGGCGGCCCAGCGCGGCGAGAAGCTGCCGATCGCGATCGCCTTCGGCTGCCCGCCCGCCGTCACGTACGCGTCCACGGCCCCGCTCCCCGGCGACATGGACGAGTACATGCTGGCCGGGTTCATCCAGGGCAAGCGCGTCGAGATGGTCGACTGCAAGACGGTGCCGCTGCAGGTCCCGGCCAACGCGGAGGTCGTCCTCGAAGGCTGGCTGGAGCCCGGCGAGATGCTCCCGGAGGGCCCGTTCGGCGACCACACCGGGTTCTACACGCCGCAGGAGCCCTTCCCCGCCCTGAAGATCGACTGCGTGACGATGCGGAAGCGCCCGCTCCTGCAGTCGATCGTCGTGGGCCGCCCGCCGACGGAGGACGGCCCGCTCGGCCGCGCCACCGAGCGCTTCTTCCTGCCGCTGCTCAAGGTGATCGTCCCGGACATCGTCGACTACCACCTGCCGGAGTCCGGCGGTTTCCACAACTGCGCGATCGTCTCGATCGACAAGAAGTACCCGAAGCACGCCCAGAAGGTGATGCACGCCATCTGGGGCGCGCACATGATGTCCCTGACGAAGCTGATCGTCGTCGTGGACAAGGACTGCGACGTGCACGACCTGCACGAAGTGTCCTGGCGCGCCCTCGGCAACACCGACTACGCCCGCGACCTCACCGTCGTGGAAGGCCCCGTCGACCACCTCGACCACGCCTCGTACCAGCAGTTCTGGGGCGGCAAGGCCGGCATCGACGCCACGAGGAAGCTGCCCGAGGAGGGCTACACGCGCGACGGCGGCTGGCCCGAGATGGTCGAGTCCGACCCGAGCACGGCGGCCCTGGTGGACCGCCGCTGGAAGGAGTACGGACTCAAGTGAGCAGTGCCGCAGCAGCCGTCCCGCAGCCGGGGCGCACGAAGGCGTTCCTGCGCCTCGTCATGATCGAGCACTCCGTGTTCGCCCTGCCCTTCGCGTACATCGCCTCGCTGACCGCGATGTACCAGTGGGACAAGAACATCCACTGGGGCCGGCTGCTCCTGGTGACGATCGCGATGGTCGGCCTGCGCACGTTCGCGATGGCCGCGAACCGGATCATCGACCGCGAGATCGACGCCCGTAACCCGCGCACCGCCCACCGCGAGCTGGTCACCGGCGCGGTCTCGGTGAAGTCGGCGTGGACCGGCGCGCTGATCGCCCTCGTCGTCTTCCTCGGCGCGGCCGCGCTGCTCAACCCGCTGTGCCTGGCGCTCGCGCCGGTCGCGGTGGTGCCGATGGTGGTCTATCCGTACGGGAAGCGGTTCACGAACTTCCCGCAGGCCATTCTGGGGCTCGCGCAGGCGATGGGTCCGGTCGGCGCGTGGCTCGCGGTCACGGGCACGTGGTCCTGGGACGCGGTGATCCTCGGCCTCGCCGTCGGCGTCTGGATCGGCGGGTTCGACCTGATCTACGCCTGCCAGGACGTGGAGACGGACCGCGAGGTCGGCGTGATGTCCGTGCCGGCGCGGTTCGGCATCCCGGCGGCGATCCGGGGTGCGCGCGGGTGCCACGCGGTGACGACGGGTCTGTTCGTCTGGTACGGGGTGGCCACGGGCGCGGGGGCGTTTTTCTGGCTCGGCCTGCTGATCGTCGCGGCGGCGTTCCTGTACGAGCACACGATCGTCCGGCCGCACGACCTGTCCCGCCTGAACCGGGCGTTCTTCCAGGTCAACGGGTTCATCGGGATCGCACTGTTCGTGTGCGCGCTGCTGGATCTGCTGGTGCGCGGGCTGACTCTCTGAGCCGAGGGCTCCGCCCCCGGACCACGGTCGTTCTTCGTCTGCCGCGCCGTCGTGGCTGGTCGCGCAGTTCCCCGCGCCCCTGTCGGGGCCGGGGGCGCGGAGCCCCCCTGGGAGGGCCTACGTGGGCCGTCCGCGTCGGAACACCACCGCCGCAAGCACCCCGCCCAGCAGTCCGAACAAGTGGCCCTGCCAGCTCACGCCCTGCGCTGTCGGCAGCGCGCCCCACAGGAGTGATCCGTAGGCCGCGAGGACGAGGACGCCGATCAGGACGTCCACCGCGCGGCGGTCCACGAAGCCGCGGACCAGCAGGTAGCCGAAGAGGCCGAAGACCACCCCGGACGCGCCCGCCGTCAGCGAGTGGGCGGGCGCGAAGAACCAGACGCCGAGCCCGCTGGCAAGGATGATCACGGCGACCACCGCCGCGAATCGGCGCAGCCCCGACAGCGCCGCCAGGAAGCCGAGCACCAGCAGCGGCACGCTGTTCGCGGCGACATGGTCGAACCCGAAGTGCAGGAACGCCGCCGGCACCACGTCCCACAGCTCGCCGGCGACGCGCGGCGTGATGCCGTGCTCGTCGAGGGCGTGGCCGCTCAGCGCGTCGACGGCTTCGAGCAGCCACAGCAGGGCGACCCAGGCCGCCAGCACGCAGCCGGCGAGCACCGCCCGCCGCCGGCCGGACGGCGGACCCGGACGCTGCGGTCGTTGCGGTACGGGGTGTGCGTACGCCATGACAAACGCCTCCTGTCCGCTCAACGCCCGGCGGGGTCTGCCCGGTTCCGGCCCTGCGGATAGGCTCGTGGCGTGCAGCCCGTACCCGAACACACCCCGCAGCGCCGACCCTGGGTGGTCGGTGTCTCCGGCGCGTCCGGCACGCCGTACGCCGCGTCCGTGCTGCGTGCGCTGCTCGCCGCGGGCGAGAGCGTGGACCTGGTCGTCAGCCGGGCCTCGCGGCTGACGCTGCTCGACGAGACCGGCATCTCGTTCCGCGACGCCCACTGGCAGGACGACCTCCGCGAGTGGCTGGCGCGCGGGGCGGACGGCAAGCCGGACGCGTTCGCCCCGGCGGACGTGTCGGACGTGCGGTACTGGGCGGCGGGCGACCTCGCCGCGGGCCCGTCGTCCGGCTCGTACCCGACGCGCGGGATGCTGATCGTGCCCGCCTCCACGGCCTGTGTCGCCGGAGTCGCGCTCGGACTGTCGAAGGACCTGCTGCAGCGGACGGCGAGCGTGACCCTCAAGGAGGGCCGCAAGCTGGTCGTCGCGGTGCGGGAGACGCCGCTGAACGGCCAGACGCTGAAGCACCTGGTGGCGCTCGACGAGGCGGGCGCCACGGTGCTGCCCGCCTCGCCGGCGTTCTACGCGGGGGCGACGCACATCCAGGACCTGGTGGACTTCGTCGCCGGGCGGGCGCTCGACGCGGCGGGGGTGTCGCACGGGCTGTACCGCCGCTGGGAGGGGGAGCTCGGTGGGGGCGGCTCGCAGCGGAGCTGATCTCGAATCTTGGATTTTCTCCTGGAATCTGAAAGATCCTCGGGGGTCTGGTAAAAGAATCACAGGAATGGGATCCTGTGTGCCTTAGATTTGACCTACGGATCTATGACTCGTGGCATCGCTGAACAATGGAAGGCGCCAGGCATATGGACGCGGTGGACAGGCAGCTCATCCAGGCCCTGCGGGAGAACGGCAGGGCCTCGTACGCCGAACTCGGCCGGCTCGTCGGCCTCTCCGGCCCCTCCGTCACCGACCGCATCAACCGCCTGGAGGCGGCGGGTGTGATCACCGGGTACCGGGCGACCGTCGACTCCGCCACGCTCGGCCTCGGCGTCACGGCCCTGGTCGGCATCTCCCTGTCCGACGCCGCCGACCACGAGGACGTGGCGCAGCGGCTCAAGGACCTCAGCGAGATCGAGGACTGCTGGTTCATCGCGGGTGACGACTCGTACATGCTCAAGGTCCGGGTGAGCGACGTCGACGGCCTGGAGAAGACCATCCGCAGGCTGAGCGGCACGAAGGGCGTCTCGCGCACGCGGACCACGATCGTGCTCTCCACCAAGTGGGAGAACCGGGTCGGGGAACTGCCCGAAGAGGTCTAGCAGTAACGTGGGCGGAGCTGTCGTAGAGAGGTTGTTGAGGCATGGACGCGGGACTCAAGCGGGAACTTGAGCAGAAGGTTCTGGCCGGCGAGCGGTTGACCCGCGAGGACGGCATCGCCCTCTACGACTCGGACGACCTGGCCTGGCTCGGCAGCCTCGCCCACGAGGTGCGCACCCGCAAGAACGGTGACGTGGTGCACTTCAACGTCAACCGGCACCTCAACATGACGAACGTGTGCACCGCGTCCTGCGCGTACTGCTCGTTCCAGCGCAAGCCGGGCGAGAAGGACGCGTACACGATGCGCATCGAGGAGGCGGTGAAGCTCGCCAAGGAGATGGAGGGCGAGAACCTCACCGAGCTGCACATCGTCAACGGCCTGCACCCCAACCTGCCGTGGCGGTACTACCCGCGTTCGCTGAGCGCCCTCAAGGAAGCCCTGCCGAACGTCTCGCTGAAGGCCTTCACCGCCACCGAGATCCACCACTTCGAGACCATCTCCGGCATGCCCGCCTCGGAGATCCTCGACGAGCTGATCGACGCCGGCCTGGAGTCGCTGACCGGCGGCGGCGCCGAGATCTTCGACTGGGAGGTCCGGCAGCACATCGTCGACCACCGCACCCACTGGGAGGACTGGTCGCGCATCCACCGCCTCGCGCACGAGAAGGGCCTGAAGACCCCGAGCACGATGCTGTACGGGCACATCGAGGAGCCCCGGCACCGCGTCGACCACGTCCTGCGGCTGCGTGAACTGCAGGACGAGACCGGCGGTTTCCAGGTCTTCATCCCGCTGCGCTACCAGCACGACTTCGTCGACATGCAGGACGGCAAGGTCCGCAACAAGCTGCAGGCGCGCACGCAGATGGCGACCGGCGCCGAGGCCCTGAAGACCTTCGCGGTCTCCCGGCTGCTCTTCGACAACGTCCCGCACGTCAAGGTCTTCTGGGTGATGCACGGCGTCCAGACCGCCCAACTCGCCCTGCAGCACGGCGCGGACGACATGGACGGCTCGGTCGTGGAGTACAAGATCACGCACGACGCCGACAACTACGGCACGCCCAACAAGCTCACCCGCGAGGACCTCCTCGACCTGATCCGCGACGCCGGCTTCCGCCCGGTCGAGCGCAACACCCGGTACGAGATCATCCGCGAGTACGAGGGCCCGGACCCGGAGCGCCGCGAGGCACCGCAGCCGATGCGCTTCTGAGGCTCAAGTCATGGCACTGCGTTTCGAGTTCGAGCCCCGGGTCGGCCCCGAGCTGGCCCAGGGCGTCCTCCGGCTGTGGGCGGACGTCACCAACGCGGGCGGCGCCGTCGGCTTCGTACCGCCGGTGACCGAGGAGACCGTGCGGCCCGAGTGGCTGAAGCACCTGCAGGCCATGGCGGACGGCCGCACGAAACTCCTCGTGGGGTACGACGAGGACGGCGCCGTCGCGGCGACGGCGTTCCTCGCCCTCAACACGCACCGCCTGATGCGGCACTGGCTCTGGCTCTACACGGTGATGGTGCACCCCGCCCACCAGGGCGCGGGGTACGGCCGCGACCTGATGGCCGCCGCCGCGGACGCCGCCCGCTCGCTCGACGGGATCGAGGGCATCCGCCTCACCTGCCGCGGCGGCGAGGGCCTGGAGCGGTTCTACGAGTCCTGCGGCTACAAGGAGGTCGGCCGGGTGCCGTCCGCGATCAGGGTGGCGCCGGGCGACGACCGCGAGGACGTCACGATGTGGCTCCCGCTCGTCTGATCCATTTGCGGGCGTGCTTCACTAGTCGGACACCCCCACACGTACGAGAAGGAAGAAGGCGAGCCGTGGCACCGAAGCCGAGCGCCACCGTCCGGTACACCGCGATGCGGCTGGGTATTTTCGCCGCCTGCTTCTTCGCGATCTGGGGCCTCGTCTACATCGGCGTGCTGCCGCGCGGCCTCGGCGACTCGAACCTGCTGTGGGTCCTCGTGCTCGCCATCGTCGTCTCCGCGCCGCTCAGCTTCGTGCTGCTCCGCGGCCAGCGCGAGGAGATGTCCGAGCAGATCGCCGGCAAGGTCGACCGCGCCAAGTCCCGGCTCGCGGACAACCGCAGCATGGAGGACGGCGTGCGCGAGCTGTAACTCTCGTCACAGACACAGCGGCACCCCGGTGTCCGAGCATCCGCTCGGAGGCCGGGGTGCCTGCATGTTCAGGCCTCTTCACGGGGTGGTGGCCGGAAATCCTCCCCAAAGGAGCCCTTTGATGTACTCAAAGTTCCGGTGTTAATGTAATCGCCATGAAGACAGCAGTCGCGCCCCGCAACGCCCTGAGCGGTCCGCTCGTGGGCTCGGCGAGCGTTCCGCTCGTCGCGCGGCTGCACGTCGATCTCTGCCGCTGCATGTCCGCGGCCTGTTGCCGCGTCTGAGCGACATCGAAATGCAGCGGCGCCGCGCCGTTCTCAGCGGCCGCCGCTCCACGCAAGTCACGTGCAAGTCCACGTACGTACGTCCCTGCCCACGCGTCTTCACCGGAGTGTGTCCGTGTCCGCGAACTCCCCCGCCGCCGCCGAGAAGCCGTCCGGCTTCCGAATACCCAAGGTCCCGTTCTGGGCGCAGATCGTCACCGGTCTCGTCCTCGGCGTCCTGCTCGGCTGGCTGGCCCGGAGCCAAGACGTCTCCTGGCTCGTCACCACCCTCGACAAGGTCGGCGCGATCTTCGTCCAGCTGCTGAAGCTGGCCGTGGCGCCGCTGGTCTTCTTCGCCATCCTGGTGTCGATCACCAACCTGCGTAAGGTCAACAACGCCGCGCGCCTGGCGACGCGCACCCTGCTCTGGTTCATGATCACCTCGCTGATCGCGGTGGTCATCGGCCTCGCGATCGGCCTGCTCACCAACCCGGGTGCCGGCACCGGCCTCACCCCGAAGGACGGCGCGAAGCCGGAGAGCGCCGGCACCTGGATCGACTTCCTCACCGGCATCGTCCCGACCGACGTCGTCACGCCGTTCACCGAGCTGAACGTGCTGCAGATCGTCTTCATGGCCGCCGTCGCCGGCGTCGCCATCCTGAAGGTCGGCGAGAAGGCCAAGCCGATCCTGGGCCTCAGCGAGTCGATTCTGACGCTGCTGCAGAAGGCCCTGTGGTGGGTCATCAAGCTGTCCCCGATCGGCACCGTCGGCCTCATCGGCTTCGCCATCGCCACCTACGGCTGGGACCTGATCGGCAAGTACGCGACGTTCACCGCGGACATCTACATCGGCTGCGCCATCGTCCTGTTCGGCGTCTACCCGCTGCTGCTCGCGACCGTCGCGAAGGTCAACCCGCTGCAGTTCTTCAAGGGCGCCTGGCCCGCGATCCAGCTGGCCTTCGTCTCCCGCTCCTCGGTCGGCACCATGCCGGTCACCCAGAAGGTCACCGAGCGGCTCGGCGTCCCGAAGGACTACACCTCCTTCGCCGTCCCGTTCGGCGCCACCACCAAGATGGACGGCTGCGCCGCGATCTACCCGGCGATCGCCGCGATCTTCGTCGCGCAGATCTTCGACGTGCAGATGGGCATCAAGGAGTACATCCTCATCGCCTTCGTCTCCGTCGTCGGCTCCGCCGCCACCGCCGGTCTGACGGGCGCCACGGTCATGCTGACCCTGACCCTGTCCACCCTCGGCCTGCCGATGGAGGGCGTCGGCCTGCTGCTCGCCATCGACCCGATCGTCGACATGATGCGCACCGCGACCAACGTCGCCGGCCAGTCGGTCATCCCGATCCTGGTCGCGGCCCGGGAGAACATCCTGGACCGCAAGGCGTACGACAGCGCGTCGGCGTCGCCGATCGACGAGCCGGACGCCGAGCCGGCGGAGGAGCCTCAGGCGGTTCCGGTTCCCGCCTGACATCACGCGCCTGAACCGCGCCCCGGACCTGGATACTTGGGTCCGGGGCGCGGTTCGTTCTGCGCGGGTTGCGGGTGGCCTTGTGCGTCTCGCCGTGGGGCGATCTCTCGGTGGCCCGGTGCGGGTTCGTCGTGGCTGGTCGCGCCCCGCGGCGGAGCCGCTGATGTCACAGCCCCGCGCCCCTGAGGGGCGGCCTCTCCGCGGCACCTGAGGCCAGTCCCTCGCTGGTCCCTGGCAATCCAGCCCCTCCGGCGTTTGAGGAGCGGGGGTCCGGGGCGGAGCCCCCGAAGCTTTGCAGGATTTCGGGAGGGGGCGGGGTGGGGAAAGTCCAATGTTGGGGGGCGCATGGTTCGGGCTGTCGGTGTGGGCGTCGGCGGGGTGGGCACCGGTGTCGTCGGGGTGCTGTTGCTGGGGCGGGCCTGGCGGGACTGTGACATCGGGATCAACGCGGCCGCGAACTCGTTCGGGTTGGCCTTCGTGTTCCTCGGCCTGAGCCTGGTCGCCGGGCTCTGGTGGTGGCTCGTACTGGCGCGGCTCGGAGCCGTCGGAACCGTCGTCGCGCTGCTCGGGTCGGCGCTGCTCGTGTGGGGCGTGATGGCGTGGCTGCACGCGCCCGACGGGTATCCCTCGCCTTTCTGCGGGCCGGGCAACGTGCCTGCGTGGTGGCCGGATCTGCTGCCGTTGTGAGTGGGGTGCGGGAACCCGGGGTCGTAGGCTTACCGAGGAGTAATCGTGGATCGGGGAGGGCGGCCGGCGTGGGCGCTGTGAAGGGCAAGCGGATGCCGCGTGCCGTGCGGGAACAGCAGATGATGGATGCCGCCGTGCGGACCTTCGCCCAGCGTGGGTACCGGGCCGCCTCCATGGACGAGATCGCCGAGCTCGCCGGGGTGTCCAAGCCGCTCGTCTACCTGTACCTGAACTCCAAGGAAGAGCTGTTCACGGTCTGCATCCGCCGGGAGTCCGCGCGGCTCGTCGAGGCGGTGCGGTCGTCGGTCACGCCGGGGGAGCCCGCCGACGCCCAGCTCTGGTCCGGGCTGCGGGCGTTCTTCACGCACACGGCCGAGCACCCGGACGGCTGGGCGGTCCTGCACACCCAGGCCCGTACGCAGGGTGAGCCGTTCGCGCGCGAGGTCGCCGGGATGCGCGAGGAGATCGTCGCGTTCGTGACGCTGCTCATCGCGGAGGCGGCCCGCGAGGCGCACCGCAACCCCTCGCTTCCGGAGCGCGAGGTCGCGGGGCTCGCGGAGGCGCTGGTCGGGGCGGCCGAGGCGCTCGCCGTGTGGGCGAACACCACGGAGGGCGTCTCCGCGAAGGAGGCCGCCACGACCCTGATGAACTTCGCCTGGGCGGGCCTCGGCAACCTCATGCGGGGCGAGCCCTGGTCCCCGCCCCGCTGAGGGTGAACGCCCTCAGCCCCGGACGGCCCCGCTGACGTGCAGCCGCCCGCCCCGGCCCCGCAGTTCGAACCGCTCGCCGTCCGCCCCGTACGCCACCCGGCCCGGCAGCAGTACGGGGGCCTTGAACTCGGCGCGTACCCGTGCCGTGTCCGGCGTGCCGTGTTCCGCGAGGCAGCGGGCGATCGTCCACATGCCGTGGGCGATCGCGCGGGGGAAGCCGAACAGCCGGGCGGTGAGCGGGTGCAGGTGGATGGGGTTGCGGTCGCCGGAGGCCGCGCCGTACCGCCGGCCCAGGTCGCCCGGCAGGTCCCACTCAGCGCTCACCGGAAGCGGTTCGTCCGGCTCCGCACGCGTGTCGGGGGCCGGGTCCTCGTACGACGTGGCGTGCCGTGCCAGATACGTGCTGCGGGACTCCCAGACCAGCTCGCCCGCGAGCCGCGCCTCGGTCACGAGGAGAGCTTCCGTGCCGCGCCGGTGGGGGCTCAACTTCTCGGCGTACACGGTGAGTTCGGGCCGTTCGGCGGGTGGGAGGGGACGGTGCTGGTCGACCGTGAACGTCGTGTGGACCAGGCCGAGCAGCGGCAGCGGGAACTCCTGCGCGGCCATCAGCCGCATGGCGAGCGGGAAGGCCAGGACGTGCGGGTACGTCACCGGAAGGGCGGCGTCCGACGCGGGGAAACCGCACACTTCCCGGTACGCCGCGAGCCGCCGCGCGTCGACCGGCGCGTCCGCCAGGACCAGCCGGGTCGGCGGGGCGACCGCGCCCGCCTTCACCCGCTTCAGCGGCGAGAGCAGCGCACCCCGCGCGAGCAGCGGGGGCAGGCTCGGGGGAGCGGTGAGCCGTACGACGGTCATGGTCAGGCCCCCAGGAGGCTCTGGCCGCAGACGCGGACGACCTGGCCGTTGACGCCGCCCGAGCCCGGGTCGGCGAACCAGGCGGTGGTCTCCGCGACGTCGACCGGAAGGCCGCCCTGCGCAAGGGAGTTCATGCGGCGGCCGGCCTCGCGGATGAACAGCGGGACGGCCGCCGTCATCTTCGTCTCGATGAAGCCGGGCGCGACCGCGTTCACGGTGACGCCGTGCTCGGCGAGCGCCCGCGGCGCGAGCGAGCGGACCAGGCCGATGATCCCGGCCTTGCTCGCCGCGTAGTTGGTCTGGCCGACGTTGCCCGCGATCCCGGCGATGGACGCGGTGGCGACGATCCGGCCGTTCCGGTTCAGGGCGCCTGCAGCGAGCAGCGCGTCGGTGGTGCGGAGCACCGCGGCGAGGTTCACCTCCAGGACCGGACTCCAGCGCTCGGCGGGCATGTTGGCGAGCTTGCGGTCCCGGGTGATGCCCGCGTTGTGCACCAGCACGTCCAGGCCGCCCAGGTCGCCGGAGACGGCCGCGGCGATCCGCTCGCCCGCGTCGTCGGCGGTGATGTCGAGCGGCAGCGCCGTACCGCCGAGCCGCTCGGCGAGCCGTGTCAACTCGTCCTCGGCGGACGGGACGTCGAGCGCGACGACGTGCGCGCCGTCCCGCGCCAGCGTCTCGGCGACCGAGGCCCCGATGCCGCGCGCCGCCCCCGTGACCAGCGCGGTACGCCCCGCGAGCGGCCGCTCCCGGTCGACGGCGCCCGGCTCGACGGCGGCGTCGGTGACCTCGACGACCTGGCCGCTGACGTACGCCGACTTCGGCGACAGCAGGAACCGCAGCGTCGACTCGGCGGCCGCGGCGGACTCGGTACGGACGAGGCGTACGAGCGTGACCGTGCGGCCGCGGCCCGCCTCCTTGCCGAGGGAGCGCACGAACCCTTCGAGGCCCTGCTGGACGGCCGCCTGGTGGTGGTCCTCGGCGGAGGGTTCCGCGCCGAGCACCACGATCCGGCCGCCGGACGCGACGGACCGCACCACGGGGTGCAGGGCGGCGTGCACCTCGGCGAGCCCGTCGACGTCCGCGACGCCGGTCGCGTCGAGCACGACGGCGGCGGGCCTCTCGGCGCCTGTCGTCGTGGTCGCCGTCGTGAGGCCGGTGCGGGACAGCACCTCGTCGAGGCCCTTCAGCGTCGACGTGCCCGCCGTCAGCTGGAGCAACGGGCCGTCCAGGGCCGGGTGTTCGGCCGACCAGCGCCGCAGCGGGGCCGGCTGCGGCAACCCCAGCCTGCTCGTCAGGAAGCGGCCGGGCGCGGTGCCGGTGAAGTTCAGATAGCGGTCGGCCATTGTCCAACTCCCAGCGCAGACGTAAATTTACCTGTGAGTAAGGTTACTCAAGGGTCAGGAGCTGGTCGAGATGAGCACCGAAGAAGTCGCGCCAAGTGGTCGGGCCACAGCCGGAGTTGTCGGCGGCGGAACCGTCCGCCGGGTCGCCGTCGTGGGCGGCAGCCGCATCCCGTTCGCGCGTTCCGACGGGCCGTACGCCACCGCCTCCAACCAGGAGATGCTGACGGCCGCGCTCGACGGGCTCGTCGACCGGTTCGGGCTGCGCGGCGAGCGGGTCGGGGAGTTCGTCGCCGGCGCCGTCCTCAAGCACAGCCGGGACTTCAACCTCGCCCGCGAGACGGTCCTCGGCTCCGCCCTCGACCCGCGCACCCCCGCGTACGACGTCCAACAGGCCTGCGGCACCGGGCTTCAGGCCGTGATCGCCGCCGCCAACAAGATCGCGCTCGGGCAGATCGACAGCGCGATCGCGGGCGGCGCGGACACGGCGAGCGACGCGCCCCTCGGCGTCAACGACCGGCTGCGCAGGATCCTGCTCGAAGCGCGGCGGGCCAAGACGGTCGGCGCCCGCGCCAAGGCCCTCGCGCAGATCCGCCCCGGCCACCTCGTCCCCGACATCCCGCGCAACGCCGAGCCGCGCACCCGGCTGTCGATGGGCGAGCACGCGGCGGTCACGGCCCGGGAGTGGGGCGTGAGCCGCGAGGCCCAGGACGAGCTCGCCGCCACCAGCCACCAGCGGCTCGCCGCGGCGTACGAGCGGGGCTTCCTCGACGACCTCGTCGTGCCGTTCCGGGGCCTGGAGCGGGACCAGAACCTGCGGCCCGGGTCGACCGTGGAGAAACTCGCCGCGCTCAAGCCGGTGTTCGGCACGAAGGGGCCCGACCCGACGATGACGGCGGGCAATTCGACGCCGCTGACCGACGGCGCGGCCACCGTGCTGCTCGCCGACGAGGAGTGGGCGGCCGCGCGCGGCCTCACCCCGCTCGCGTACCTCACCGCGTACGAGACCGCCGCCGTCGACTTCGTCGCCGGGGACGTGACCGGCGAGGGCGGCGACGGGCTGCTCATGGCCCCGGCGTACGCGGTGCCGCGGATGCTGGAGCGGGCCGGGCTCGGTCTGGAGGACTTCGACCTGGTCGAGGTGCACGAGGCCTTCGCCTCGCAGGTCCTCGCGACGCTCGCGGCCTGGGAGAAGGCGGGGCTCGCGCCCGTCGACCGGTCCCGCCTGAACGTCGCGGGCTCGTCGCTCGCCACGGGCCACCCGTTCGCCGCGACGGGCGCCCGCATCGTCGCGACCCTGGCCAAGCTGCTGTCCGAACAGGACGCGCCCGCACGGGGGCTGATCTCCATCTGCGCTGCGGGCGGCCAGGGCGTCACGGCGGTGCTCGAACGCGCCTGACCGCGCCGCCGCCCCCAACTCCCCTTCCCCCTCCAGGACTTCCGTAAGGAGCCCAGTGCCCCGCAAGACCCCGGCCGCCGCGCCGCCCCCGCTCGTGGAGCCGAGCAAGACGATCACCGACGGCGTCGTCCGCGAGGTGTCCGTGCCGCCGCTCGCACCCGCCGTGACCGAGGGCTCGCTCGCGGACATCCCGTACGACAACGCCGAACAGGCCCCCGCCGAGGCCGTGTTGAGCCGCAAGGGCGCGGACGGGGTGTGGCGGGACGTCGGCGCGCAGGAGTTCGCCGACGAGGTGCGGGCGCTGGCGAAGGGCCTGGTCGCCCACGGTCTGCGGCCCGGCGACCGGCTCGCGATCATGGCGCGGACCACGTACGAGTGGACGCTGCTCGACTTCGCGGCCTGGTCGGCGGGGCTCGTCACCGTGCCCGTGTACCCGACCTCGTCCGCCTTCCAGACCCGGTGGATCCTCCAGGACTCCGGGGCCGTGGCCCTCGCCGTCGAGACCGGGCAGCAGGCCGCCGCGCTCGGCCCGGAACGCGACCGCATCCCCGACCTCGCGCACGTGTGGACCTTCGCCGACCTGACGGCGGTCGCCGAGGCGGGCCGGGACGTGCCGGACGCGGACGTGGACGGGCGGCGCGCGGCCCTCGGCCCCGCCTCGCCCGCCACGCTCATCTACACCTCGGGCACCACCGGCCGCCCCAAGGGCTGCGTCCTCACGCACGGCAACTTCTTCGCCGAGGTCCACAACGCCATCGAGCTGCTGCACCCGGTCTTCAAGTCGATCAGCAAGGACCCGGCGTCCACGCTGCTCTTCCTGCCCCTCTCGCACGTGTTCGGCCGGATGGTCGCGATCGGCTGCCTGCGCGCCCGGGTGCGGCTCGGGCACGCGCCCAGCATCCGCACCGAGGACCTGCTCGCCGACCTCGCCGGGTTCCGGCCGACGTTCCTCCTGGCCATCCCGTACGTCCTGGAGAAGGTCTTCAACACCGGCCGCGCCACCGCCGAGAAGCTGGGCAGGGCCGCGTCCTTCGACCGCGCGGCACGCATCGCCCGGCGCTACGGCGAGGCGGTCGAGGCCGCCGAACACGGCACCGGCCCCGGCCCCGGCCTCGCCCTGAAGGCGGCCCGCGCGCTCTACGACCCGCTCGTCTACCGGCGCATCCGCGCGGCCCTCGGCGGGCGCGTGCGGTACGCGATCTGCGGCGGCTCCCCGCTCGGCCGCCGGCTCGCGGCGTTCTACGCGGGCGCCGGGATCCAGGTCTACGAGGGGTACGGCCTCACGGAGACCACGGCCGCCGCCACCGTCACCCCGCCCCTCAAGTCCCGCCTGGGCACGGTGGGGTGGCCGCTTCCCGGTACGGCGGTGCGGATCGCGGACGACGGCGAGGTGCTGCTCTCCGGCGGGCAGGTCTTCGGCGGGTACTGGGACGGGCAGTCCGGCGAGGTGCGGCCCGCGCACGACGGGTGGTTCGGCACGGGGGACGTGGGGGCCCTGGACGAGGACGGCTACCTCTCCATCACCGGCCGCAAGAAGGACATCCTCATCACCACCGGCGGCAAGAACGTCGCGCCCGCGCCCCTGGAGGACTGGCTGCGCGCGCACCCGCTGGTCGGCCAGTGCATGGTCGTGGGCGACAACCGCCCGTACGTCGCGGCCCTGCTCACCCTTGAGGCGGACGGGGTCGCGCACTGGTGCCGGATGCGGAAGAAGCAGGACGTGCCGATCGCTGACCTGGTCCATGACCCGGACCTCCTGGAGACCCTGCAGAAGGCGGTCGACGAGGCCAACAAGCTGGTCTCCCGGGCCGAGTCCATCCGCCGGTTCACGGTCCTCCCCGAGGAGTTCACGGAGGACTCGGGCCACCTGACCCCGTCCCTGAAGCTGCGCCGCGCGGCGATCGAGGCGGATTTCGAGCGGGAGATCGAGGGGTTGTACGGGCCCCGATAGGGGCGCGGGGAACTGCGCGACCAGCCACGACGGCGGGGGAGCCGATCTCGGACCCCGGGAGCCGCTCCGGCGATTGAGGAGCGGGGGCCGGGGGCGGAGCACCCTGGGGGTGTCTTCGGGAGGCGGCCCCAGGCTCGCGTGCCTACGCTGGGGCGAGCCTCTAACGGAGGGTGCTCGGATGCGTACACGCTGTGTGACGGCCGGACTCGCCGTCGTAGCCCTGCTCGGCGCCGCCACGCCAGGAACCGCCACCCGCCCCGCCGAGCCGGACCTGACCCGCTTCTACGCCCAGAAGCTCACCTGGTCCGACTGCAAGGACCTCGACGGCGCCCCCGAAGGCATGCGGTGCGGCAAGGTCACCGTCCCCCTCGACTACGCCGCCCCGGAGAAGGGCACCGTCGACCTGGCGATGAACCGCATCCCCGCCACCGGCGAGAAGCGCGGCTCGCTCCTCGTGAACTTCGGCGGCCCGGGCGGCCCCGGCGTCTCCGGACTCGTCGGCTCGGCGAAGCAGTTCGAGGACCTGGCCAAGGGCTACGACATCGTCGGCTTCGACCCCCGCGGCGTCGGCACCAGCTCCCCCGTGACCTGCGGCGACGGCAGCGACATGCCGGACGAGCAGCTCGCCGACGACGCGAGCGCCGTCCTCGGCCAGGCGGCGAAGCAGTGGCAGGTCTGCCGCAGGCACTCCGGCCAGGTCGCCGACCACATCGGCACCATCAATGTCTCCCGCGACCTGGACGTGATGCGCGCGGCCCTCGGCGACGACAAGCTCAACTACTTCGGCTTCTCGTACGGCACCCGCCTCGGCGCCGTCTACACCGGCCAGTTCCCGCACAAGGTCGGCCGTATGGTCCTCGACGGCGTGGACACGCTGACCGAGCCGATGGTCGAGCAGACCCGGGTGGCCGTCGAGGGCCAGCAGACCGCCCTCGACAACTTCGTCACCTGGTGCGCGGGCAACGCCGGCTGCGTCCTCGGCGACAACTCGCGGGACGCCAAGCAGAACATGGCCCAGCTCGTGGACCGGCTGAACGAACGCCCCATCCCGCTCGGCGAAGACGTCGAGTACAGCGGCGAGGACCTGGTCAACGTGCTCGGCCAGGCCCTGTACCACCGCGACGCCTGGCCGTACCTCTCCCAGGCCCTCACCAACGTCGTCGCCGACCGCGACCCGCGCGCCCTGCTCCGCCTCACCGGCGTACCGATCCCGCCCCCGGACGAGCACGTCACGCCGGGCCCGGCGGTGAGGGGCGCGGGCCGGATCGTCGCGCAGGAGGACGTGCCGCCCGACAACTTCGGCGTCGCCCTCGCCATGGTGAACTGCGCCGACGACCCCGACCGCCTCACCGCCGCCCAGCTCTCCGACGAGAAGCTGGTCCAGAGCCTGGTCGACGACTACACCGAGGCGTCCCCGATCTTCGGCCCGGCCCGGATCGAGCAGGTCCTGCTCTGCGCGGGCCAGCCCAAGGGCACGGACTTCATCCGCAAGATCCACGACGTCGACACCCCGCGCATCCTCCTCGTCGGCACCCGCGGCGACCCGGCCACGCCGTACCGCTGGGCCGTCGAGACCGCCGCCCGCCTCGGCGACCGGGCCGTCCTCCTCGACAACCGGGGCGACGGCCACACCGGCTACTTCTCGTCCAAGTGCGTCGCCGAGAAGGCCGACGCCTACCTGCTCTACGGCGAGCTGGGCGCGGGCAGCCTCTACTGCGGCGAGGAGTAGCCCCCGCGAGGGGCCTCACGGGGACGGGCGGGTCGCCTCCCGGTACAGCGCCGCCGCCCGCCCGTCGAGCAGCACGCTGTACGACACGTCGGGGCTGTCGCCGCCGCCGAGATACCCGCCGAGCACGCCCGTGATCCGCCCGCCGGAGTCCACCCAGGGGCTGCCGCTGGTGCCGGTGGAGAAGTCCGGGCAGGCGATGCGCTGCTGGGTGCGGCGGAACGCGGCCGGCGTGGCGGTGCAGGTGCGGGGCGCCTCCTCGGCCGAGGGGTAGCCGGTGAGCGTGACCTCGCGGCCCGTACGCCCGTCGGCGGCAAGGGTGTTGGCGCCCGTGACGTCCTCGATCCGGCGGCCTTCGCGCGGCTCGACGGTGGCGAAGGCCAGGTCGTGGTCCTCGTCCTCCGCGTCGGTCCAGGCCGCGTCGGCGAACACCCGGTCCACCCGCCAGAGGCCGTACGGGGCCGTGCCGTCGCGGTAGCCGGGAGCGAAGGACACGTCGTCGCCCTCGGCGAGGCAGTGCCCGGCGGTGACGATCAGGTTCCGGCCGGGGCTGTGCACCACGGAGGCCGTGCAGAAGTGCCCGCCGGTGAGCTCATCGGCGTCACCGGCGAAGAGCGCGCCCACCTCGGCGTGCGGCGCGCGCGGCAGCGCGTTCGCGTCCTGCAGTACGACGCAGGAAACCAGGGCGCCCGCCGCGAGTACCGCCCGCAGCCGCTGCGGCATGTACGACTCCTCTCGCCGGATTGCCGGGAAGCATGCACGAGAAGTCTGTGAAATCGCGAGGGAAAGCCGCGAAGCCGCTAAGCCCGCGAAGCCCCACGAACAAAGATGATCAATTCTTGAACATCTCGGCCCCGAGAAGTTTCGCTGCGGTACGGCGGTCGGTCGAGCGGTGCGTTCCGCAGCGGTTCCGCTTCCATTCCGCCGTCGAAGTCGCCCGTACGCAATCCGGGGGCATGGGTCGCGCAAAAGGCAGGAGCCCCGCTCCACCGCACGAAGCGGGGGCGAGGCTCCTTGGGTACTGCTATCCGAACCGGATCAGAACCGAGAGGTTCCTGGCCTGATTAGGCCGGGGTGACGTTCTCGGCCTGCGGGCCCTTGGGGCCCTGCGTGACGTCGAACGTCACGGCCTGGTTCTCCTCGAGGGAGCGGAAGCCAGACGCGTTGATCGCGGAGTAGTGGACGAAGACATCCGGGCCGCCGCCTTCCTGGGCGATGAAGCCAAAGCCCTTTTCAGCGTTGAACCACTTCACGGTTCCGGTAGCCATAAAGCCCTCCTATGGGCCAAAGGGTGTCCCTGCTCCAGAACCCCACGCGTGTCAAGCACAACCGCAAAAGTCTGAAAACGACGAGAGCCCGCGGTCACATGCTCCGCAGGCTCTGTACTGCAAGGGAAACCAAACTGCAACTTGCGGCGAGCCTAGCACGCAGCAAGCCGCAAGCGATAGAGGGCAAGATCACGTCACCCGGATGTCTGAGAAACGGCGCGAAGTCGTTGACAGCCGTGCATCCGGGCGTCTCATGGGGTTCTTGTGGTGGACCCAGGCGAGGCACCGTATCGCACGGGGGCTAGCCTCGCGATGTGGACAATTCTCCTCGCAACCGCCCGCGCGTCGGGCACATCCAGTTCCTGAACTGCCTGCCTCTGTACTGGGGCCTCGCACGGACCGGAACCCTGCTCGACCTGGAGCTCACGAAGGACACCCCGGAGAAGCTCAGCGAGCGGCTGGTACGCGGTGACCTGGACATCGCCCCGATCACCCTCGTGGAATTCCTCAAGAACTCCGACCAGCTCGTGGCCATGCCCGACATCGCGGTGGGCTGCGACGGCCCCGTGATGTCCTGCGTGATCGTCTCGCAGCTGCCGCTCGACCGGCTCGACGGCGCCCGCGTCGCCCTCGGCTCCACGTCCCGCACGTCCGTCCGGCTCGCGCAGCTGCTGCTCGCCGAGAGCGTCGGCGTCCGGCCCGACTACTACACGTGCCCGCCCGACCTCGGCCTGATGATGCGCGAGGCGGACGCCGCCGTGCTCATCGGGGACGCGGCCCTGCGCGCCAACCTGCACGACGGGCCGCAGCTCGGCCTGGAGGTCCACGACCTCGGCCAGATGTGGAAGGACTGGACGGGCCTGCCGTTCGTCTTCGCCGTGTGGGCGGCCCGGCGCGACTACCTGGAGCGCGAGCCCGAGGTCGTACGGAAGGTGCACGAGGCCTTCCTCGCCTCCCGTGACGTGTCCCTGGAGGAGGTCACCAAGGTCGCCGAGCAGGCCGCGCGCTGGGAGCGGTTCGACGCCGAGGTCCTGGAGCGGTACTTCACGACGCTCGACTTCCGCTTCGGCGCCGACCAGCTCGCCGGAGTGCGCGAGTTCGCCCGCCGCGTCGGCCCGAGCACCGGCTTCGACGCGGACGTACGGGTCGACCTGCTGGAGACCTGACCCGTACGGCCCCTCCCTCGGCGCCCTGGTCCGCCGGCGCACCCCTGGCGGGCCCCGCCCCCTCTCCCCGTAGGCTGCTGGGGGACGGGCGGGACGACGGGGGAGGGACTTCATGCAGCCGCTGGAAGCCGGAGAGCCGACCGCCGTCGGGCCGTACCGGCTGCTCGGCCGGCTCGGCGCGGGCGGCATGGGCCGCGTCTACCTGGGGCGCAGCGCCGGCGGCCGCACCGTCGCCGTCAAGGTCGTGCACCCCCACTTCGCGCTCGACGAGGAATTCCGCGCCCGCTTCCGCCGCGAGGTCGACGCCGCGCGCCGGGTCGGCGGCGCCTGGACCGCGCCCGTCCTCGACGCCGACCCGGAGGCCGTGGTGCCCTGGGTCGCCACCGGGTACGTCGCCGGGCCGCCGCTCTCCCGCGCCGTCGGCGAGCGCGGCACCCTGCCGGCCCTTCCCGACCAGGCGGTACGCGTCCTGGGCGCGGGGCTCGCCGAGGCGCTCACCGCCGTGCACGCCCTCGGCCTGGTCCACCGCGACGTGAAGCCGTCCAACGTGCTCCTCACCCTGGACGGGCCGCGCCTGATCGACTTCGGCATCGCCCGCGCCACCGACGGCACGGCCTCCCTCACCTCGACCGGCGTCTCCATCGGCTCGCCCGGGTACATGGCGCCCGAGCAGATCCTCGGCAAGGGCGTCACCGGCGCCGCCGACGTCTTCTCCCTCGGCGCGGTCCTGGCGTACGCGGCGACGGGCACGGCGCCCTTCGGCGGGGACGTGTCGGCCGCGTCGCTGCTCTACAAGGTCGTCCACGAGGAACCCGAACTCACCCTTCCCGAGGGCGAGTTGCGGGACCTGGTCGCCGCCTGCCTGGCCAAGGAGCCGGACGCGCGGCCCGCTCCCGAGGAGGTCGCCCGGCGGCTCGCGCCCGAGGGCGCCGCGGCCCTCACGGTCTCCGGCTGGCTGCCGGGCCCGCTGGTCGAGCAGGTCAGCCGCAGCGCGGTCGGCCTCCTCGACCTGGAGGCGGCCGAACAGCCTTCGGGGCTGGTCGAGTTCAGCAGCCCCTCGGTGGACCGCCCGTCGACCGTCGCACCCTCCTCGGGACACCCGTCCACCGCGCCTTCGGCGGGCCCGCCCCCGACCGCCCCGCCGACGGCCGGCGACGAGCCCGCCTCCGTGCACTTCGACCCGCGCAGCCCCGAGCCCCCGCCGCCCGGCGTGCCCGGCTTCGGCCCGCCCGACCCGTCGTACGCCGAGGACGCCGCCCGGCACGCCACGTCGACCTCGAACGACGCGTCCCGCGGGGCCGGTTCCGTACCGCCGCAGCGCGGCCGGCTCGCCGTCACCGTGGACGCGGGGAGCACGCCCGGGGAGGGCGGCCGGGGGCGGCGGATGAGCTGCACCGTGGCACTCGCGGTCGCCGGGGCGCTGGCCGTCGCCACCGTGGGCGGCGCCTTCCTGTCGGGGCTGCTGCCCGGCGAGGGGCAGGACGCGAGCGCCGGGAAGAAGCCGCCGGCCACGGGCGAGCAGCAGCCCGGCGCCAAACCGGACCAGGCGATCCCGAAGCGCCTGCTCGGCACGTGGGAGGGCCGGGCCAGGGCGCTCGACGGGTCCCTGCCGTCCGGCACGGTCCGGGTCGTCGTCCAACAGGCCGCCCCCGGCGAGAAGTTCGGCACCGCGAGCATGACGGACGAGCTGGGCCTCAGCACCTGCACCGACGTGCTGACCCTCGAGAAGGTCACCGAGGACGGCATCCTCGCCACCGGCCGCGCCCAGCGGAAGGGCGACGTCCGCTGCACGTCCAACGACCACCCGGTCCGCCTCACCCCGGTCGGCGACGACCTCGAGTACGTGTCGGAGAACCCGGACGGCGGGAGCCCGGAGGCGCGTCTTTCGCGGAAGTAGCCGGGCTCCACGCAGCGGCAGCGGTCGGGCGCCACGGGGCCGCAGCCGCCCTGTCGGAGCCCTGGCGTACGCTGGATCAGTCCGCGCGTAAGACCGCCTGAAACCGCCTGAAAGGGACCCCGGTGACCGAGAAGGCCTCCCTCCAGTCCGTTCTCGACCGTGCCGCCGAGGGCGGGCGGATCACCCCGGAAGAGGCCCTCGACCTCTACCGCTCCGCGCCCCTGCACGCGCTCGGCCGCGCCGCCGACTCCGCGCGCAAGCTGAAGTACGCGGGCACGGAGCACATCGCGACGTACATCATCGAGCGGAACATCAACTACACGAACGTCTGCGTGACGGCGTGCAAGTTCTGCGCGTTCTACGCGGCCCCGAAGGACACCAAGAAGGGCTGGACCCGCGACCTCGACGACATCCTGCGCCGCTGCGCGGAGACCGTCGAACTGGGCGGCACCCAGATCATGTTCCAGGGCGGCCACCACCCGGACTTCGGCGTCGAGTACTACGAGGAGCACTTCTCGGCGATCAAGAAGGCGTTCCCGCAGCTCGTCATCCACTCCCTCGGCGCCTCCGAGGTCGAGCACATGGCGCGGATCTCCGGGGTCAGTGCCGAGGAGGCGATCCGCCGGATCCACGCGGCGGGCCTCGACTCGTTCGCCGGTGCCGGCGCCGAGCTGCTGCCGGCCCGACCGCGCAAGGTGATCGCGCCGCTCAAGGAGTCCGGCGAGCGCTGGCTGGAGATCATGGAGCTCGCCCACGAGCTGGGCGTGGAGTCCACCTCCACGATGCTGATGGGCACGGGCGAGACCAACGCCGAGCGCATCGAGCACCTGCGGATGATCCGCGACGTGCAGGACCGGACGGGCGGCTTCCGCGCCTTCATCCCGTACACGTACCAGCCCGAGAACAACCACCTCAAGGGCCGTACGCAGGCGACGATCTTCGAGTACCTGCGGATGATCGCCATCGCCCGCCTCTTCCTCGACAACGTCGCGCACATCCAGGGCTCCTGGCTGACCACCGGCAAGGAGATCGGCCAGCTCTCCCTGCACTACGGCGCGGACGACCTGGGCTCGGTGATGCTGGAGGAGAACGTGGTGTCCTCCGCCGGCGCCAAGCACCGCTCCAACCTCCTCGAGATCATCGACATGATCCGCAAGGCGGACCGCGTCCCGGCGCAGCGCTCCACGACGTACGAGCACCTGGTGGTGCACGACGACCCGGCGAACGACCCGGTCGACGAGCGCGTCGCCTCGCACATCTCGTCCGTCGCGATCGAGGGCGGCACGGCCCACCCCGAGCTCAAGCTGCTCCCCGCCAACTGAGCCGACTGGTCCGTACGTGCTGACACTTCACGTCGCCGAGGCGTCCCCGGAGTCGGCCGTCCTGGTCGACGGTGCGACTCTCGCCGCCCTCGGCCCGTACGAGGAGCTGGCCGCCGCCCACCCCACGGCCCGGGTGCGGCGCTGGCCCGGCATCCTCACGCCCGGGCTGCTCAACCCGTACGGCCCGGAGATCCTGGAGTCGACGTACCACCCCGATCCGCGCGAGGCCGACACGTTCGGCACGGCGCCGATCGGCGGGGAGCGGGCGCGCGAGCTGTTCCGCGCCGAGCCCGCGCGGCTCGGCGCGAGCGCACGCCGCGGTGTGCAGCGGCTGTTCGCGCACGGCACGGTCGCGATCGCCGGTGAGCTGCGCGCCAAGGCGGTCCTGGAGGTGGCGCAGCGCTCCGGGCTGGTCTTCGCCGCCCGCCCCGAGGGGCTTCCCGGGCCCGTCTCGCTCTCGCCGCGCCCGCTGGTGCTGCTCCCGGCCCTGTCGGCGGGCGGCCCGGCCCGCTTCGCGGTCTTCGACGTCGCGGACCGCGCCGAGCTGGTCCGCCGGGGCGCGTCGACCTGCGTGGCGACGGTGATCGGCGGGCGGCTCGTGTACCGGGGACGCTAGTCCGCCACCCGGTACGCGCACGCCAGGATCGACCCGTCCGGGGCCCGGCTGGGGCAGTCCAGGTCGACGGGCGCGGAGGGCGCGGCCGGCGTCGGTTCCGTACGGCCCGAGCCTGGTTCGATCCGGTCGTCGATGGACTCGGTGAACGCCCACCCCCCGAGCACGAGCACCAACCAGATCCCCACCATCCACCGCTTCACGCGCCACAGCGTAGAGGGGGCGGGAAGGCTGCGCGCAGCGCATGCCTTCAGGGGCGCGGGGCTGTGTCGATATGCGGCTGGCGCCGCGTGGGCGCGAGGACGGGCCGCCGGGTGGCAGCCGCCGATGCAACGGCACAGGGCAGACGCTGGGGCGGGCCCGCAGGGCCGGGTCCCGGCCGCGGGGGGATGGGGGCGCCTGCCACAATGACCGGGTGACCCGCGCATCCCTGGACAAGCAGCCGCACGAAGTCGCCGAGATGTTCGACGACGTCGCCGAGAAGTACGACCTCACCAACGACGTGCTCTCCCTCGGCCAGGCCCGCCTCTGGCGCAAGGAGGTCGCGAAGGCCGTGGACGCGCGGCCCGCGCAGAAGATCCTGGACCTCGCCGCCGGCACCGCCACCTCCTCGCAGCCGTTCGCGCAGGCCGGTGCGTACGTGGTGCCGTGCGACTTCTCCCTCGGCATGCTCTCCGTCGGCAAGCAGCGGCACCCGCACATGCCGTTCACGGCGGGCGACGCGACCCGACTGCCGTTCGCGGACGACGTGTTCGACGCGGTGACGATCTCCTTCGGCCTGCGCAACGTGCAGGAGACGGACCGGGCGCTGCGCGAGCTGTACCGGGTGACGAAGCCCGGCGGCCGGGTCGTCATCTGCGAGTTCAGCCAGCCCACTTGGGCCCCGTTCCGCACGGTCTACACCGAGTACCTGATGCGTGCCCTGCCGCCCGTCGCCCGCGCGGTCTCCTCGAACCCGGACGCGTACGTCTATCTCGCCGAGTCGATCCGCGAGTGGCCGGACCAGCCCGCGCTGGCCTCGCGGCTGCAGGCGGCCGGCTGGGCCAAGGTGGCCTGGCGCGACCTGACCGGCGGCATCGTGGCCCTGCACCGCGGCTTCAAGCCGGCCTGAGCGCCCGCGATTCCGCCTGAGTACGAGTACGAGCACGGGTAAGAGGGACGGGCACGTGGACTTCCCCGACCTGCAGGACGTCCTGGAGCAGATCGCCGACGAGGTCGGGGCCATGCCCGGCCGCGGCCGCAGCGCCGACTACATCCCGGCGCTCGCCGGGGTCGACCCGCACCGCTTCGGGATGGCCTTCGCCGACGTCGACGGACGGGTGCACGGCGTGGGGGAGTGGCAGGTTCCGTTCTCCGCCCAGTCGATCACCAAGGTGTTCACGCTCGCCCTGGTCCTCGCGCAGGACGGCGCCGTCCTGTGGGAGAGCGTGGGCCGTGAGCCGTCCGGCAATCCGTTCAACTCCCTTGTGCAGCTGGAGTACGAGAACGGCATTCCGCGCAATCCGTTCATCAACGCCGGCGCGCTCGTCGTCACCGACCGGCTGCAGTCGCTGACCGGGGACGCCAGCGAGGACCTGCTCGCCTTCCTGCGCGCGGAGAGCGGCAACCCGGACCTCGGCTTCGACCTGGAGGTCGCCGCGTCCGAGACCGCGCACGGCGACCGCAACGCGGCCCTCGCGCATTTCATGGCGTCGTACGGCAACATCCGGCATCCCGTGCCGACGCTGCTCGACCACTACTTCCGGCAGTGCTCGATCGAGATGAGCTGTGCCGATCTCGCCCTGGCCACGGGCTTTCTGGCCCGGCACGGGCTGCTCGCCGACGGCTCCCGGCTGCTGTCGCGCAGCGAGGCGAAGCAGATCAACGCGGTGATGATGACCTGCGGGACGTACGACGCCGCGGGGGACTTCGCGTACCGCGTGGGGCTGCCCGGCAAGAGCGGGGTGGGCGGCGGGATCGTGGCCGTCGTGCCGGGCCGGGGCACGTTGTGCGTGTGGAGCCCGGGGCTCGACGAGCGCGGCAACTCCGTTGCGGGCGTGGCCGCGCTCGACCGCTTCACGACGCTGACGGGGCTCTCGGTGTTCTGACCCGCCGCTTCACCCCCTCATGGGGTCAGAGCGCCAGGTGGAAGCAGTGGCCCCGCCGGCCCGTCGGCGTCGTGTACGTCTCGGCGAGCTCCATGCCGAGGCGGCGGGTCACGGCGATCGACCGCTCGTTCTCCGCGGCCACCATCGCGACCACCTCGCGCACCCCGGCCGCCCGGACCCGCTCAAGGGTCGTCCGCGCCGCCGCCGTCGCGTATCCGCGCCCCCAGGCGTCCCGGCCGAGCCGCCAGCCGATCTCTATCGCGCCCTTGGGGCCCCACTCGTGCGGCCAGGGCTGCGCGCCGGTGAAGCCGAGGACCTGCTCCTCCTCGTCGAGCAGCGTCCACAGGCAGAAGCCCAACTCCGCGTCGTGCCGGCGCTGGCGGGCGGTCAGCTCCTCGTACACCGAGAGCTCGGCCGCCCTGCCGCCGTGGAACTCCATGACCTCGGGGTGGTCGAAGACCCGGTGCCAGGCGTACGCGTCCTCCTCCGTGGGGACGCGCAGCCTGACGGCGGGCGTGGGTGCGGCGGTGCTCGGCGTCGCTGACGTCATACGAGGCAGCCCTTCGGTCCGTGATCGGTACGCCCCCATAGACTGCCCATGTCCAGTGCGCTTCGGCACGTGAATCTGCCGACAGCCGAACTCCGTACCTCCGAGCCCGGGGAGATCCGCGTGACCGAGCCCCTGCCCCTCTCCGAACACAGTGCAGATGTGATCGTCGTCGGGGCCGGTCCAGCCGGTTCCACGACCGCGTACTACCTGGCGAAGGCCGGGCTCGACGTCCTGCTCCTGGAGAAGACCGCGTTCCCCCGTGAGAAGGTCTGCGGCGACGGCCTCACGCCGCGCGCGACCAAGCAGCTCGTGTCGATGGGCATCGACATCTCCGAGGAGGCGGGCTGGCTGCGCAACAAGGGCCTGCGCATCATCGGCGGCGGCGTCCGCCTCCAGCTGGACTGGCCTGACCTCGCCTCGTACCCGGACTACGGACTGGTGCGCAAGCGCGACGACTTCGACGAGCAGCTGGCCCGCCAGGCCCAGAAGGCGGGCGCGCGGCTCTACGAGCAGTGCAACGTCGGCGCCCCGATCCTCGACGACCGCACGGGCCGGATCACCGGCGTGCACGCCAAGCTCGGCGACGAGAAGCGCGAAGTGACCTTCCACGCCCCGCTGGTGGTCGCCGCCGATGGCAACTCGACCCGGCTCTCCCTTGCCATGGGCCTGCACCGCCGCGAGGACCGCCCGATGGGCGTCGCCGTCCGTACGTACTTCGAGTCCCCGCGCCACGACGACGACTACCTGGAGTCGTGGCTGGAGCTGTGGGACCGGCGCGGCCCGCAGGACCGGCTGCTGCCCGGGTACGGCTGGATCTTCGGCATGGGCGACGGCACGTCCAACGTCGGCCTCGGCATCCTCAACTCCTCCAAGGCGTTCCGGGAGTTGGACTGGCGCGAGGTGCTGAAGGCCTGGTGCGCCTCGATGCCGGAGGACTGGGGGTACACCCCGGAGAACATGACGACGCCGATCCGCGGCGCCGCCCTGCCGATGGCGTTCAACCGGCAACCGCACTACACCAAGGGCCTGTTGCTCGTCGGCGACGCGGGCGGCCTGGTCAACCCGTTCAACGGCGAGGGCATCGCGTACGCCATGGAATCGGGGCAGCTCGCCGCCGACGTGATCGTGCAGGCGCACGCCCGCGCCACGGACGCCCAGCGCGAACTCGCCCTGCAGCGCTACCCGAAGATCCTCAAGGACACCTACGGCGGCTACTACTCGCTGGGCCGCGCGTTCGTGAAGCTCATCGGCAACCCGAAGATCATGAAGATCGCGACGGAGCGGGGCCTGACGCACCCGATCCTGATGAAGTTCACGCTGAAGATGCTCGCCAACCTCACCGACCCGACGGGCGGCGACGCGATGGACCGCATCATCAACGGCCTCTCGAAGGTCGCCCCTAAGGCCTGAGAGGTCCGCTCGCGTACGGCACGGGCGGTGGCCTTCCGCGGGTGCGGCGCGTACGGCGGTCTTCCGCGGGCACGACGCAAGGGCCGCCACCCGCCCGCCGTTCGTTCCGGCCCGGCCAGGTTCTCGGCGCCGGACTGCGGCGAGTGCTTGCCGTTGGCGGTGCCGGTGTGCCGGACGCGGTACGGCGCCGTGCGCGAAGGTGCGGCGCCGGGGCCGGTGTTGGCGGCGGTCGCCCCTAGGGCCTGAGCGGTCCGCTCGCCGCTCGCGTACGGCGAAAGGGCCGCCCCCCCCGGCACGCCGTTCGTCCCCACGCTCACCGCTCGCGTACGGCGAAAGGGCCCCGCTCCGGGTGGAGTGGGGCCCTTTCGGGTGTTTCGGGGTCCGTCACATGACGCGGACAGCACCGTCGGCCGGGTAGCCGGACAGGTCCTGGATGACGACGCCCTTGCTGGGGTTGGCGGCGTCCAGGTACTGGCCGTTGCCGATGTAGACACCCACGTGGTACGCGGAGCCCTTGCCGCCCCAGTACAGGATGTCGCCGACCTGGAGGTTGCCGGTGCCGACCTCGGTGCCGACCATCGACTGGTCCTGGGAGACGCGCGGCAGGTCGACGCCGGCCTGCTTGAACGCGGCCTGGACCAGGCTGGAGCAGTCCCAGGAGTCGGGGCCGGAGGCGCCCATGACGTACGCGTCGCCGACCTGGGCGTGCAGGAAGCTGATGACGGCTCCCATGCTGCCGCTGGCGGGCGCGACGGCGTCAGCGGTGGACTCGGCGCTGTCGGAGACGGCGCTGAGCGTCTGGCGCTCGGCGGCGCGGGCGGCACGCTCCTCGGCGCGCTCCTTCGCCTCCTTCTCGGCCTTGGCCTTGGCGATCGCCTTGGCCTTGGCCTTCTTGGCCTCCTTGGCGGCCTTCGAGGCTGCGGCGTCCTGCTCGGCCTGCAGCTTGTAGGAGTCCGCGGCCTGCTGCGTGGCGTCCGCGCTCGCGGCGACCTTGGTCGCCAGCTCGGTGGTGAGCGTGGGCATCTCGATGGTCTCGGTCACCGGCTCGGCAGCGTGCGCCGAACCGGCGGAGCCGGCCACCGCGAGGGTGCTGAGGACGCCACCGGCAACTCCGGCGCGCAGCTTCGTGGCCCGCTGCGGACGGGGCTTCCGGTGGCTGGGTATGTGAGCGGTGTGGGACATGAGAACAACCGCTATCAGGGCCTCCGGGTTCCCTTCAACAAACGTGTGCTGCGCCACAGTTGCGTGCCCGTGGCGTGAATCCCGGGCGTGTCGGCCTTTATTGACGCCGTAACGGGCAATGCGGACACCCCGGTCCACGCCTGTGATCATTGGGTTTCTGGGTTACGTCCCTTTTGCCCTGCGCCTACCATCCGATCCGGTCGATGGCCAAGCCCGGCTTTCGCGGCGCCTCGGCGACGTGGCGCAGGTCACGGAAAGGTCACCGCTGGAACGGGTAATCGCGGGCGAACGTCCGGGCCCGCGCAGGGGAGTTGACGGGGTGTTCGTTGGCGTATGCCCGATGTGGCCCGCTATGTCGTGTGAATGCCCAGCGCCGATCGTGCTCGCGGGGTGCCCGGGTTGTGGGGGAGAGGTGCACGCGTCGTAGTCCCCGTTCTGCGGTGAAGTCCGCTCGCGTACGTGAGCTCGTGAACGCGTGCACGCGCGCACTTGTGAAGACGTGCGCACAGCCCGGCCGCAGCCCCGCGTCCGCCAGGGCGTCAACTCCCCTTGTCAGTGCGTCCACTTGAACGCCGTCGACGCCGAACCCCTGTCCGGGGCGGGTGGCGGGGCTCCAATATCAGCCGTTCTCGTCCAGCGCCAATTTGCTTGCAGTAGCCACCTCTTGATAGTGCCGACCCCCCTCCGACCAGGCATGACGAGTGCAGATGTCACCTCTGGTGATCACTTCGGTGCTTCGCGTATGAAGATCACCGCTCATCCGACTTCATGATCCTTCGTCAGGTGGTGGAGATCACAAAGGCGTTGGCGTACCCCGTGTCGCAGATCACAGACCGGCGGGCATAGGATGCGGGGCAGTTGGGCTTGTGAACTGCCTCACATAAGCGCGATCTTCAGCGTCTCGGTGGGGGGCTCGCAGGTCCGGAGGTCCGTCCGCCGAAGCAGTCAATGTCGACTGAGAGGAGCGAGGAGCGGTGAACGCTTATGCGCCCATCCTCGTATTGGGAGCCCTAGGCGCCGGCTTTGCGATCTTCTCCGTGGTCATGGCCACGCTCATCGGTCCAAAGCGGTACAACCGAGCCAAGCTCGAGGCCTACGAATGCGGCATCGAGCCGACGCCGACGCCGGCCGGCGGAGGGCGTTTCCCGATCAAGTACTACCTGACGGCGATGCTCTTCATCATCTTCGATATCGAGATCGTCTTCCTCTACCCCTGGGCCGTCACCTTCGACGCCCTGGGGCTTTTCGGGCTCGTGGAGATGCTGCTCTTCGTGCTCACCGTCTTCGTCGCGTACGCGTACGTATGGCGGCGCGGCGGCCTGGAATGGGACTGAGGGGCTGACCAATGGGACTCGAAGAGAAGCTGCCGAGCGGCTTTCTGCTGACCACCGTCGAACAGGCCGCGGGCTGGGTGCGCAAGTCATCCGTCTTCCCCGCCACCTTCGGCCTCGCCTGCTGCGCGATCGAGATGATGACGACCGGCGCCGGCCGGTACGACCTCGCGCGCTTCGGCATGGAGGTCTTCCGCGGATCGCCGCGCCAGGCCGACCTGATGATCGTGGCCGGCCGCGTCAGCCAGAAGATGGCGCCCGTGCTGCGGCAGGTCTACGACCAGATGCCGAATCCCAAGTGGGTCATTTCCATGGGGGTTTGTGCGTCGTCGGGCGGAATGTTCAACAACTACGCAATTGTCCAGGGCGTCGACCACGTCATCCCCGTCGACATCTATCTGCCCGGATGCCCGCCGCGGCCCGAGATGCTGATGGACGCGATTCTCAAGCTCCACCAGAAGATCCAGACGTCCAAGCTCGGCGTGAACGCCGAGGAGGCGGCCCGCGAGGCGGAGGAAGCGGCGCTCAAGGCGCTCCCCACCATCGAGATGAAGGGGCTGCTGCGGTGAGCGAGAGCACCAACGGCAACAACAGCGACAACGGCAACAACAGCAACAACAGCAACAACAGCACCAACGGCAACGGCGTGAACCCCGAGAAGGACCTCGGCACGCAGAACCTCCCCGGCCAGCGCGGCGACCACGGCGAGGAGATCCGCGTCCAGCGCGGCATGTTCGGCGCCAACAACGGCGGCGACACCTCCGGCTACGGCGGCCTGGTCCGCTCCGTACGCCTGCCCGGCGCCTCCTCCCGGCCGTACGGCGGCTGGTTCGACGAAGTGGCCGACGAGCTGGAGGGCGCCCTGGAGGAGCAGGACCTGCTCCCCGAGAACGCCATCGAGAAGACCGTCGTCGACCGCGACGAGCTCACCTTCCACATCGCCCGCGAACATCTCGTACGCGTCGCGAAGACGCTGCGCGACGACCCGGCGCTCCGCTTCGAGCTGTGCACCGGCGTCTCCGGCGTGCACTACCCGGAGGACAAGGGCCGCGAGCTGCACGCCGTGTACCACCTGCGCTCGATCACCCACGGCCGGCTGATCCGCCTGGAGGTGAGCGCCCCGGACGACGACCGGCACGTGCCGTCCCTGGTCTCGGTCTACCCGACCAACGACTGGCACGAGCGCGAGACCTACGACTTCTTCGGCCTGGTCTTCGACGGGCACCCGGCCCTCACCCGGATCATGATGCCGGACGACTGGCAGGGCTTCCCGCAGCGCAAGGACTACCCGCTCGGCGGCATTCCCGTCGAGTACAAGGGCGCCCAGATCCCGGCTCCCGACCAGCGGAGGTCGTACAGCTGATGTCAGCATCCAACGCAACGTCCCACGCCTCCGGCCGGGAGACGACCGAGGGCACCGTCTACACCGTCACCGGCGGCGACTGGGACGAGGTCGTCGAGCAGGCGGCGAAGTCCGACGACGAGCGCATCATCGTCAACATGGGCCCACAACACCCGTCCACGCACGGGGTGTTGCGCCTGATCCTGGAGATCGACGGCGAGACGGTCACCGAGGCCCGCTGCGGCATCGGCTACCTCCACACCGGCATCGAGAAGAACCTCGAGTACCGCACGTGGACGCAGGGCACCACGTTCGTGACGCGCATGGACTATCTGACGCCGTTCTACAACGAGACGGCGTACTGTCTGGCCGTCGAGAAGCTCCTCGGCATCGAGAACGAGATCCCGGACCGCGCCTCGGTCATCCGCGTGCTCCTGATGGAGCTCAACCGGATGTCCTCGCACCTCGTCGCCCTCGCCACCGGCGGCATGGAGCTCGGCGCGACGACGATCATGATCTACGGCTTCCGCGACCGTGAACTCATCCTCGACATCTACGAGTTGATCACCGGCCTGCGGATGAACCACGCCTACATCCGCCCCGGCGGACTCGCCCAGGACCTGCCGCCCGGCGCGGTGGACCAGATCCGCGAGTTCGTGAAGAAGATGCAGAAGAACCTTCCCGAGTACGACAAGCTCGCCACCGGGAACCCCATCTTCAAGGGCCGCATGCAGGACGTCGGCTATCTCGACCTGGCCGGCTGCATGGCCCTCGGCGCCACCGGCCCGATCCTCCGCTCCACCGGCCTGCCGCACGACCTGCGCAAGACCGACCCGTACTGCGGGTACGAGACGTACGACTTCGACGTCCCCACCGCCGACACCTGCGACTCCTACGGGCGGTTCCTGATCCGCCTGGAGGAGATGCGCCAGTCGCTGCGGATCGTCGAGCAGTGCCTCGACCGCCTGGAGCCGGGCCCGGTGATGGTCGGCGACAAGAAGATCGCCTGGCCCGCCCAACTCGCGCTCGGCCCGGACGGGTTGGGCAACTCGCTCGACCACATCAAGAAGATCATGGGCACCTCCATGGAGGCCCTGATCCACCACTTCAAGCTGGTGACGGAGGGCTTCCGGGTCCCGCCCGGACAGGCGTACGCAGCGGTGGAGTCGCCCAAGGGCGAGCTCGGCGTGCATGTCGTCTCGGACGGCGGCACCCGCCCCTTCCGGGTCCACTTCCGCGACCCGTCCTTCACCAATCTGCAGGCCATGGCGGCCATGTGCGAAGGCGGCCAGGTCGCCGACGTGATCGTCGCCGTCGCATCCATCGACCCCGTGATGGGAGGCGTCGACCGGTGACAGACGTCAGCCTGGGGATGCCCCAGCTCCCCGCCCCCGACTACCCGGCCGACGTCCGTGCCCGGCTGGAGGCGGACGCGCGCGAGGTGATCGCCCGCTACCCGGACTCCCGCTCGGCGCTGCTTCCGCTGCTGCACCTGGTGCAGTCCGAGGAAGGGCACGTCACCCGGACCGGCATGCAGTTCTGCGCCGACGTGCTCGGCCTCACCACCGCCGAGGTCACCGCGGTCGCCACCTTCTACACGATGTACCGCCGCAAGCCGAGCGGCGACTACCAAGTGGGCGTCTGCACCAACACGTTGTGCGCCGTCATGGGCGGCGACGCCATCTTCGAGGAGCTGAAGCAGCACCTCGGCGTCGGCAACGAGGAGACCACCGAGGACGGCAAGGTCACCCTCGAACACATCGAGTGCAACGCCGCCTGCGACTACGCGCCCGTGGTGATGGTCAACTGGGAGTTCTTCGACAACCAGACCCCCGAGTCCGCCAAGAAGCTCGTCGACGACCTGCGCTCCGGCCGCACCGTCGAGCCCACCCGCGGCGCCCCCATCTGCACGTTCAAGGAGACCGCCCGCATCCTCGCCGGGTTCCCGGACGAGCGCGAGGGCGCCGTCGAGGCGGGCGGAGCCGCGGGCCCCGCATCGCTCATCGGGCTGCGCCTTGCCAAGGGCGAGGTGCACCCCGCGCGCGTGGTCCACCCCCGCGGCGAGGCCCCGCAGGGCGAGTCGCCCGCCGAACACCTCAGCTCGCACGACGCACCGCAGCAGACGTCGGCCTCGGACCCGGACCACCCGGCCGGTCCCACCGCCGAGGAGGGGGAGTGATGACCGTGTCCACCGCCTACGGGGGCTCCCGACCGGAGACCGGAGGAGAGCACAGCCCCGAGAAGCTGCTCGCCCCCGTCCTCTCCGCGTGCTGGGACGAGGACCGCCCCTGGTCCCTGGACACCTACCGCCGGCACGAGGGGTACGAAGGCCTCCGCAAGGCCCTCGCGATGTCCCCGGACGACCTCATCGCGTACGTGAAGGACTCCGGTCTGCGCGGCCGCGGCGGCGCGGGCTTCCCCACCGGGATGAAGTGGCAGTTCATCCCCCAGGGGGACGGAAAGCCGCACTATCTGGTTGTCAACGCCGACGAATCGGAGCCGGGCACCTGCAAGGACATCCCGCTCCTCTACGCGAACCCGCACAGCCTCATCGAGGGCATCGTGATCGCCTGCTACGCGATCCGGTCGAACCACGCCTTCATCTATCTGCGGGGCGAAGTCGTCCCCGTACTGCGGCGCTTGCACGAGGCAGTACGCGAGGCGTACGAGGCGGGTTATCTGGGGAACGACATCCTCGGTTCGGGACTCGATCTGGAACTCACGGTGCACGCCGGCGCCGGGGCGTACATCTGTGGTGAGGAAACCGCGCTGCTCGACTCGCTCGAAGGACGGCGTGGCCAGCCCCGGCTGCGACCCCCCTTCCCCGCTGTCGCCGGTCTGTACGCCTGCCCCACTGTGGTGAACAACGTCGAGTCCATCGCGTCGGTTCCCGCGATCCTGAACAAGGGCAAGGACTGGTTCAGGTCGATGGGCAGCGAGAAGTCCCCGGGCTTCACGCTCTACTCGCTCAGCGGCCACGTCGCGTCCCCCGGCCAGTACGAGGCCCCGCTCGGCATCACGCTGCGCCAGCTGCTCGACATGAGCGGCGGCATGCGGCCCGGCCACCGCCTCAAGTTCTGGACCCCGGGCGGCAGTTCGACCCCGATGTTCACCGACGAGCACCTGGACGTCCCGCTCGACTACGAGGGCGTCGGCGCCGCCGGATCGATGCTCGGCACCAAGGCCCTGCAGTGCTTCGACGAGACCACCTGCGTCGTCCGCGCCGTCACCCGCTGGACCGAGTTCTACGCCCACGAGTCCTGCGGCAAGTGCACCCCCTGCCGCGAAGGCACGTACTGGCTCGTCCAGTTGCTCCGCGACATCGAGGCCGGCAAGGGCACCATGTCCGACCTCGACAAGCTGAACGACATCGCCGACAACATCAACGGCAAGTCCTTCTGCGCCCTCGGCGACGGCGCGGCCTCGCCGATCTTCTCCTCCCTGAAGTACTTCCGCGAGGAGTACGAGGAGCACATCACCGGCAAGGGCTGCCCCTTCGACCCCGCCAAGTCGACCCTCTGGGCCGACAAGCACACGGAGGTGAACGCATGACGGTCGCGACAAATGCTCCCTCCGGGGGCGGGGAGGCGGCTCCGCCTCCCGAGGACCTGGTCTCGCTGACCATCGACGGCGTCGACATCAGCGTCCCCAAGGGCACGCTCGTCATCCGCGCCGCCGAACAGCTCGGCATCGAGATCCCGCGCTTCTGCGACCACCCGCTCCTCGACCCGGCCGGCGCCTGCCGCCAGTGCATCGTCGAGGTCGAGGGCCAGCGCAAGCCGATGGCGTCCTGCACCATCACCTGCACCGACGGCATGGTCGTCAAGACCCAGCTGACGTCGCCGGTCGCGGAGAAGGCGCAGAAGGGCGTGATGGAGCTCCTGCTCATCAACCACCCCCTGGACTGCCCGGTCTGCGACAAGGGCGGCGAGTGCCCGCTGCAGAACCAGGCCGTCTCGCACGGCCAGGCCGACTCCCGCTTCGACGGCAAGAAGCGCACGTACGAGAAGCCCGTCGCGATCTCCACGCAGGTGCTGCTCGACCGTGAGCGGTGCGTGCTGTGCGCGCGCTGCACCCGGTTCTCCAACCAGGTCGCGGGCGACCCGATGATCGAGCTGATCGAGCGGGGCGCGCTGCAGCAGGTCGGTACCGGCGAGGGCGACCCCTTCGAGTCGTACTTCTCCGGGAACACCATCCAGATCTGCCCGGTGGGCGCGCTGACCTCGGCCGCCTACCGGTTCCGTTCGCGGCCGTTCGACCTGGTGTCGTCGCCGTCGGTGTGCGAGCACTGCTCCGGCGGCTGCGCGACCCGCACCGACCACCGGCGCGGCAAGGTGATGCGCCGCCTCGCGGCCGACGACCCCGAGGTCAACGAGGAGTGGATCTGCGACAAGGGCCGCTTCGCGTTCCGCTACGCCCAGCAGCGCGACCGGCTCGCCACCCCGCTCGTCCGCGGCGAGGACGGCGTGCTCGAACCGGCGAGCTGGCCCGAGGCGTTGGCCGCCGCGGCCGAAGGACTTTCGGCGGCACGCGCGCGTGCGGGTGTGCTCGCGGGCGGGCGGCTCACCGTCGAGGACGCGTACGCGTACAGCAAGTTCGCGCGCGTGGCGCTCGGCACCAACGACATCGACTTCCGCGCGCGCGTGCACTCCTCCGAGGAGGCCGACTTCCTGGCCGCGCGGGTGGCGGGACGCGGACGCGACCTCGACGGGAGCGGCGTCACGTACACCGCCCTGGAGAATGCGCCCGCGGTGCTGCTCGTCGGGATCGAGGCCGAGGAGGAGGCGCCCGGCGTCTTCCTGCGGCTGCGCAAGGCCTGGCGCAAGCACGGCCAGAAGACCTTCGCGCTCGCCCCGTACGCGACCCGTGGCCTGGAGAAGGCCGGCGGCACGCTGCTGCCCGCCGCGCCCGGCACCGAGACCGAGTGGCTGGACGCGCTCGCCTCCGGCGTCGGGCTCGGCGAGGACGGTGCGCCGGTCGCGGAGGCGCTGCGGGCCGAGGGCGCGGTGATCGTCGTCGGCGAGCGGCTGGCCGGCGTGGCCGGCGGGCTCACCGCGGCCGTCCGCGTGGCGACCGCCACCGGCGCCGAACTGGTGTGGATCCCGCGCCGGGCCGGTGAGCGCGGCGCCGTCGAGGTGGGCGCGCTGCCGGCGCTGCTGCCCGGCGGCCGGCCCGCGACCGATCCACGCGCGCGTGACGAGGTCGCCGCCGTCTGGGGCGTGGCCGAACTCCCGCACCGCTACGGGCGGGACACCGGCCAGATCGTGGAGGCCGCCGCGAGCGGCGAGCTGGGCGCCCTGGTCGTCGCGGGCGTCGAGGTCGCGGACCTGCCGGACCCGGCACGCGCGCGTGCGGCGCTCGACGAGGCCTTCGTGGTCTGTCTGGAACTGCGGCCCGGCGAGGTCACCGAGCGGGCGGACGTGGTCCTCCCGGTCGCGGCCGTCGCCGAGAAGCCCGGCACGTTCCTCAACTGGGAGGGCCGGTCCCGGATGTTCGAGGCCGCCCTGAAGCCCGACCAGATGACCCGCCAACTGCCGCCCGCCGACGCGCGCGTGCTGCACATGCTCGCCGACGCGATGGATGTCCACCTGGGCCTGCCCGACCTGCGCACCGTCCGGCGCGAGCTGGACCGGCTCGGCGCCTGGGACGGGCCGCGCGCCACCGAACCCCTGGAGTCCGGCGGGCAGTTGCCGCGCCCGGCCGCCGGTGAGGCGGTGCTCGCCGGGCACCGGCTGCTGCTCGACCGGGGCCGCCTGCAGGAGGGCGACGAGGCCCTCGCCGGCACCCGGCACGCGGCCGTGGCGAGGCTCTCCGCGGCCACCGCTGCCGAGGCCGGCGTCAAGGACGGCGACGTCCTCGCGGTCACCGGCCCCGAGGGCGACGTACGACTCCCGCTGCAGGTCACCGAGATGCCCGACCGGGTCGTCTGGCTGCCGCTCAACTCGACCGGAGGAGGCGTCACTTCGGACACCGGGGCGCGCCCCGGTGAACTCGTCCGCATCGGCCCGGCCGTGGCCGCCGCCGCACCGGCCAAGGAGGTGCAGGCATGAGCGCAGGAATGAACGCAGTGATGCATCAGGCGGTCGACGCGGCCGCCCTGAGCCCGCTCGCCGTCGAGGACCTGTCCATGTTCGGGCGCGACCCGTGGTGGCTCGTCGGGATCAAGGCGGTGTTCTGCTTCGCGTTCCTGATGGTGACGGTGCTCTTCTCCATCGTGTGGGAGCGCAAGGTCGTCGCCTGGATGCAGTTGCGCATCGGCCCCAACCGGCACGGCCCCTGGGGCATGCTGCAGTCCCTCGCGGACGGCGTGAAGCTGATGCTCAAGGAGGACGTGGTCGTCAAGCGCGCCGACAAGGTGGTGTACGTCCTCGCACCGGTCGTCGCCGCCATCCCGGCGTTCATGGCGATCGCGGTGATTCCCTTCGGCCCGGCCGACAACCAGGTCTCGATCTTCGGCCACCGTACGACGATGCAGCTCACGGACCTGCCGATCGCGATGCTCTACATCCTCGCGGTCGCCTCCGTCGGCATCTACGGCATCGTCCTCGCCGGCTGGTCGTCCGGCTCGACGTACCCGCTCCTCGGCGGCCTGCGCTCCTGCGCGCAGATGATCTCGTACGAGATCGCGATGGGCGCCGCGTTCGCCTCCGTCTTCCTCTACTCGGGCTCGATGTCGACCTCGGCGATCGTGGAGGCGCAGGGCGACCGGTGGTACATCCTGCTGCTGCCGGTGTCGTTCCTGCTGTACGTCGTGACGATGGTGGGCGAGACCAACCGGGCGCCGTTCGACATGCCGGAGTCCGAGGGCGACCTCGTCGGCGGCTTCAACACCGAGTACAGCTCGATCAAGTTCGCGCTGTTCATGCTCGCCGAGTACGTGAACATGGTGACGGTCTCGGCCGTCGCGACCACCCTGTTCCTCGGCGGCTGGCGGGCGCCCTGGCCGATCAGCACCTTCTGGGAGGGCGCCAACCAGGGCTGGTGGCCGATGCTCTGGTTCGTCCTCAAGGTGCAGCTGCTGCTGTTCTTCTTCATCTGGCTCCGCGGCACCCTGCCCCGCGTCCGCTACGACCAGCTGATGAAGCTCGGCTGGAAGGTGCTCATCCCGGTCTCGGTGGCCTGGCTGATGCTGGTCGCGACCGTACGCACGCTGCGCAACGAGAACGTCGCGTTCACCGGGATCGTGCTGTACGTCGGCGGCGGTGTGCTCGCCATCCTGCTGCTCTCCTTCGTCGTCGACATCTTCCGCGAGAAGCGGGACAAGGCGGAGGCGCAGGCCGCTACCGCCGAGCCGGAGCCCGCGTTCGACCCGATGGCCGGCGGCTATCCCGTGCCACCGCTCCCGGGACAGACCCTGCCGCCCGTGCCGCGTCGACGCTCGCGCCAGGAGCGGGAGTTGATTGTCAGTGGCGGCACCAATACTGCAAGTGACGGAAAGGAGGCTGACGGTGTCTGAGATCTCCAGGAACGACCCTTCCGAGAAGTCGCCCGCGTCCGGCGCGCCCGCCGGGCAGGGCGAGGGCAAGGACACGGCACAGGGGTTCCACAACCCCGTGGCCGGCTTCGGCGTGACCTTCAAGGCCATGTTCAAGAAGCGGCTGACCGAGCAGTACCCGGAGCAGAAGAAGGTCACAGCCCCGCGCTTCCACGGCCGTCACCAGCTCAACCGGCACCCGGACGGCCTGGAGAAGTGCGTCGGCTGCGAGCTGTGCGCCTGGGCCTGTCCGGCGGACGCGATCTACGTCGAGGGCGCGGACAACACCGACGAGGAGCGCTACTCCCCGGGCGAGCGGTACGGGCGGGTGTACCAGATCAACTACGCTCGCTGCATCCTGTGCGGCCTGTGCATCGAGGCCTGCCCCACGCGCGCGCTCACGATGACGAACGAGTTCGAGCTGGCCGACTCCAGCCGGGCCAACCTCATCTACACCAAGGAGCAGCTGCTCGCCGGCCTCGAAGAGGGCATGGTCGACAGCCCGCACGCGATCTACCCGGGCATGGACGAGCAGGACTACTACCGCGGCCTGGTCACCGAGGCGGCCCCCGGCACCGAGCCCCAAGTCGCCCACTCCAAGGGCGAGGTGGTGCAGGAGGCGGAGTCGACCTTCGGCCCCGAGGAACCGGCGTCGAAGAAGGTGGTCGGCAAATGAGCACGCTCGCCGCCTACGCCACCTCCACCGGCGAGGCCTTCCAGTTCTGGGTCCTCGGCACCGTCGCGGTGATCGGCGCTCTGTGCACCGTCTTCATGAAGAAGGCCGTGCACAGCGCGCTCTGCCTGGCCGGCACCATGATCGTCCTGGCGGTGTTCTATCTCGCCAACGGCGCCTATTTCCTGGGCATCGTGCAGGTCGTCGTCTACACCGGCGCGATCATGATGCTGTTCCTGTTCGTCGTCATGCTGGTCGGCGTCACCGCGGCGGACTCCCTGAAGGAGACGATCAAGGGACAGCGCTGGCTCGCGGCCCTGTGCGGCCTCGGCTTCGCGGTCCTCCTGATCGGCGGCATCGGGAACGCCTCCCTGAAGGAGTTCAACGGCCTGAGCCAGGCCAACACCCCGGGGAACGTCGAGGGCTTGGCCGCCCTGCTCTTCACCAAGTACGTCTTCGCGTTCGAGATCACCGGCGCCCTGCTCATCACGGCCACGGTCGGCGCCATGGTGCTCACGCACCGGGAGCGCACCGAGCGCGCCAAGACCCAGCGCGAGCTGGCCGAGCAGCGCGTGCGCGAGGGCAAGCACCTCCCGCCGCTCCCGGCCCCGGGTGTGTACGCGCGGCACAACGCCGTGGACATCGCAGGCCTGCTGCCCGACGGCACCCCGTCGGAGCTCACGGTCAACCGGACGCTGCGCGACCGCGGCCAGATCCGGGACGTGTCCAGTGAGGCGCTGAACGATCTGCGGGCCCTGGAGCAGCGCGCCGACGAACGGCTCGGCAGGAGCGGCGACACCGCGTCGTCGACCGACGACGCCGCCTCGGGCACGAAGGAGGCCGCGAAGTGAACCCGGTCAACTACCTGTATCTCGCGGCCCTGTTGTTCGCGATCGGCGCCACCGGCGTGCTGATCAGGCGGAACGCCATCGTGGTGTTCATGTGCATCGAGCTGATGCTCAACGCCTGCAACCTCGCGCTGGTGACCTTCTCCCGGATGCACGGCAACCTCGACGGCCAGATCATCGCGTTCTTCACGATGGTCGTCGCCGCCGCCGAGGTCGTGGTCGGGCTCGCGATCATCGTGTCCCTGTTCCGGTCCCGTCATTCGGCCTCGGTCGACGACGCCAGCCTGATGAAGCTCTGAGGGGCAGGAAGAATCGTGGAGAACCTGATTGCGCTGCTCGTCGCGGCGCCTCTGCTCGGAGCGGCCGTACTGCTGTGCGGCGGGCGGCGGTTGGACCGCGGCGGCCACTGGATCGGCACGCTGCTCGCGGTCGTCTCGTTCGCCGTGGGCGTGCTGCTCTTCACCGACATGCTCGGCAAGGACCCGGAGCACCGGGCCATGCACCAGGCGCTGTTCAGCTGGATCCCGGTCGAGGGCTTCCAGGCGGACGTCGCCTTCCAGCTGGACCAGCTGTCGATGACGTTCGTGCTCCTGATCACCGGCGTGGGCTCCCTGATCCACGTCTACTCGATCGGATACATGGAGCACGACGAACGCCGTCGCCGCTTCTTCGGCTATCTGAACCTGTTCCTCGCGGCGATGCTGCTCCTCGTCATCGCCGACAACTACCTGCTGCTCTACGTGGGTTGGGAGGGCGTCGGTCTGGCGTCGTACCTGCTCATCGGCTTCTGGCAGCACAAGCCGAGCGCGGCCACGGCGGCCAAGAAGGCCTTCCTGGTCAACCGCGTCGGCGACATGGGCCTGTCCATCGCGATCATGCTGATGTTCACGACGTTCGGCACGTTCGCCTTCGGCCCGGTCCTGGAGTCCACGTCGAAGACCAGCGAGGGCATGCTCACCGCGATCGGCCTGATGCTGCTGCTCGCCGCGTGCGGCAAGTCGGCCCAGGTCCCGCTGCAGTCCTGGCTCGGGGACGCGATGGAGGGCCCGACCCCGGTTTCGGCCCTGATCCACGCGGCCACCATGGTCACCGCGGGCGTATACCTCATCACCCGCTCCGGCGCGATCTTCAACGCCGCGCCGGACGCGCAGCTGGCGGTCGTGATCGTCGGCGCGGTCACGCTCCTGTTCGGTGCGATCGTCGGTTGCGCGAAGGACGACATCAAGAAGGCCCTCGCCGGCTCGACGATGTCCCAGATCGGGTACATGATCCTGGCCGCGGGCCTCGGCCCGATCGGGTACGCCTTCGCGATCATGCACCTGGTGACGCACGGCTTCTTCAAGGCCGGCCTGTTCCTCGGCGCCGGCTCGGTCATGCACGGCATGAACGACGAGGTCGACATGCGCAAGTACGGCGGCCTCCGCAAGTACATGCCGGTCACGTTCGTGACGTTCGGCCTCGGCTACCTCGCGATCATCGGCTTCCCGGGCCTGTCCGGGTTCTGGTCCAAGGACAAGATCATCGAGGCGGCGTTCGCGTACGACGACGGGATCCGCGGCTGGATCTTCGGCGGCGTGGCCCTGCTCGGCGCCGGCATCACGGCGTTCTACATGACGCGCGTGATGATCCTGACGTTCTTCGGCGAGAAGCGCTGGCAGCCGACGCCCGACCCGGACAAGGCGCCCAGCGCCGAACCCGCGGCCGACGGCCACGGCGGCGAGATGCCGCACCCGCACGAGTCGCCCAAGTCGATGACGATCCCGATGATCGTGCTCGCCTTCGGCTCGGTCTTCGCGGGCGGACTCTTCTCGCTCAACGAGTCGTTCGTGAAGTGGCTGGAGCCGGTCACGCAGTTCGAGCACCCGCACCCGGTGATCAGCGTCCCGGCGATCACGGCGTCCACGGTCGTGGTCCTGCTGATCGGCGTCGCCATCGCCTGGGCGATGTACGGCCGCAAGGAAGTCCCGGTCGTCGCACCACGCGGCTCGCTGCTCACCCGGGCGGCCCGCCGCGACCTGCTGCAGGACGACTTCAACCATGTGGTCCTGGTCCGCGGCGGCGAGCACCTCACCCGCTCCCTCGTGTACGTCGACCACACCATGGTCGACGGCGTCGTCAACGGCACGGCGGCGGGCTTCGGCGGACTCTCCGGCCGGATGCGCAAGCTGCAGAACGGCTTCGCCCGTTCCTACGCGGTCTCGATGTTCGGCGGTACGGCGATCCTCATCGCCGCGACCCTGCTGATGAGGGCGGTCTGATCACGATGTCCTTTCCTCTGCTGACAGCGACGGCCGCGGTGCCGGCGATCGGTGCGATCGTCACCGCCGCCGTGCCCGCCGCCCGGCGCACGGCCGCCAAGTGGCTGGCGCTGCTCTTCTCGCTCGCCACCCTCGTCCTCGCGGGCGTGGTCGGCGCCCGCTTCGAACCCGGCGGCGACCGGTACCAACTCACCGAGTCCCACGCCTGGATCGCCGACTTCGGCGTGCGGTACGAACTGGGCGTCGACGGCATCGGCGTGGCCCTCATCGGCCTGACCGCCCTGCTGATCCCGTTCGTGATCCTCGCGGGCTGGCACGACGCCGACCCGCAGGAGACCGGTAGCAAGCGGTGGCGGCCCACGCAGGGCTTCTTCGCGCTGATCCTGATGGTCGAGGCGATGGTGATCCTCTCCTTCGAGGCCACCGACGTCTTCCTCTTCTACATCCTCTTCGAAGCCATGCTCATCCCGATGTACTTCCTCATCGGCGGCTTCGGGGACCGTGCACACGCGGGCAGCGACGAGAAGGCCGCCGCCCAACGCTCGTACGCGGCAGTGAAGTTCCTGCTCTACAACCTGGTCGGCGGCCTCATCATGCTGGCCGCGGTCATCGGGCTCTACGTGGTCGCGGGGAACTTCTCGCTGCAGGAGATCGCCGCCGCGCGCGCGAGTGGCGAACTCGACATGGCGACCAACACCGAGCGGCTGCTGTTCCTCGGCTTCTTCTTCGCGTTCGCGGTGAAGGCGCCGCTGTGGCCGCTGCACACCTGGCTGCCCAACGCCATGGGCGAGGCCACCGCACCGGTCGCCGTGCTGATCACCGCGGTGGTCGACAAGGTCGGCACGTTCGCGATGCTCCGCTTCTGCCTCGGCCTCTTCCCGGAGGCCTCGAAGTGGGCGACGCCGGCGATCCTGGTGCTCGCGCTGATCTCGATCGTCTACGGCGCGCTGCTCGCCGTCGGCCAGCGCGACATCAAGCGCCTGATCGCGTACGCGTCGATCTCGCACTTCGGGTTCATCATCATGGGCATCTTCGCGATGACCTCGCAGGGCCAGAGCGGCGCGACGCTCTACATGGTCAACCACGGTGTGTCCACGGCCGCGTTGATGCTCGTCGCCGGGTTCCTTATCTCCCGGCGCGGCTCGCGGCTCATCGCGGACTACGGCGGTGTGCAGAAGGTGGCACCGGTGCTCGCCGGGACGTTCCTGATCGGTTCGCTCGCCACGCTGTCGCTCCCGGGGCTCGCGCCGTTCGTGAGTGAATTCCTGGTCCTGGTCGGCACGTTCGCGCGCTATCCGGTGGTCGGCATCATCGCCACCTTCGGCATCGTGCTCGCCGCGCTCTACACCCTCGTCCTCTACCAGCGGACGATGACGGGCCCGGTCAAGGTCGAGGCGGCGAAGATGCCGGACCTGCGGGTGCGTGAACTCGTCGTCGTCGCACCGCTGATCGCCCTGCTGATCTTCCTCGGTGTCTACCCGAAGCCGGTCACCGACCTGGTGAACCCGGCGGTCGGCCACACCTTGTCCGACGTACAGAAGAAGGACCCCAAGCCCGAGGTGGAGGCGGCCAAGTGAGCGCATCAGCCGTCCACAGCCTGTGGACAACGGCGGCGCCGATCGACAAGATCGACGCCCCGACCATCGAGTACGCCCAGCTCATGCCGACGCTCATCGTGATCGGCGCGGCCGTCGTGGGCATCATCGTCGAAGCCTTCGTGGGCCGGAAAGCGCGCTATTACGCGCAGATGTTCGTGACCGTGGTCGCCCTGGTGGCCGCGTTCGCCGCCGTCGTCGGACTCGCGGCCGGCGGGCACGCGTCCACTGAGGCGCGGATCGCCGCCATGGGCGCCATCGCCGTCGACGGACCGGCGCTGTTCCTGCAGGGCACGATCCTGCTCAGCGGACTCGTCGCGGTCTTCACGTTCGCCGAGCGCCGCCTCGACCCGGAGGCGCACGGCAACCGCGTCGACTCGTTCACGGCGCAGGCCGCGTCGGTGCCCGGCAGCGAGAGCGAACAGGCCGCGGTGAAGGCCGGGTTCACCACCACCGAGGTGTTCCCGCTAGCCCTGTTCGCGATCGGCGGCATGCTGGTCTTCCCCGCGGCGAACGACCTCCTGACGCTGTTCATCGCCCTCGAGGTCCTCTCCCTGCCGCTGTACCTGCTGTGCGCCCTGGCCCGCCGCAAGCGCCTCATGTCGCAGGAGGCCGCGGTCAAGTACTTCCTGCTCGGCGCCTTCTCCTCGGCGTTCCTGCTCTTCGGCATCGCCCTCGTCTACGGCTACGCGGGCACGGTGTCGTACGCGGGGATCGCGGACGTCGTCGACGGCACGGTGCAGGCCATCGACCCGGCCCTCGCCGACACCATGGGGAACGACGCGCTGCTGCTCGTCGGCGGCGCCATGATCCTCATGGGCCTGCTCTTCAAGGTCGGCGCGGTCCCGTTCCACATGTGGACCCCGGACGTCTACCAGGGCGCCCCGACCCCGGTCACCGGCTTCATGGCGGCGGCCACCAAGGTCGCCGCCTTCGGCGCGCTGCTCCGCCTGCTCTACGTGGTGCTGCCGGGCCTGCGCTGGGACTGGCGGCCGGTGATGTGGGGCGTCGCGATCGTCACGATGCTGGTCGGCGCGATCGTCGCGATCACCCAGACCGACATCAAGCGGCTCCTCGCGTACTCGTCGATCGCGCACGCGGGCTTCATCCTCGCCGGTGTCATCGCGGCCACCCCGGACGGCATCTCGTCGGTGCTGTTCTACCTGGGCGCGTACTCGTTCGTGACGATCGGCGCGTTCGCGGTGGTCACGCTGGTGCGGGACGCGGGCGGCGAGGCCACGCACCTGTCCAAGTGGGCCGGTCTCGGGCGCCGTTCGCCGCTGGTCGCCGCGGTCTTCGCGGTGTTCCTCCTCGCCTTCGCCGGCATTCCGCTGACCTCCGGGTTCTCCGGCAAGTTCGCGGTGTTCAAGGCGGCGGCCGAGGGCGGGGCGGGCGCGCTCGTCGTGATCGGTGTGATCTCGTCGGCGATCGCAGCGTTCTTCTACATCCGCGTGATCGTGCTCATGTTCTTCAGCGAGCCGAAGCCCGAGGGGCCGACGGTCGCGGTGCCCTCGGCGCTGACGATGACGGCGATCGGGGTGGGCGTGGCGGTCACGCTGGTGCTCGGCGTTGCCCCGCAGTACTTCCTCGACCTGGCCGGTCAGGCGGGGGTCTTCGTCCGCTGAGCCGGTGTCCGCGCGGCGCGCGGGTGGCTCTGCGGTCCGGTGCCCGGTCCCTCTTCGGGGGGGACCGGGCACCGGCTTTTCCTACCGGTACCCCCAGCCTGTGGATAACTTTTCGGGACTGTCGGCCGGGCGGCCTATCGTGGCTGTCGTGGTCGAAGGACGGCGTGCGGGGGGACAGACGATGAACGGGACCGTGGTGATGGACGTGGCCGAGCAGCAGCAGGACGGGGCCGGGGCGGGTGTGACGCGCAGCGACGCCCTGAGCACGCTCCAGCGCGTCTTCGGGTACGACAGCTTCCGCGGCGAGCAGGAAGCGATCATCGAGCACGTCATCGGCGGCGGCGACGCCGTCGTGCTGATGCCCACGGGCGGCGGCAAGTCGCTCTGCTACCAGATCCCGGCCCTGGTCAGGCCCGGCACGGGCGTCGTGGTCTCGCCGCTGATCGCGCTGATGCAGGACCAGGTGGACGCGCTGCGCGCCCTCGGTGTGCGGGCCGGCTTCATCAACTCCACGCAGGACTTCGAGGAGCGGCGGCTGGTCGAGGCCGAGCTGCTCGCCGGTGAGCTGGACCTCCTCTATCTGGCGCCGGAGCGGCTGCGCCTGGACTCCACGCTCGACCTGATCGAGCGCGCCAAGATCTCCGTCTTCGCCATCGACGAGGCGCACTGCGTGGCCCAGTGGGGCCACGACTTCCGCCCGGACTACCTGTCGCTGTCGCTGCTCGGCCAGCGCTGGCCGGAGGTCCCGCGCATCGCCCTGACGGCGACGGCGACGCGGGCCACGCACCGTGAGATCACCGAGCGGCTCGCGATGCCCGCGGCCCGCCACTTCGAGGCGAGCTTCGACCGCCCCAACATCCAGTACCGCATCGTCGCGAAGGACGAGCCGAAGAAGCAGCTCCTCCGCTTCCTGCGCGAGGAGCACCAGGGGGACGCCGGCATCGTCTACTGCCTGTCCCGCAACTCCGTGGAGAAGACCGCCGAGTTCCTCTCCCGCAACGGCATCGAGGCGGTGCCGTACCACGCGGGGCTCGACGCGGGGACGCGTGCCGAGCACCAGGCCCGCTTCCTGCGGGAGGAGGGCCTCGTGGTGGTGGCCACGATCGCCTTCGGCATGGGCATCGACAAGCCGGACGTCCGCTTCGTCGCCCACCTCGACCTGCCCAAGTCGGTGGAGGGGTACTACCAGGAGACGGGCCGCGCGGGCCGCGACGGCCTCCCGTCCACGGCCTGGATGGCGTACGGGCTGAACGACGTCGTGCAGCAGCGCAAGCTGATCCAGTCCGGGGAGGGCGACGAGGCGTTCCGCCGCCGCGCCGCCGCCCACCTGGACTCGATGCTGGCGCTGTGCGAGACGGTGCAGTGCCGGCGGGCCCAACTCCTCGCGTACTTCGGCCAGAAGCCGGGCGCCGAGGGCTGCGGCAACTGCGACACGTGTCTGACGGCGCCGGAGACCTGGGACGGCACGGTCGCCGCCCAGAAGGTGCTGTCGACGGTGGTGCGGCTCGACCGGGAGCGGCGGCAGAAGTTCGGCGTGGGCCAGATCATCGACATCCTGCTCGGCCGTAAGACCGCCAAGGTGATCCGCTTCGACCACGACCAGCTCTCGGTGTACGGCATCGGCCAGGACCTGTCGGAGGCCGAATGGCGGGGCGTCGTACGGCAGTTGCTGGCGCAGAGCCTGCTGGCGGTCGAGGGGGAGTACAGCACGCTGGTGCTGACCGAGGAGAGCGGCGCGGTCCTCGGCAGACAGCGGGAGGTGCTGCTGCGCAAGGAGCCGAAGAAGCTCGCGTCGCGAGGCTCGGCGGGCGGTGCCAAGGGCGAGCGGAAGAGCAAGCCGCAGGTGGACCTGCCGGAGGAGGCCCTGCCGGTGTTCGAGGCGCTGCGGGCGTGGCGCGCCGAGCAGGCCAGGGAGCAGGGCGTGCCCGCGTACGTGATCTTCCACGACGCGACGCTGCGGGAGATCGCCCTGGCCCGGCCGGCCTCGGTCACGGAACTCGGCGGCATCGGCGGGGTGGGCGAGAAGAAGCTCGCCACGTGGGGCGAGGGAGTGCTGGGGGTCCTGGAGGGGTTCGCGGGCTCGGAGGGCTGAGGAGCCCGGCGCGCCAAGATGCTGGGGCCTGGGGAGCGGGGAGGCCGGGGGACAGGGACGCTGGGGAGCAGGGAAGCAGGGAAGCCAGGGCACAGGGACGCTGGGGAGCCCGGAACCCGGAACCCAGAGCGCCGGGAGCCCGGAGCACCGAGCGCCGGAACCCGGAGCCCAGAGCCGCCGGGAGCCCAGAGCCCGGAGCCCGGAACCCAGACTGCCGGGAGCCCAGGGCCCGGAACCCAGAGCGTCGGGAGCCGGGACGCCGGGACGCCGAAGCGCCGGGGCACACGGCCGCCGAGGCGCGTGGCCCCCGGCCGCCGGGGTGGGCCGTTCGTCGGGTGACGGGACGGCCCACCGGGGGCGGGGCTCGGTCAGTCCGTGGTGCGGGCCGGGGCGATGCGGCCGGTGACCTCGCCGAGGCCCACGCGGACGCCGTCCGGGCCCGGCGCCCAGGCGGTCAGGGTGATCTCGTCGCCGTCCTCGAGGAACGTCCGCTTCCCGGTGGGGAGTTCGAGCGGCTCGGCGCCGTTCCAGGTGAGCTCGATCAGGGAGCCGCGCATATGGGTCTCGGGGCCGCTGATGGTCCCCGAGCCGTAGAGGTCGCCGGGGCGCAGGGAGGCGCCGCCGACGGTCATGTGGGTCAGCATCTGCGCGCCCGTCCAGTACATCCCGGCGAACGGCGGCTCGGAGATGACCTCGCCGTTGAGGGAGACGGTGATCCGCAGGTCGTAGCCGCCGGGCTCGTCCTCGCCGGAGTCGTCCAGGTACGGCAGGACGGCCACGTCCCGGGCGGGCGGCTGCACGCGGGCGTGGTCGAGCGCTTCGAGGGGCGTGATCCACGCGGAGACGGAGGTGGCGAAGGACTTGGCGACGAACGGGCCGAGCGGGACGTACTCCCACGGCTGGATGTCGCGGGCGGACCAGTCGTTGAGCAGGCAGAGACCGAAGACGTGGTCGCGGAAGGAGGAGAGCGGGACAGGGGTGCCGAGCTCGGAGGGGGCGCCGACGACGAAGCCGACCTCGGCCTCGATGTCGAGCTTCGCGGACGGGCCGAACGTGGGCTCCGTGGCGGTGGGGGCCTTGCGCTGGCCGCTGGGGCGGATCACGTCCGTGCCGGAGACGACGACGGTGCCGGCCCGGCCGTGGTAACCGACCGGCAGATGCTTCCAGTTGGGCAGCAGCGGCTCGGAGTCGGGGCGGAAGAGCCGGCCGAGGTTCGTGGCGTGGTGCTCGCTGGCGTAGAAGTCGACGTAGTCCGCGACGTCGAACGGCAGGTGCAGGGTGACGTCCGAGAGGGGGTGGAAGAAGGGCCGCACGGACTCCTGGTGGGAGGGCACGGTGACCCACGCGGTGAGCGCGCGGCGCACGTCGCTCCAGGCCTGCGGGCCGGCCGCAAGCAGCGGGTTCAGCGTCGGCTGGGCGAGCAGCGAGGCGTAGGGAGAGCCCAGGGCGTGCGCGGCGGCGCCGGCGTCGAGCACGTGCGAGCCGAGGCGGACGCCGACCCTGCGCTGGTCGTCGCCGTCCGGGGAGCCGGGGAGGGAGAAGACGCCGTACGGAAGGTTGTGCGGGCCGAAGGGGTCGCCTTCGGGGAGGTCGAGCGGGCTCTGCTCGGGCATGGGTCGCGTGCCTCACTTTCCTGCGTCGGGTTGATCACACGTTACGTCGGAGGATGCCCGCGGCGGCAGTGCCTGAGGTGTTGTGACGGAGGGGATGTGTGGGGCGGGAAAAGGTCAACGTCCTCTTTTGTGCGCTTTGTTGGGTTCTCCGTATTCTGTGACCATGGTCTCGGCTCCCCCTTTCGCTCTCGTCGCCACCGACCTCGACGGCACGCTGTTGCGCCGTGGCGACACCGTCTCCGCGCGCTCGCGGGCCGCGCTCGCGCGGGTCTCGGCGGCCGGTGCGCAGCACATCGTGGTCACCGGCCGCCCGGCGCCGCAGGTCCGGCATCTGCTCATGGAGATGGAGTACGGGGGGCTCGCGGTCTGTGGCCAGGGGGCGCAGGTCTTCGACGCGGGTGCGGGCCGGTTGGTGAGTGCGCTGACGTTGGACCGGGAGCTCGCGGAGCTGGCGCTGGGGAAGATCGAGGCGGAGGTAGGCGAGGTCTTCGCGGCGGTCAACCAGGACGGGATGGAGGGCCTGATGCTGATGGAGCCCGGGTACGAGCCGTCGCATCGTGGGCTGCCCGCGGTCCGGGTGGGCCTGCGGGCGGCGTTGTGGGACGAGCCGATCAACAAGGTCCTGGTGCGCCATCCCTCCCTGGGGGACGACGAGTTGGTGGCGGTGGCGCGGGCGGTCACGGACGGCCTGGTCACGATGACGATGGCGGGGCCGGGGATCGTGGAGCTCCAGCCGCTCGGCGTGACGAAGGCGACGGGGCTGGCGATCGCCGCGGAGATGTCGGGCATTCCGGCGGAGCGGACGATCACGTTCGGGGACATGCCCAACGACATCCCGATGTTCGACTGGTCCGGGTACGGGGTGGCGATGGCCAATGCGCACGAGGAGTTGAAGGCGGTGGCGGACGAGGTGACGGCGTCCAACGAGGCGGACGGGGTGGCGGCCGTACTGGAGCGGCTCTACGCCTAGGAGGCGGGGGGACCGGGGCTCGGCAACCCGGAGGAGCGCCCCGCCGCCCCCGGAGGGCGCTCGGTTCAGCCGGCTGTGCGGGGGATGCGTTTCTTCCAGGTGTGGTGGAAGACGACCTCGGGTCCGTCGTGGCAGATCAGCTCGTCGGTGGTGAGGAAGTCGTCGGCGTCGCAGCTGAGCGTGGAGTGCGTCTCGACGCGGACGTCCCAGCCGAGTTCGGGCCGGTGCAGGCGGATCGACCAGTCGGAGCGGGCGCGGGCGCTCGACGGGTCCCGCTCGTCGATCTCGTACGTGTCCAGGGCGTCCTCGCCGAACTCCAGGCCGTCCGGGTGGATGCGGGTGCCGCCGTGGCGCGGCTCGACCTCCAGGCGCCAGGAGCCGCGGCCCACGTCGCGGACGACGAGGCGCTCCGGACGCGGCTCCTCCAGCGTCTCCGGCTGGACGACGCCGAGCGCCTCGGACTGCTCGGGCCGGTCGCAGACGTACGGGGGAGTGCTCAAGTCGGTGTTCAGTACGGGGAGTTCGAGGGAGCTGCCGGAAGGGTCGAGGGTGAAGCCGGACTCGGAGCCGGGCTGCGGCCAGAGCCACGGCCAGTACGCGGAGGAGACGGCGAGGCGGATGCGGTGGCCGGGAGGGAAGGCGTACCCGACGGCGCCCAGGTCGAACGACACGTCCTGGGTGGTGCCGGGCTGCCAGGGCTCGATCCGGTCGGTGCCGTGCCGCGCCGACAGGTTGAGCGCGCCCCGGGTGACGAGCGTGGACGCCCCGTCCGGCGCCACGTCGCAGAGGCGGGCGACGGCCTGCCCGCGCGGGGTGCCGAGGGACAGCCGGAGCGTGACCCGGGGCGAGCCGAGGACCTCCAGCCGCTCGGGCACCTCGAACTCGAAGCACACCGACTTCGCGTCCTCGTCCCGCTGGTCGGGCGGCAGGTCGGCGCCGCCGCCGAGCGGGACGAGACGGCCCGCGTCGAGACCGGTCTGCTGCGGCGAACACACCAGCCGGGGCGCACCGGCGAAGCCGTACGTCACGCCCGTGACCTGCGGCGACGGCCACTCCGACAGCCCCACCCAGCGCCCCGGCAACACATCCTGCACGGCGCCCGGCGGATGCGAGTCGGTCATCCAGAGCCGCACCTTGGGCTCGCTCGCACCGCGACCGGGGCCGGGGTCCGGGCTGCGCCCGGGGTCGGGGCTGCGGCGGGGCCCGGCATCCGAGCCGACGCCCGCCCCCGCCTCCACTCCCGCCTCCGTACCCGCATCCGCCTCCACGTCCGTCCCCGCGGACACGGACGCAGACGTGGGCCCGGACGCAGACGCAGACGTGGGCCCGGACATAGCCGTCGCCCCGGACGCAGACGCGGACGTGGCCCCGGACATAGCCGTCGCCCCGGACGTGGAGCCTGACTCGGGAGCGAGCCATGCGTCCCACCACGCCAGCGTTTCCTGGAGGAAGCCGATGGCCGGGCCTGGCGGAAGCGGGCAGTCCGGGTAGGCGTGGGGCCAGGGGCCGATCAACGCGCGGGCGGGGCCCGGGAGATGGGCGACGAGGCGCAGGACCGCATCCCGGTACGGATCGTTCCAGCTGCCGACGGCGAGGACGGCGGCCGTGACGGAGGAGCAGGCGTCGCGGAGGCTGCCGTGCTGCCAGTACGCGTCGCGGGTCTGGTGGTGCAGCCAGGTGTGGACGAGCGGTTCGACGGACTCCAGGCGGCGCAGCCACATCGGCCGCCAGGCGTCGCCGACGTACTGCGGGTCGGGCGGCAGGGCGGCGGAGGCGAGCGTGCTCGCGGCCCGGGCGTGCAGGTCGGCGGCGAGGACGGAGCCGCCGAGGTAGTGCACGCCGGTGTCGTAGCGGTCGTCGGTGGCGCCGACGGTGACGACGGCCTTGAGCGGTTCGGGTGCGAGGGCCGCGACCCGCAGGGCCTCGCTGCCGCCGCGGCCGAGGCCGAACATCCCGACCCGGCCCGTGCACCAGGGCTGTTCGGCGAGCCACTCGACGACGGCGGCCGCGTCGGCGGGCCCGGTCGAGGGGCAGGTGTCGCCGGGCAGGCCGTCGGAGTTGCCGTGCCCGCGCATGTCGACGCGTACGGAGGCGTAGCCGTGGCCCGCGTACCAGGGGTGGCGCTGCCGGTCGCGGGCGGCGGTCCGGTCGGTGAGCCGGTCGGGCAGGTACTCCAGCAGGGCGGGCACGGGCTCGTCGGTGACCGGCCGCCACACGCGCGCGTGCAGCAGGGTCCCGCCCTCGCCGCGGGCGGCGGTCCCGCCGGGCTGCGGGATACGGACGTCCTCGCGCGTGGTCTCGTACGGGAAGGCTGTGCGGATGTGCGGCGTGCGGATGTGCGGCGTAGGGGAGTGCGGCGTGCGGAGGTGCATGGCGGATCAACCTCGGAGGCCTGGTCGGGCGCGGCCGCGGGGGAGCGGATGCGGCAGCAGGTCGGTGGCCGGAACTGCTTGAATGGCTTGATCACGAACATACCGTCGGCCCATCGGAGCCGCCCCCGGATCATCACCCGGCGTGACGGCGCCGACGGCGGCGGTGACGGGCGGCAGCCCGGGTGCGGGTGCCGGAGCCGGCCATGGTGACAGCGACGACGAAGTGACGGGGGAGTGACGTGCGGGGTGACGTGCGGGGTGACCGCGACGGCTCGGGGGATGTGCGGGGATCGCGTGCTGGTCGGGCGGGGGCCCGCAGTGATCGAAACGCGACCGGATACGCTGACTTGAGTGATGACAGCGACACATCGACAAACCGTGTCATCGGGCATGTGATCGACCGTGGATCGACTTGTGATCGTCAGCAGACAGGAGAACCCCTCGTGACCGTCGTCGGGCCGTTCGGGCTGAGCGTGCGGGACCAGGCTCTGGAAGCCGATGTCCAGGCCGGATTGGCTGCTGTCGAGGAAGGTCTCATCGAGGCCACCAAGAGCGAGGTCCCGTTCATCACGGAGGCCGCGCAGCATCTGGTCCGGGCGGGCGGCAAGCGGTTCAGGCCGCTCCTGGGCATGCTCGCGGCGCAGTTCGGCGACCCGTACGCACCCGGAGTGGTGCCGTCCGCGGTGGTCGTCGAGCTCACCCACCTGGCGACGCTGTACCACGACGACGTGATGGACGAGGCGGACGTGCGCCGCGGCGTCCCCAGCGCCAACGCCCGCTGGGGCAACTCGGTCGCGGTCCTCACCGGGGACTTCCTCTTCGCCCGCGCCTCGCACATCCTGGCCGACCTCGGCCCCGAGGCCGTACGCATCCAGGCGGAGGCCTTCGAGCGTCTGGTGACCGGCCAGATCCTGGAGACCGCGGGCCCGCGCGACGGCCGCGACCCGGTCGAGCACTACCTCGACGTGATCAGCGGCAAGACCGGCTCCCTGATCGCGGTCGCGGGCCGCTTCGGCGCGATGATGTCGGGCGCCGACGAGACGGTCGTGGACGTCCTGACGCAGTACGGCGAGCGCCTCGGCACGGCGTTCCAGCTCGCGGACGACGTCCTGGACATCGCGTCCGACTCGCACGAGTCCGGCAAGACCCCGGGCACCGACCTGCGCGAGGGCATCCCCACGCTGCCGGTGCTGCACCTGCGCGCCCAGGCCGCGCGGGACGCCCGCCCCGAGGACCTCGCCCTGTGCGAACTGCTCGACGGCGACCTCACGGACGACGCCCGGCACGCGGAGGCGCTCGCCGGACTGCGCGCCCACCCGGCCCTGGAGCAGGCCCGCCGGGACACGATCCGGTACGCGGAGGACGCGCGCGCGACGCTCGCCCCGCTCCCGGAGTGCGGCGCGAAGTCGGCGCTCGTGGAGCTGTGCGACGCGGTGGTCCACCGCGCGGGCTGACGGCCCGTAGGACATCACGGCACTCGACGAACCGACGACGACGGCGCCTTCCCGCGCCGCCCCCAGGAGCCACGCGGCCCCTAGGGGCCAGGGGGAGGCGCCGTCGTCGTATGTCATCCCCTGGGCGTACGCGAGGTTGCATCCCGGGGCTGACGATTCGAGGCCGTGGATTTGGTCGTATAGAGGTGCACGAAGTCGACGAGACAGCACCACTCCTGACCAATTCGGGTGAGAATGGCGGCGCGGGGTGGACGAGTGCACAGGAAGACCGCCGCCGAACACGGAGGTAGGGCACACATGGCACCGTACGAATCGGCACAGCGCACCGAGGGGGACGAGGACCGGCCCACGGGCCGCCGCAGGGTGGCGCGTTACGCGGTTCCGGCCGCGGTGGCCGGCGTCGCGGCGGCGACCATCGGACTCGTACCGGCGCTCGCGGACTCCGGCGATCCGGAGCTGCCGAAGGTCAGCGCGCAGGAACTCATCGAGAAGATCGCCGCGTCGGACGTGCAGCAGGTGTCCGGCAACCTGAAGATCAGCACCGACCTGGGGCTGCCGAACCTCGGCGACGCGGCCGCCTCCCTCGCGCCCAAGGGCGGTGACAGGGACGGCGGTTCGGCCGCGGCGCCGGACGAGAAGCTGATGGAGCTGGCGTCCGGCACGCACAACCTGCGCGTCGCCGCCGACGGTCCGGACAAGCAGAAGCTGTCGATCCTCGGCGACGCGGCGGAGTACAGCATCATCCGCAACGGCGCCGACGTATGGGCGTACGACAGCAAGTCCGACGAGGCGTTCCACGCGCGGGACGGGCACGCGGGCAGCACCGGCAAGCACCAGGACGAGCAGCGGCCCGAGGGCGTGCCGGCCACGCCGAAGGAGCTCGCCGACGAGGTCCTGAAGGCGGCCGACGCGACCACGTCCGTGACCGTCGACGGCACGGCGAAGGTCGCCGGGCGGGACGCGTACCAGCTGCTCGTGCAGCCCAAGGGCACCGGTTCCACGGTCGGTTCGATCCGGATCGCCGTGGACGCGGAGAACGGCGTGCCGCTGAAGTTCACGCTGTCCCCGAGCAGCGGCGGCAAGGCCGTGGTCGACGCCGGCTTCACCAAGGTCGACTTCGCGAAGCCGGCCGCCTCCACCTTCGAGTTCAAGCCCGGCAAGGGCACGAAGGTCACCGAGGCGGACGAGCTGGAGCGGCAGGCGGAGAAGGACGGCCACAAGATCCCGCAGGCTCCGGGCAGTCCGAAGATCCCCGGGATTCCGCAGGGCGACTTCGGCAGCGGCGGCAAGGACGGCAAGAACGGCAAGAACGGCGACATGAAGGTGATCGGCGAGGGCTGGAGCTCCGTCGCCGTCATCGACACCGGCGCGAAGGGCGGCGTCCCGTCGTCCGAGTCCGGTGAACTCCCGCCCGAGGCAGGCAAGTTGCTCGACTCCTTCGGCGACAAGGTGACCGGGAAGTTCGGTTCCGGCACGGTCTTCTCGACCCGCCTGGTCAACGCGCTGATGACGGACGACGGCAAGGTCTACGTCGGCGCCGTGGACAAGGCGACGCTGGTGAAGGCCGCCAACTCGGCGAAGTAGGACCCGAGAAGGACATGTTCCGCCCCGTACGCAGACGCCGTACGGGGCGGAACCAGTCACGTGGGGGAGGGCGCGATGGACCCACAACCGGACGACGCAGCGGAAGCGCCGGCCGTACGGACCCGCGCCCTGACCAAGCGCTTCCGCGGCGGACAACTCGCCGTCGACCGCCTGGACCTCACCGTTCCGGCCGGGACCGTCTTCGGGTTCCTCGGGCCGAACGGCTCAGGGAAGACGACCACGATCCGCATGCTCATGGGCCTGATCGAGCCGACCTCCGGCACGGCCCACGTCCTCGGCCGCCGTATGCCGGGCGCGGCCCGCACCGTGCTGCCGCAGGTCGGCGCGCTGATCGAGGGCCCCGCCCCGTACGGCTTCCGCTCCGGCCGGGACAACCTTCTGCGGTACGACGCGGCCGACCCGAGCGCCGACCCCCGCACCCGCGCCGCGCGCGTCGACGCCGCCCTCGACCGGGTCGGCCTGAGCGGTGCGGCGGGCAAGAAGGCGAAGGCGTACTCGCTCGGCATGAAGCAGCGGCTCGGCCTGGCCGCGGCCCTGCTCAGACCGCGCCGGCTGCTCGTGCTCGACGAGCCGACCAACGGGCTCGACCCGCAGGGCATGCGTGAAATCCGGGCGCTGATCCGGGAGTTGGCCGAGGACGGCAGCACCGTCTTCCTCTCCTCGCACCTCCTCGACGAGATCGAGCAGGTCTGCACGCACGCCGCCGTGATGGCCCGCGGCCGACTCGTCGTCCAGGGCCCCGTCGCCGAGCTGGCGGCCCGCGCGCACGGCCGCATCACGGTCGGCACGCCGGACCCGGGCGACGCGGCACGCGTCCTCAAGGAGCACGGCGTCACCGACCTCACCGTCACCGACGACCGCGTCACGGGCGAGCCGCCGCCGGGCGAGCGCGACCCGGCCGAGCTGAACGCGGCCCTGGTCCACGCGGGCGTCCGCGTACGCGGCTTCGGCCTCGAACGCGGCACCCTGGAGGACGCGTTCGTGGCACTGACGGGGGAGGGCTTCGATGTCGCGGGCTGACGTGACCGCCCGGCGGCCGGGGCGCACACGTACCCGGCTCGCCGCCGAACTTGGCCTCTTCCGCTCCGAGTTGGGGCTGACCTTCCGTCGGCTGCGCACCCTCGTCCTGCTCGGCGTGCTCGCGGCGGTACCCGTACTGATCGGCGTCGCCGTCGAGATCGAGACGGGCGACGGGAGCTCAGGAGGCAGCCCAGGAGACGGTGGCGGTCCGGCGTTCATGGCGCAGATCAGCAACAACGGCCTGTTCCTGGTGTTCACCGCGCTCGCCGCGACGCTGCCGTTCTTCCTGCCGCTGACCGTCGGCGTCGTCGCGGGCGACGCGGTGGCGGGCGAGGCGAGCGCGGGCACGCTGCGCTATCTGCTGGTCGCGCCCGCGGGCCGGACGCGGCTGCTGCTCGTGAAGTACGCGTCGACGCTCGTGTTCTGCCTCGTCGCGACGCTCACCGTGGCCGTGTCCGGGCTGGTCACGGGCGCGCTGCTGTTCCCGGCCGGGGAGCTGACCACGATCTCCGGCACCCGGATCGGGTACGGGGAGGGCCTGTGGCGGGCGCTGCTCATCGCGCTCGTCGTCGCCGCGTCACTCGCCGGTTTCGCCGCGCTCGGCCTGTTCGTGTCCACGCTGACCAACAGCGGGATCGCGGCCATGGCCGGCACCGTGGGACTGCTCGTCACGGTGCAGATCCTGACCACGATCCCGCAGTTGGACGCGGTCCATCCGTATCTCTTCTCGCACCACTGGCTGTCCTTCGCCGACCTGATGCGCGAACCGGTCCTCTGGGACAACCTGTACGCCAACCTCCGACTCCAGGGCTTCTACGCCCTGGTGTTCGGGTCGGCGGCCTGGGCCCGGTTCGCGGGCAAGGACATCAGCGCGTGAGCGACACCCGCTCCGCGAAGGAGAGTTACGACGACAGCTGCCAGACCGCGTGCGCGATCGCGTCGCTGTTGCGGTCGAGGGCGGTCTCGTCGATGTTCTCCGTGGTGTCGCAGGACGAGTGGTAGCACTTGTCGAACGACTCGCCCGCCGTGCCGCCCCACTTCTGCGCCTGCTCGGCGGACTTGGCGCGGCCGGCGCCGGTGAACAGACCGCCCACCGGAATCCCGGCGTCCAGGAACGAGGCGTGGTCGGAGCGGCCGTCTCCCTCGGTCTCGATCTCCGTGGCGACGTTCAGCCCGGCGAAGTAGTCCTTGAAGACCTTCTCGATGGCCGGGTCGTCGTCGTACACGAAGTAGCCCGGGTTCGGCGAGCCGATCATGTCGAAGTTGAGGTAGCCGCTGATCTTCGAACGGTCGGCGTCCGGCAGGGAGTTGACGTAGTTCCGGGATCCGACCAGGCCCTGCTCCTCGGCGCCCCACCAGGCGAAGCGCAGATGCTTCGCGGGCTTCAGCTGCTCGCGGGAGACGGCGAGCGCGGTCTCCAAGACGGCCGCGGAGCCCGAGCCGTTGTCGTTGATGCCGGGCCCGGAGTCGACGCTGTCGAGGTGGGCGCCGGCCATCAGGGTCTGGCCCTCGTCGCCGCCGGGCCAGTCGGCGACCAGGTTGTAGCCGGTCGCGCCGCCGGACGTGAACTCCTTGACGGAGGTGGTGAATCCGGCGGCGTCCAGCTTGCCCTTGATGTAGTCGATGGAGGCCTTGTAGCCGGGCTCGCCGTGCGCCCGGTTGCCGCCGTTGGCCTCGGCGATCTTCTGCAGTTCACCGAGGTGCGCCTGGACGGAGGCGACGGGGATGTCGGGCGCCGCGGCCGCCGAGGGGCCGTCGGACGTGGGCGCCGCGGTGGCCGCGGGCATCACGAGCAGCCCGGTGGCGACGAGCCCGGCGACGGTGGCGCCGAGTATGGAGGTGCGTATCGGTGCGGAGAGCTTCATGTGGGGGGCTCCGGAGTCCGTACGGGAACAGGTGTGGGGGGCGTACGAGACGTGCGGGTCGCGCGTGAGCGGGTGGTGCGTGCCGTGCTGAATGACGCTGGTGGCGCTGGGGCGCACGCGCGAAGCGCGTGGTACGGGTACGCGTACGTGCGCCCTGATGGTGGGCGCACGTTGACGTGACGTCAAGAGCGAATTCCGGTCCGCCTGTTCCGCATACCGGGCGATAACGGTCCGGGCGCAGGGTGAGCTCCGCCACTCACCCGAGCGCCTCGGGGGCGGCCCCCAACTCCCGTCAAGCCACGCAGAATTCGTTGCCCTCCGGGTCCTGCATGATCACCCAGCTGCCGCCCGGCTCGTCGACCGCGCGCTGCACGCTCGCGCCGAGCCCTTCGAGCCGCGCCACCTCCGCCGCGCGCCGGTCGGCGCCCACGTGCAGGTCGAGGTGCATGCGGTTCTTGCCGGTCTTCGGCTCCGGCACCTGGTTGAAGAGCAGCCGCCGCCCGAGCCCGGCCCCGCTCCGCTCGTCGTACGGGTCGTCGGGGTGCCGAGCGGCAGCAGCGCCGCGCCAGGAGTGGCGGCCGTGGTGCTCGGTGACGAGGTCGGCTGGAATGGCGCCTGCGCCGAGGAGTTGCTCGATGAGCGGACTGTTGTCCTCGACGGTGTAACCGAGCGCGGCGGCCCAGAAGTCGGCCTGCGCGTGCGGGTCGACGGAGTCGACGACGATCTTCCATTGGAGAGCCATGTAACCGGTTATAGCGGTTACATGAGCCCGGCCACAAGGGCGACGCACAAGGGCGACGCGCAACGGCGGCTCACAAGGGCGACGCACAAGGCCTTGCCCGGCCCGCGCCGTTGCCCCTCACTGTCGCGGAACCGCGATCCGCCAGCCCCGGTTGTACGTGCCGGGCACCGGGACCACCCGCAACTTCCGTGCCGTGGGCGGAGGTTCGCCGTTGCGCAGCACCCACGCATCGGGCGGGACGCCGGGCCGCTGGGTCGCGGGGAGGCAGCCCGCCGTGTAGGCGACGGGGATCAGCATGCTGTTCCCGGCCAGGACGCAGCCCCGCCCGCCCGGCCCGCCGACGGCGCCCTCGTCGCGCAGCACCGCCGCGATCCGCCGCCAGTCGCCGCGCGCCTCCGCCTGGATCCCCGCGTGCGCCTGCGCGACGGCCAGTTGAACGGCGAGATGCCCGACGAGCAGGACCGCCACGGCCCCGACGGCCGGCCGCCCGCGCCTGCGCGCCGCGTGCCACAGGGCCTGGACGGCGACGGCGGCGGGCAGCGCGAGCAGGGCGTACGAGGTGAGGAGGAAGCGGGCGGCGGAGTAGTCGAGGAGGAAGAGATAGGTGACGGCGGCGCACCCGGCGACGAGGGTCGGCAGGACGAGCGCGGACGGCGCTCCGCCCCCGCGCCCCCGCACCGCGAGCCACAAGCCGACGCCCACCAGGACCGGCAGGACGTACCACCACGCGGCCGTCGGCAGGCTCAGGCCGGCCGGGGCGCAGGGGCGGCAGAGGAGCGGGCCGTCGAGTGCGTTGACGACGGCGGGGAGGTTGAACCGCGGGCGCAGACCGCCCTGTTGCTCGCTCGCCAGGGCGAGCCGCTCGGCCACCCCGCCGAACCGCAGCTCGGACTCGACGACCCACGGCACCAGGCCCGCGAGCACGCCCGCCGCCATCGCGAGAAGCGGTGCGGCCCGCCGCCACGGCCGGTGCGCGAGGGCGGCGACGGCGAGCGGGGCCGCGATCCAGGCCGCGTCGTTGGGCCGCATCAGCGTGGCGAGCGCGAGACCGGAGGCGAGGCCGAGCGACGCACGCAGCGGCTCCCCGCGCCGGGCCCATGTGCCGGGGTGCCGCAGCAGCCAGCCGACGGCCGCCGTCGCCCCCGTCGCCGTGTAGTGGTTGGGCATCGCCGAGCCGGCGTAGAACAGCGCGAACCAGAGGCTCCCGTACCCCGCCGCGGCCAGCGGCACGACGTAGGGGCGGGCGCGCAGCACCCGCAGCCAGGGCGCGTACCCGGCGTACAGCGCGACCCCCGCGAGCAGGCTCAGCCACACCCGCAGCAGCACCACGTGGTCCGACCAGAGGGCCACCGGCGCCATCAGCGTGGGCACACCCCGGGTGCGGGGCGCCTCGAAGGGGACGTCGAGGCCGTGGGCGTACGCGGTGAATCGGCCGGCGTAGACGATCTCGTCCCAGCCGAGCGGCAGACCGAGCGGCACGACCAGCGCGGGCGCCACGACGAACCCGGCGCACACGGCGAGCAGCGCGTGGTGCGCCTTCCGGAGCGGGCGGTCGGAGGGAGGCGGCATTGCCTCACGGTACTGAAGGGTTAGCCCGTATTTGCACCGAATTGCCCGTGCGGAAGGAGGGGTGTGGCCCGCGCGGGGTAACCCCATACATTGGTTACATGACGATGTACGGCCGGTCCTTCGGCTTCGACCCCGGCGCCCTGTGTCTGGAGCTGCTGCCGACGGGCGGGGCGGAGCGCTACCCGCAGTTCGAGTCGCTGCACGGCCCGGCGGACCTGCGGGCCTGGGCGGCGGAGAGCAGGCTCGGGCCGGGCCTCGAAGTGACGGTCGACGAGGCCGAGCTGTCCGCGGCGTACGCCCTGCGCCGCGCCCTGTGGCAGCTGGCCGAAGCGCGTGTCGACGGCGCCGGTGCGCTCCCGCCGGAGCCGCTCGCGGTGGTCGACGCAACCGCGGCCGCCGCCCCGCCCCTGACTCCCCGCCTGCTGCCGGACGGCACGCGCGGCTGGGTCGAGGGCGGTACGGGGAGCGAGCTCCTCTCGACGGTCGCGCGGGACGCGATCGACCTGTTCACGGGCCCGTACGCGGACCGCATCCGGGTGTGCGGCGCCGAGAACTGCGCCCTGATCTTCGCCGACACGTCCCGCGCGGGCCGCCGCCGCTGGTGCTCGATGGAACGCTGCGGCAACCGCAACAAGGTCCGCTCGCACCGGGCGGCACGAGGCGCCTAGGGCCCGTCTCCCCGATCTTCGTGGGCCCGCGACGCCTGGCCCGGCTCCCCCGAGCTCTCGGCTCCGCTCGAGCAGGGAGGTGCCCCCTCGACGCCGCGGCCTGATCCACGAAGATCGGGGAGACGCGTCCTAGCGGACGAGATTCGAGTCCGCCCGGCGTTCGAGGGCCTGCCCGGAGGGCGAATGAGCCCGTGCCGCGAGGCGGCTCGCCTCCGCGCGCGTACGGCGGGCGTTGCGCAGGGCGTCCCACGTCAGCAGGGACAGGGCCAGCCACACCAGGGCGAAGCCCGCCCACCGCTCCGGCGGCATCGCCTCGTGGAAGTACGCGATGCCGAGCACGAACTGGAAGACCGGCGCCAGGTACTGCAGCAGCCCCAGCGTGGACAGCGGCACGCGGATCGCCGCGGCCCCGAACAGGATCAGCGGGATCGCCGTGACGAGCCCGGTCGCGGCGAGCAGCGACGCGTGCCCCACGCCGTGCGGCCCGAAGTTCGACTCGCCCTGCGTGCCGAGCCAGATCAGATAGCCGAGCGCGGGCAGGAACTGGATGGCCGTCTCCGCGGCGAGCGATTCGAGCCCGCCGAGGTTGACCTTCTTCTTGACCAGCCCGTACGTCGCGAACGAGAACGCGAGGACCAGCGAGATCCACGGCGGCCGCCCGTACCCGACGGCGAGCACGAGCACCGCGGCCGCGCCGACGCCGACCGCCGTCCACTGCAGCGGGCGCAGCCGTTCCTTCAGGAGCAGCACGCCCATCGCGATGGTGACGAGCGGGTTGATGAAGTACCCGAGCGAGGCCTCGACGACGTGCCCGGAGTTCACGGACCAGATGTACAGGCCCCAGTTGACGGTGATCACCGCCGCCGCGATCGTCACCAGGCCCAACTTCCGCGGCTGCCGCACCAGTTCACCGGCCCACGCCCAGCGCCGCACCACGAGCAGCACGAGCGCGACGAGCACCAGCGACCACACCATCCGGTGGGCCAGGATCTCGCCGGCGCCGGCCGGTTTGAGGAGCGGCCAGAAGAGGGGGACGAGGCCCCACATCCCGTAGGCGGCAAAGCCGCATATCAGTCCCGCGCGACCTTCACCCGACGGCTTCAAGGCCCCTCCACTCAGCTCCGCGCGACGGCATGTTCCTTGTCGCGACAACTCCACGAAGGTAGCGCCGAGCAGGCCCGCCTGTCATGCCCGTATCTCCATACGGTCATGACAGGCGGGCGGCCGGAGGGACGCGGCCCCTCACACCGCCGCGAGCCCTGCCGCGATCGCCTCCGCGAGCGGCGTCGTCGGGCGGCCGATCAGCCGGGCCAGGTCGCCGCTGCGCCCGGCGAGCCGCCCGCGCGCCACCGCCGCGTCCACGTCGACGAGGATCTCCGCCATCGGCTCCGGCACCCCGGCCCCGGTGAGCACGGCGAGGTGCTCCTCGGCGGACACGTTCCGGTACGCGATCTCCCGCCCGGTCTGCCGCGCCACCTCCGCCGCGTACTCCGCGAAGCTCCACGCCTCGTCGCCGCTCAGCTCGTACGTCCGGTTCTCGTGGCCCTCGCCGGTCAGCACGGCGACCGCCGCCGCGGCGTAGTCGGCGCGCGCGGCCGAGGCGGTCCGGCCGTCGCCCGCGCTCGCCAGGACCGCGCCGTGCGCCAGGACCGGGGCCAGGTGCGCGGTGTGGTTCTCGTGGTACCAGCCGTTGCGCAGGAACGTGTACGGCAGGCCGGAGTCGAGGATCGCCCGCTCGGTCGCCCGGTGCTCGTCGGCGAGCCGGAAGTCGGCCTCGGGCCCGCCGAGGATCCCGGTGTACGCGAGCAGGCCCACGCCCGCCGCCTTCGCCGCGTCGATCACCGCCCGGTGCTGCGCCTCCCGCCGGCCGACCTCGCTGCCGGAGATCAGCAGCACCCGGTCGCCGGGGCCGAACGCGCCGGCGAGGGTCTCGGGCGCCGAGTAGTCCGCGATCCGCAGCTCGACGCCACGCTCCGCGAGGTCGGCGGCCCTGGCCTTGTCGCGGACGACGGCGGCGATCTGTCCGGCGGGGACCTCGGCGTCGAGCAGCTGCTGCACGACGAGGCGGCCGAGCTGTCCGGTGGCACCGGTGACGACGATCATGGGGGCTCCTTGGTGGGGTGCATGTCTTTTCTGGGGGTTGCCCCCACCGTAAGCTGGACACTAACCACAGGGAAGTACCCACTTTGAAGTAAGGTACTGGCATGGAAGTTAGCTGGAAGCCGGGCATGAAGATGGACGTCAACGCCCCGATGTGCCCCTCGCGCGGCGTCCTCGAACACGTCACGAGCCGCTGGGGCGTGCTCATCCTGATCGCCCTGAAGGAGCGTTCGTACCGCTTCAGCGAGCTGCGCCGGCACGTCGGCGGGGTCAGCGAGAAGATGCTCGCCCAGACCCTGCAGACCCTGGAGCGTGACGGCTTCGTGCTGCGCGACGCCCGCCCGGTGATCCCGCCGCGCGTCGACTACTCGCTGACGGAGCTCGGCGAGGAGGCCGCCGCCCAGGTCGCGGCGCTCGGCCGGTGGACGGAGCAGCGCACGGAGCAGGTGCTCAAGAACCGCGAGAAGTACGACGAGGCCCGGTCGTCCTGAGCCGTGCGGCTCGCGACGACCGGGCCTTGTGCGGCACCGCCGTGACCGTCCTCAGCCGACGACGGTCCAGGTGTCGTTGCCGGTGAGGAGCGCGGCGAGGTCGCCCTTGCCGTTCTGCTCGATGGCCGCGTCGAGCTGGTCGGCCATCTGTGTGTCGTAGACCGGGCGCTCGGTGGAGCGGAACACGCCGATCGGGGTGTGGTGCAGGGTGTCCGGGTCGGCGAGGCGGGACAGCGCGAACGCGGTGGTCGGGGACGCGGCGTGCGCGTCGTGCACGAGGATCTGCCCGCGGTTGGCGTCGGTCACGTCCACGACCTGCAGATCACCGGTGGCCGCGTCCCGTACGACGCCCTTGGACCGGTCGCTGCCGAAGAGGATCGGCTGCCCGTGTTCGAGGCGGATCACCGCCTCCTCGGCCTGCTGCTTGTCCTTGAGGGCCTCGAAGGCGCCGTCGTTGAAGATGTTGCAGTTCTGGTAGATCTCGACGAGCGCGGTGCCGTCGTGGGCGGCCGCCTGACGCAGCACGTCGGTGAGGTGCTTGCGGTCGGAGTCCACGGTCCGCGCCACGAAGCTCGCCTCCGCGCCGAGGGCCAGCGACACGGGGTTGAACGGCGCGTCCAGGGAACCCATCGGGGTGGACTTGGTGACCTTGCCGACCTCGGAGGTCGGGCTGTACTGGCCCTTGGTGAGGCCGTAGATCCGGTTGTTGAACAGCAGGATCTTCAGGTTCACGTTGCGGCGCAGCGCGTGGATCAGGTGGTTGCCGCCGATCGACAGCGCGTCCCCGTCACCGGTGACCACCCAGACGCTCAGGTCCCGCCGCGAGGAGGCGAGCCCGGTGGCGATGGCCGGGGCACGGCCGTGGATGGAGTGCATCCCGTACGTGTTCATGTAGTACGGGAAACGGCTGGAGCAGCCGATGCCGGAGACGAAGACGATGTTCTCGCGGGCGAGACCGAGCTCGGGCATGAAGCCCTGCACGGCGGCCAGGATCGCGTAGTCACCGCAGCCGGGGCACCAGCGCACTTCCTGATCGGACTTGAAGTCCTTCATGGACTGCTTGGCCTCGGCCTTGGGGACGAGCGACAGCAGCGTCCGAGCCTGCGGCTGCGACGGGTCCTGCGACCGGTCCTGCGTCCGCTCGGCGCTGTGCGTGGTCGTCGTGTCAGCCATCGAGGGCCTCCTTGAGAACCGTGGCGAGCTGCTCGGCCTTGAACGGCATACCGTTGACCTGCGTGTAACTCCGGGCGTCCACCAGGTACTTGGCCCGGATCAGCGTGGCGAGCTGCCCCAGGTTCATCTCCGGAACCACCACATCGGAATAACGCCTCAACACCTCGCCGAGATTCCCCGGCAGCGGGTTGAGGTGCCGCAGATGCGCCTGCGCGATCTGCAGCCCGGCGTTCCGCAGCCGCCGCACCGCCGCGGTGATCGGCCCGTACGTCGAGCCCCAGCCGAGCACGAGCAGCCCGGCTTCGCCGGAGGGGTCGTCCACGGTCAGGTCCGGGACGTCGATCCCGTCGACCTTGGCCTGCCGGGTGCGGACCATCAGGTCGTGGTTGGCCGGGTCGTACGAGATGTTGCCCGTGCCGTCCTGCTTCTCGATGCCGCCGATCCGGTGCTCCAGGCCCGGCGTCCCCGGCACCGCCCACGGCCGCGCGAGGGTCTCCGGGTCGCGCTTGTACGGCCAGAACACCTCCGTGCCGTCGTCCAGGGTGTGGTTCGGGCCGTGCGCGAACTGCGTGCGCAGATCCGGCAGTTCGTCCACCTCGGGGATCCGCCACGGCTCCGAGCCGTTCGCCAGATACCCGTCCGACAGCAGGAACACCGGCGTCCGGTACGTCAGCGCGATGCGCGCCGCCTCCAGGGCCGCGTCGAAACAGTCGGCCGGCGTCTTCGGCGCCACGATCGGCACCGGCGCCTCGCCGTTCCGCCCGTACATCGCCTGCAGCAGATCCGCCTGCTCCGTCTTCGTCGGCAGACCCGTCGACGGGCCGCCCCGCTGAATGTCCACGACCAGCAGCGGCAGCTCCAGGGAGACCGCGAGCCCGATCGTCTCCGACTTCAGCGCGACACCCGGCCCCGACGTCGTCGTCACCGCCAGCGACCCGCCGAACGCCGCACCGAGCGCCGCCCCGATCCCGGCGATCTCGTCCTCCGCCTGGAACGTCCGCACACCGAAGTTCTTGTGCTTCGACAGCTCATGCAGGATGTCCGAGGCCGGAGTGATCGGATACGAGCCCAGATACAGCGGCAGATCCGCCTGCCGCGATGCCGCCACCAGGCCGTACGACAGCGCGAGATTGCCGGAGATGTTCCGGTACGTGCCCGTCGGGAACGCCTTCGCCGCCGGCGCCACCTCGTACGAGACCGCGAAATCCTCCGTCGTCTCGCCGAAATTCCAGCCCGCCCGGAACGCCGCGATGTTCGCCGCCATGATGTCCGGCTTCTTCGCGAACTTCGCCCGCAGGAAATTCTCGGTGCCCTCGGTCGGCCGGTGGTACATCCAGCTCAGCAGCCCGAGCGCGAACATGTTCTTCGACCGGCCCGCGTCCTTGCGGGACAGCTCGAACTCCTTCAGCGCCTCCACCGTCAACGTCGTCAACGGCACCGGATGCACCGAGAAGCCGTCCAGCGAACCGTCCTCCAGCGGCGACGACTCGTAGCCCACCTTCTGCATCGCGCGCTTCGTGAACTCGTCGGTGTTCACGATGATCTCCGCGCCCCGCGGCACATCCGCGATGTTCGCCTTCAGCGCCGCCGGATTCATCGCCACCAGCACGTTCGGCGCGTCACCCGGCGTGAGAATGTCGTGGTCCGCGAAATGCAGCTGGAAACTCGACACCCCCGGCAACGTTCCGGCAGGCGCACGGATCTCCGCCGGGAAATTCGGCAGCGTCGACAGATCGTTCCCGAACGACGCCGTCTCCGACGTGAACCGGTCACCCGTCAGCTGCATACCGTCACCCGAGTCACCCGCAAAGCGAATGATCACCCGGTCCAGACGGCGTACTTCCTTGTCACCGGACGGTTTCCGCTGTCCACCCACGACGGCCGAGTCGGCCTGCTCGGCATGGCTACTGACCTGGCTGGTCACTGAACTGGACCTCCCTCGAGGCTGCGGCACGGGAAGCGCCGGGACGACCGGTCCTCCCTAGGGCCACCCTACGTCTGTAAGGGTGCCCTTCCCGGGGTCGTTCGCATCGCGGACGTCACTTTGAGACCTTCGGGTGTGGCGGAGCGTCCTGGCTGACAGGGTGTCAGATCTTTACGAATCGAGGTAGGCGAGCACCGCCAGGACCCGGCGGTGATCCCCGTCACTCCGGTCCAGGCCCAGCTTCAGGAAGATGTTGCCGACGTGCTTCTCGACGGCCCCGTCGCTCACCACCAGCTGCCGGGCGATCGCCGTGTTCGTCCGCCCCTCCGCCATCAGGCCGAGTACCTCGCGCTCGCGTGGCGTCAGCCCGGCGAGCACGTCCTGCTTACGGCTGCGCCCGAGCAGCTGCGCCACCACCTCCGGGTCCAGGGCCGTCCCGCCCCCGGCGACCCGCACCACCGCGTCGACGAACTCCCGCACCTCGGCCACCCGGTCCTTCAGCAGATAGCCCACGCCCCGGCTGGACGCGGCGAGCAGCTCGGTCGCGTACCGCTCCTCCACGTACTGCGACAGCACGAGAACGCCCAGGTCGGGATGGGTCCGCCGGAGTTCGACGGCGGCTCGCACGCCCTCGTCCGTGTGCGTCGGCGGCATCCGTACGTCCGCGACCACCACGTCCGGCAGCGCGTCCTCGGCGGCCAGCTCCCCGACGGTCTTGAGCAGCGCTTCCGCGTCCCCGACCCCGGCGACGACCTCGTGCCCCCGGTCGGTGAGGAGCCGGGTCAGGCCCTCCCGCAGCAGCACCGAGTCCTCGGCGATCACGACCCGCACCCTGGCCTCCACGATTCCCGCGCCCCCCACTCCCGCACTCCCGCACTCCCGGGGACACCCGCCCCGACGACGGGATCAGCATCCCAGCATCCGGGCGGACACGGGGGGCGCTCGCCGGGGTTCGTACGGGGATTCCGCGGGTCTCCGTACCGGGTCTCCGTGGCAGGTCTCCGTATCGGGTCTCCGTGCGCGGCGTGGGGCAACTGTCAGTCGCGCCAAGGGAGTTCCGCCGTGACCCGGGTCGGGCCGCCGGCCGGGGAGTCCACGTCCAGGACGCCGTCGACCGCGCCCAGGCGCGCCGCGAGATCCGCGAGCCCCCGCCCGACCCCGGCCCCGGCGCCGCCCCGGCCGTCGTCCGTGACCTGCAGCAACAGCCGTTCCTCGACCCGCCACACCTCGACGGCGGCGGAGCGCGCGCCGCTGTGCGCGCCGACGTTCTCCAGGAGCTCGGCGACCGCGAAGTACGCGATGCCCTCCACCGCGGGCGCCGGCCGCTCCGGCAGGTCGACCGTCACCCGGACCGGCACCGGGCAGCGCGCCGCGAGGGCGGAGAGCGCCGCGTCCAGGCCCCGGTCGGTGAGGATCGCCGGGTGGATGCCGCGGGCCAGATCGCGCAGTTCCCGCAGCGCCAGCTTCACCTCGCCGTGCGCCTCGTCGACCAGCCGGGCCGCCGCCCGCGGGTCGTCGTGCAGCCGCTCCTTGGCGAGGCCCAGCTCCGCGGCCAGGCCGGACAGGCGCGCCTCGGCCCCGTCGCGCAGCTCGCGCTCGATCCGGCGCAGGTCGGCCGCCGCCGTGTCGACGACCGCCCCGCGGTCCGACTCCAGCTCGACCACCCGCGCGTCCAGGCGGGACGCCCCGAGCAGCCCGGCGACGAGCACCCGGTCGACCGTCGTCAGGCCCCGGATCAGCCACGGCGTGACCAGCGTGATCAGCAGCCCGAGCCCCGCCGTGACCCCGATCTCGAAGGGCGTGTCCATGTAGAAGCTGTTGCGCCCGCCCTCCTCGCCGTACACCTGGATGCCGTCCACGCCCACATACGTGGGGAACACCCACTGCCACAGCGGATACGTGAGCAGCGACCAGCCGACCGACCAGAACACCACCGACACCGCGAACCCGAACACCGCCCACGGCAGATGCAGCACCGCGTACAGCAGGGCCCGCCAGGACGTGCCGCTCTTCAGGGCCGCCCCGATCCACGCCGTCGCCCCGCGCTTCGCCGCCCGCACCGGCCGCGGCTCCGCCACGTCGAGGCCGAGCAGCGCCCGCGCCCGCGCCCGTTCCAGTACGCCGAAACCGCGGCACCCCACGAGCGCCGCGGCCAGCACGGGGACCCCGAGGAAGGTGACGAGCAGCCCCGCGCCGAGCGCCGTCATCGTCACCGCGTACGTGAACATCACGATGCTGAGCGGCAGACTGACCAGCAGATACGCGAACTCGCGCCAGGTCCGCGCCGCGATCGGAGCGCCCAGCGCGGGCGGCAGCAGCGGCCGGCGTGCGGGGCGCGGTTCCGCGTACCCGGGTCGGGTCCGCTGTCCGTACGGCAGGGCCATGGCGGTCATCCGTTCTGCGAGGCTGACTGGTCCCGTCCAGACTCCTGTGCGGGCGGGCCCGTCACCATGAGGCGGATCGCCGTCTTCGTCCGGGGGTTTTCCCCACCCCCGGGGGCGCGGGCCGTCAGCCGTCAGCCGTCAGGCGCCCGCGCGGTCGCGCCACGGCAGTTCCGCCGAGACCGTCGTCGGGCCGCCCGCCGGGGAGTCCACGACGAACAGGCCGTCCACCGCGCCGAGCCGCTCGGCGAGCCCCGCCATGCCCGTACCGCCGTCGAGCGCCGCCCCGCCCCGGCCGTCGTCCGTGACCTGCAGCAACAGCCGTTCCCCGGCCCGCCACACCTCGACGGACGCGGAGCCCGCCCTGCTGTGCTTGCTGACGTTCTGCAGCAGCTCCGAGACCGTGAAGTACGCGATGCCCTCGATCGCGGGCGCGGGCCGCTCCGGCAGGTCGACCGTCACCCGCACCGGGACCGTGCAGCGCGCGGCGAGGGAGGACAGCGCGGCGTCGAGGCCGCGGTCGGTGAGGACGGCCGGGTGGATGCCGCGGGCCAGATCGCGCAGCTCCTGCAGGGCCAGCTTCACCTCGCCGTGCGCCTCGTCGACCATCGCCGCCACGGCCGCGTCGGACTGCCCTTCGAGCAGCTTCTCCTTGGCGAGGCCGAGCCCCATCGCCAGGTTGACCAGGCGGGCCTGCGCCCCGTCGTGCAGGTCCCGCTCGATCCGGCGCAGGTCGGCCGCCGCCGTGTCCACGACCAGGCCGCGGTCCGACTCCAGCTCGGCGATCCGCCGCTCCAACTCGTCGGAGGGGCACAGCAGTCCGCGCACCATCGCCCGGTCGGCGTTGCTCAGCCCGCGCGCGATGAACGGCAGCACCGGCCACAGCACGAGCAGCGAGACGAGCGTGATCGTGAACGTCAGCACGCCCCACGGCAGCCGTACGAACCCGTAGAGGAGACTCCGCCAGCCCACCGGGTCCTTGAGCCGGGTCCACATCCGGGCCAGGAAACCGTCGCCCCTGCGGAACGGCAGCGGGCTCGGCTCGTCCACGTACGTGCCGAGCAGCCCACGCGCCCGCGCCCGCTCCGCCCGGCCGAGCCCGCGCGCGCCGGCCAGGCCGAGGGCCAGCAGCGGCAGCCCGACCACGGTCACGGCGAGCGCGCTGCCGACGGCCACGACGACCACCGTGTACACGAACCCGGCCACCGCGAGCGGCAGATCGGCCAGGAGGTGCGCGACCTCCTTCCAGGTCTGCCCGGCGAACGCGAGGCGTGCGGGCGGAAGGGGGCGCCTGCCCCGGTCCTGCGGGGCGGTCGGTGGGGTCATGCCGGACAGCCTGCCCGGCCCGCCCCTCCGGCGCCATGAGGTGCGCCGCAACGAGCCACGGGGGAAAACCCCACCTGGTCGAGGGGCGTCGGAGAAGGGGCTGCTTACCAGTTCTTTAACAGGGCCTAGACTCCCGTGCGTACAGATCGTCGAACAAGGCCTGTGCACGCGTGACCGGCCGGAACTCGACGAGACCGCCGGAACAACGAGATCAGGGAGCGAGGGGCCGAAGTGCCGGGACCGACCGTTCTCGCCGCGGACTACTTCCAGAGCTACTCCGTCGTCGGACTGCTCGCCGTCGTCGGCGTGCTCTTCGTGGCCGTCGCCTTCGGCGCGGGCCGCCTGCTGCGGCCCGTCGTACCGACCCCGGAGAAACTCCTCACCTACGAGTGCGGCGTCGACCCGGTCGGCGAGGGCTGGGCCCACACCCAGGTCCGCTACTACGTCTACGCGTTCCTGTACGTGATCTTCGCCGTCGACTCGATCTTCCTCTTCCCCTGGGCCACCGTCTTCGCCGACCCGCAGTACGGCGCGACGACGCTCGTGGAGATGTTCATCTTCCTCGGCTTCCTCGCCGTGGGCCTGCTGTACGCATACAAGAAGGGCGTCCTCGCATGGACGTGACCATCGAGCCCACCCCGGGCAAGGGCTCCTCCCGGCTCGGCCCGCTGGCCCGGCTCGCCCCCGAACCCATGAAGGTGGTCCTCAACTGGGGCCGCCGCTACAGCCTGTGGGTCTTCAACTTCGGACTCGCCTGCTGCGCCATCGAGTTCATCGCCGCGTCCATGGCCCGCCACGACTTCATCCGCCTCGGCGTCATCCCGTTCGCCCCGGGCCCGCGCCAGGCCGACCTGATGGTCGTCTCCGGGACCGTGACCGACAAGATGGCGCCCGCCGTGAAGCGCCTCTACGAGCAGATGCCCGAGCCGAAGTACGTCATCTCCTTCGGCGCCTGCTCCAACTGCGGCGGCCCGTACTGGGACTCGTACTCGGTGACCAAGGGCGTCGACCAGATCATTCCCGTCGACGTGTACGTGCCCGGCTGCCCGCCCCGGCCCGAGGCGCTGCTCCAGGGCATCCTCAAACTCCAGGAGAAGATCGCCCGCGAGTCCCTCGACGAGCGCTACTCCGCCGCGGGGCGGCCTTCGACGGCGGCCCTGCAGAGCGGACTCGTCGCGCCTCCGACGCCGGGGGCGGGGTCGGGGTCCGGTTCTGGTTCCGGTTCTGGTTCTGATTCCGGTCCTGGTTCTGGTTCTGGTTCTGGTTCCGTGGAGGGCTCGCGATGACCGGCTGGCTTCCCGAGGACGTCACGGAACTCTTCGGCCCGGAGGCGACCGCCGAGGAGTCGTACGACCTGCTCACCGTCGACGTACCCGCCGAGACCTGGACGACGGCCCTGCGCACGGCCCGCACCCGGCTCGGCTGCACGTATTTCGACTGGCTCAGCGCCGTCGACGAGCCCGGCACCGGCTTCCGCGTCAGCGCCCACGTCGTCGCCCTGCACCCGGTGCGCCGCCTCCTCGTCCGTACGACGGTGCCGCACGAGGCGCCCGTACTGGACTCGGCGGTCGACGTGTACGCGGGCGCCGCCTGGCACGAGCGCGAGACGCACGAGATGTTCGGCGTCGACTTCACCGGGCACCCCGGGCTCGACCCGCTGCTCCTGCCCGAGGGCTTCGAGGGCCACCCGCTGCGCAAGGACTTCGTCCTCGCGGCGCGCGTCGCGAAGGCCTGGCCGGGCGCGAAGGAGCCGGGGGAGTCGGAGCACGGCGGCCCCAAGCGGCGCCAGATGCTCCCGCCGGGCGTACCGGACCCGAACGAATGGGGCCCGCTGAAGGGCCAGTTGCCGCCCGCGCCTGCGCGTCCTGCGCGGGGGGCTCGGGCGGGTGCGGCTGGTGCCGCTGGTGCCGGGGAGCGGCCGGCTCGGCGTACGCGCTCGGCGAGTGCGGGGTCGGCGAGCCAGGTTGCTGCCGACTCGGGTGCGGGTGCGGGTGCGGGTGCGGGTGCGGGTGCTGGTTCTGGTTCGGCTTCGGGTTCTGCTTCCGCTTCTGCTTCCGCCGAGGGAGCTTCGGGTGCTCCGCCGCGCCGGATGCGGAGCGCCTCGCAGGGGTCGGCGAGCCAGGCCGCGGACGCGGCTCCCGCGTCTCCGCGGCGGTCCCGCAGTGCGAGCCAGGGCTCGGCCTCGCAGCGCTCCGATGCGGCCACACCGGCGAAGCCGGAGGCGGCGGAGCGGCCCGAGCCGACCCGCGGTTCCGACGCCCCGTGGCACAACCCGCGGCCGACGTTCGACGAGCCCGGCCAGACCGAGCAGCCCTCCGCCGAGCAGCAGCCCTCTGCTGAGAGGCCCTCCGCCGAGAAGCCGCCCTCCACCGAGCAGCAGCCCTCCGACAAACCCACCCCGGACGACGGCGCCCCCGACGACGGCGCCCCCGACGACGGCGCCCCCGACAACGGCACCCCAGACAACGGCACCCCAGACGACCGCAACCCAGACGACCGCAACCCAGACGACGACACCCCCGCCGGAGGCGACCCCGCATGAACGACGCCCTCGACGTCGCCCTGCGACTCCTCGTCGTCTTCGGCGTCTTCCTGGTCCTGCCCCTCGTCATCGGCCAGACCGAGCACAAGGTGATGGCCCACATGCAGGGCCGCCTCGGCCCCATGTACGCGGGCGGCTTCCACGGCTGGGCCCAACTCGTCGCCGACGGCGTCAAGTTCGCCCAGAAGGAAGACGTCGTGCCCGCGGGCGCCGACCGCCGTATCTTCCAGCTCGCGCCGGCCGTCGCCCTCCTCCCGTACCTCCTCGTGCTCGTCGCCATCCCGATCGGGCCGGGCGAGGGCGCCGTCGGTGAGGTCGTCGACGCGGGGCTGTTCTTCGTACTCGCCGTCATGGGCGTCGGCGTGCTCGGCTCGCTCATGGCCGGCTGGGCCTCCGCCAACAAGTTCTCCCTCCTCGGCGGCCTGCGCACCGCCGCCCAACTCCTCGCCTACGAACTGCCGATGCTGCTCGCCGCCGCATCCGTGGCCATGGCCGCCGGGACCGTCTCCCTGCCGGGCATCGTCGAGGCCTTCGAGTGGTGGTGGCTGCCCTGGCAGATCGTCGGCGCCCTGGTCTTCTTCACGGCCGGCCTCGCCGAGCTGCAGCGCCCGCCGTTCGACATGCCGGTCGCCGACTCGGAGATCATCTTCGGCGCGTACACCGAGTACACCGGTCTCCGCTTCGCCCTGTTCCTCCTCGCCGAGTACGCCGGGATCGTCGTCCTCTGCGGCCTCACCACCGTCCTCTTCCTCGGCGGCTGGCAGGGGCCCTGGGGCGCCGACGGCCTCGGCTGGGTGTGGACCCTGCTCAAGACCGCCGTCCTCGCCTTCCTGGTCATCTGGCTCCGCGTCTCGTACCCGCGGCTGCGCGAGGACCAGCTGCAGAAGCTCGCCTGGACCACGCTCGTCCCCCTCGCCCTCGCGCAGATCGCGCTCACCGGAATCGTGAAGGTGGCGATCAACTGATGCCTCCGATCCCTGGCAGCGGCCTGGCCAAGGGCCTCGCCGTCACCCTCCGCACGATGACGCGGAAGTCCGTCACCGCGCAGTACCCCGACGTCCAGCCCGAACTGCCGCCCCGTACGCGCGGTGTCATCGGCCTGTTCGAGGAGAACTGCACGGTCTGCATGCTGTGCGCCCGCGAGTGCCCCGACTGGTGCATCTACATCGACTCCCACAAGGAGACGGTGCCCGCCGCGACGCCCGGCGGCCGCGAGCGCAGCCGCAACGTCCTCGACCGCTTCGCCATCGACTTCTCCCTCTGCATGTACTGCGGTATCTGCATCGAGGTCTGCCCCTTCGACGCGCTCTTCTGGTCCCCGGAGTTCGAGTACGCGGAGACCGACATCCACGAACTCACCCACGAGCGCGACAAGCTCCGCGAGTGGATGTGGACCGTCCCCGTCCCGCCCGCCCTCGACGCCGCCGCCGAGGAGCCCAAGGAACTCGCCGCCGCCCGCAAGGCCGCCGACAAACTCGCCGCAGCCCAGCAGGCAGCCGAGGCCGCAGCCGCAGCAGAGGCCGCAGGTGACGCGGGTACGGCCGAGGGACAGACCCCGAAGTCCGAGCCCGGGGAGGGCCAGCAGTGATCCTCGCCGCCCCCGCCCCGCACGGTTTCCTCTCGCCCACCGGCGTCGAGGTCGCCTTCCTCCTCGTCGGCCTCGTCACCTTCGCCGCGGCGATCGTCACCGTCACCACCAGGCAGCTGGTGCACGCCGCCCTGTGGCTGGTCGTCGCCCTCGGCGGCCTCGCCGTCGAATACCTCCTGCTCACCGCCGAGTTCATCGCCTGGGTGCAGGTGCTGATCTACGTCGGTTCCGTCGTCGTCCTCCTCCTCTTCGGGCTGATGCTCACCAAGGCGCCCATCGGCCGCTCCCCGGACGCCGATTCGGGCAACCGCTGGGCCGCGCTCACCGTGGCCGTCGCCGCCGCGGCCACCCTGGTCTGGGTGGTCGTGGACGCGTTCCGCACCCAGTGGATCGACCTCGACGCCCCGCAGGGCAGCACCGCCATCACCGGCGCGATGCTCTTCCAGCACTGGGTCCTGCCGTTCGAAGCCCTCTCCGTCCTCCTCCTCGCCGCCCTCGTCGGCGCGATCGTCCTCTCCCGCAAGGCCGACGCGAAGGCCGACGCGAAGGCAGACGCGAAGGCAGACGCGAAGGCCGATGCGCAGGCGGGTGCGCAGACGAGTGCGAAGGCCGACGCCGGTGCCGGTGCCGGGGCCGGCGCCCCCGGGGGTTCCGCAGACAAGGAGCAGCAGCGCTGATGCATCTCGCCTATCCCGCAGTGCTCGCCGTTCTGCTCTTCTGCACCGGCCTGTACGGAGTGCTCGCCCGCCGCAACGCGATCCTGGTCCTGATGTCCGTCGAGCTGATGCTCAACGCCGTCAACCTCAACCTGGTCGCCTTCGACGTCTGGCTCCGCGACGCCCTGCACGCCGGCCAGGCCCTCACCCTCTTCACCATCGCCATCGCCGCCGCCGAGATCGGCATCGGCCTGGCCATCGTGCTGATGGTGTACCGCAACCGAGGCACGTCCGACGTCGACCGCCTCCGCGACACCGCCGAGACCCCCGGCCCCGACGACGCCCCCGCAGCCCCTGATGGCGCCGCAGCCCCCGAAGGCGCCGACGTGACCGCCGCCGCGCAGAAGGCAGAGGCCACCGCGTGACCACCCCGACCCTCGCCGTACTCGTCCCCCTCCTGCCGTTCCTCGGCGCCGCCGCCGGACTGCTCCTCGGCCGCGCCGCCCCCGGCTTCGCCCGCCCCCTCGCCGTGCTGCCGACCCTGACCTCGGCCGTCATCGCCGTGCTGGTCGCCGTACGCCAGGGCGGCGGCACCGGCGGCGGTGTCCGCCCCGTCGACACGGCCACCGAGCTCACGCCCACCGGCTCCGTGCCCATCGAACTCGCCCTGCACATCGACGGGTTCGCCGCCCTAGTCGCCGTCCTGGTCGGCCTGGTCGCCTCCTGCGTGCAGATCTACTCGACGGGCTACCTGCGCGACGACCCGCGCTACCCCTCGTACGCCGCCCTCGTCTCGCTGTTCACCTCCGCCATGTTCCTGGTCGTCTACTCCGGCGACCTGATGGTGCTGCTCGTCGGCTGGGAAGTCATGGGCATCTGCTCGTACTTCCTCGTCGGCCACTACTGGGAGACGCCCGAGGCGCGTGCCGCCTCCCTCAAGGCGTTCCTGGTCACCAAGCTCGGCGACGTCCCCTTCCTGATCGGTCTGTTCGCCCTCGCCGCCGACACCGGGTCCTTCCGCATCACGAAGGTCGTCGACGCGGTCGCGTCCGGCGGGCTCGACCACCCCACGGTGATCGCCCTGCTGCTCCTCGCGGGCGTGGCGGGCAAGTCGGCGCAGTTCCCGCTGCACACCTGGCTGCCCGACGCGATGGCCGGCCCCACCCCGGTCTCCGCGCTGATCCACGCCGCGACGATGGTCGCCGCCGGCGTCTACTTCGTGGCCCGTCTCCTCCCCGTCTTCGCCGCGTCCGCCGCGGCGCTCGTCGTCCTCGCCGTGATGTCCGCCGTCACGATGGTCGGCTCGGCGCTCGCGGCCCTCGCGCAGGACGACATCAAGCGCGTCCTCGCGTACTCGACCGTCGGCCAACTCGGCTACATGACCGGCGCCCTGGCCGTCGGCGACCGTGGCGCCGCCGTCTTCCACCTCCTCTCGCACGGCGCCTTCAAGGCGCTGCTGTTCCTCGCCGCCGGCGTGATCATCCACGCTGCCGGCACCAACTCCCTGGCCGCCATGTCCCGGATGACGGGGCTGCGCGCCCGCATCCCCGACGCCTTCTGGACGATGACCGTGGCGCTGCTCGCGCTCGCCGCGATCCCGCCCTTCAGCGGCTTCTTCTCCAAGGAGGCCGTCCTCGGCGCCGCCGAGCACGCGGCCACCGGTCACACCGAGTCCGTGCCCGGCTCGGCCGGCTGGATCGTCCTCGTCGCCGGCCTCCTCACCGCCGTCCTGACCGCCGCGTACGCGACGCGCCTCTGGCTGCTCGCCTTCCGCCCGCCGGCCGCCGCACCCCACCCCGCGCCCGCCGGCGCCGCGGAAGCCGACGCGGCCGAGGAGACCGGCCACGGCGGTCAGCCGGTCGTCATGAACGTCGTCCTCTGGGTCCTCGCCGTCCCCTCCCTCGCCTTCGGTATCACCGTCGGCGTGCTCCCCGACTGGTTCGACGGCCGCCCGCTCACGCCGACCCTCACCACCTCCGTCCTCGCCACCGGCCTCACCCTGGTCGGCGGACTCGTCACCTACGGCGCCTGGCGGCACACCACCGCCCTCGCCGCCCGGGTCCCGATGGGCGCCGTCGCCGCCCACCCCGGCGCCGAGCCCGCCGTCACCGAGGCCGAGGCGATCGCCGCGCACACCCCCGCGTACGGCTCGATCGCCTCCGCGCCGGACCCGGCCGACCCGGGCCGCCTGCTGCTCGGCCCGCTGCACCGGCACGCGGCCGCAGGCTTCCGGCTCGACGCGGTCTACTCCGCGCTGTTCGTCCGCCCCACCCAGTTCCTCGCCGGCGTCGTCCGTTTCCTCGACCGCGAAGTCGTCGACACGTACGTGCGCGGCGCGGGCGCCCTGCCCCGCTGGCTCGGTGCGGCCGTGCGCCGCGCGCAGACCGGCAATGTGCAGACCTATCTGAGCGCGCTGCTCGCCGGGTCCGTCGTCCTGGCCGTCGCCGCCGTACTCGTCGCAGCGGGAGCCTGAGCCGTGATCAACATCAACGACACCGTCATGCAGTACCTCCTCGTGGCCGTGGTGGTGCTTCCCCTTCTCGGCGCCGGCGCCGCCCTGCTGCCCGCCCCGCCCGGACTGCGGGGCAAGTCACCGGACCAGGCGGTCCTGCGGCACGGCGTGACCGTCACCGGAGCCGTGCTCCTCGCCGCGCTCGCGCTCGCCGCCGGCTTCGATCACGACGAGCCCGCGCGTATGCAGGCCACGACCGACATCAGCTGGATCCCCGCCCTCGACGTGCGGATCCATCTTGGTGTCGACGGCATCTCGCTCCCCCTTCTCGTCCTGACCGCGCTGCTGACCTTCCTCTGCGCGCTCTACAGCTACTTCAAGCAGCAACATCAGCGGCTGGCGCCGCGGGCAACGGGCCCGTCGCCCAAGGCATTTGTCGCGCTGCTGCTGGTCCTCGAGTCCGGCACCCTCGCGACCTTCGCCGTCCTCGATCTGCTGCTGTTCTTCCTCGCGTTCGAGATGGTCCTCATTCCGATGTACTTCCTGATCGCCCGGTGGGGAGGCGATCAACGGCGGGCGGCCGCCTGGAAGTTCATCCTCTTCACCCTCCTCGGTTCGGTCGTGATGCTGCTCGGGCTGCTCCTCGTCGGCCTCGACTCGGGCACGTTCGACATGCTCGCACTCGCCACTGACAACGGCCGTGGGCTGACCCTGTCCGTGCAGGTCATCGCGGTTTTGGCGATCGGGATCGGACTGGCCGTCAAGACCCCGATGTGGCCGCTGCACAGCTGGCTCCCGGACGCCCACACCGCCGCCCCGACCGTCGGCTCGGTCCTCCTCGCCGGCGTCCTGCTGAAGATGGGAACGTACGGGTTCGTCCGTATCCTCCTCCCCATCACCCCTGACGGAATGCGGGAGTTCGCCCCGTACCTCGCGGCCTTCGCGGTCGTCGGGATCATCTACGGGTCCCTCGCCTGCCTCGCGCTCGCCAAGCGCGGCGCGAAGGGCGACCTCAAGCGGCTCATCGCGTACTCCTCCGTCGGCCACATGGGCTTCGTGCTGCTCGGCATCGCCTCGATGACCCCGACCGGCGTGAACGGCGCGCTGTTCGCCAACATCGCCCACGGCCTCATCACCGGCCTGCTGTTCTTCCTCGTCGGCGCGCTCAAGGACCGCACCGGCAGCACCGACCTCGACGCCCTCGCCGAACAGACCGGCGCCGCCCTCTACGGCCGCGCGCCCCGCCTCGGCGGACTGCTCGCCTTCGGCGCCGTCGCCTCGCTCGGACTGCCCGGACTCGCCGGATTCTGGGGCGAGATGCTCGCCCTGTTCGGCGCCTTCGACCCCGCCGACGGCCTCAGCCGCCCGGCCTTCCTCACGTTCACGGCCATCGGCGCCCTGGGCACCCTCCTGACCGCCGCGTACCTCCTCGTCGTCGTACGCCGCGTCTGCATGGGCGCCGCCCCCGACCCGGCCGCCCCGAAGCTCGCCGACGTCCAGGGGTACGAATTCGCCGCCTGGACCCCGCTCGTCGCCCTCACCGTCCTCGCCGGACTCTGGCCCGCGCTGCTGCTCGGCCTCACCGACCCGGCCGTGCAGCAGCTCCTCGCAGGAGGAAAGGCATGACCGCCGCCGCAAGCCTCGTCCAGAACGTCGACTGGGTCGCGATCGCGCCGCCCACCATCGCGGCCGTCGTCGCCCTGGTCGTCCTCGTCGCCGACCTGTTCGTCCGCGAGGGCAACAAGATGCTCCTGGCCTGGCTCTCCATCGCCGGCCTGGTGGCCGCAGGCCTCTCCCTGCTGCCGCTGCTCGACGGCGACCGCGCCACGTTCTGCCTCGTCCCCGCCGCGGACGTGTGCAGCTACACCGCGGACCGCTTCACCGTCGTCATCCAGTTCCTGGTCGTCGCCGGCGCCCTGCTGACCGCGCTGCTTTCCGTCAGCCCCCTGAAGGAGAACTCGGCACTCCCCGAAGGGGAGTTCTGGTTCCTGCTGCTCTCCTCCGCGGCCGGCGCCGCCCTGCTGCCCGCATCGCGCGACCTCGCCACCCTGATCGTTGCCCTCGAAGTCGCCTCCCTGCCGGCGTTCGCGCTCGTCGGCCTCAACCGCGGCGACCGCCGCTCCTCCGAGGCCGCCCTGAAGTTCTTCCTGTCCTCCGTCACCGCCACCGCCGTCAGCCTCCTCGGCGTCAGCTTCGTGTACGCGGCGACGGGCACCCTGCACCTCACCGAAGTGGCCGACAAGCTCGGCCAGGTCGACGGACAGCTGCACGTCCTCGCGCAGACCGGCGTCGCCCTCACCCTCGTCGGCTTCGCCTTCAAGACGGCCGCGGTGCCCTTCCACTTCTGGGTGCCCGACACGTACATCGGGGCGCCGCTCCCGGTCGCCGCGTACCTGTCGGTGGTCGGCAAGGCGGTCGGCTTCACCGGCCTCATCCTCGTCACCGTCGTCGCCTTCCCGTCGTACGCGGACGTGTGGGGCCCCGTGCTCGCCGTGCTCGCCGCGCTCACCATGACGGTCGGCAACGTCGCCGCCCTGCGACAGGTCGGCACGCGCGCGTACAGCGCGATCCGGCTCCTCGCCTGGTCCTCCGTCGGCCAGGCCGGCTACCTCCTGGTGCCGATCGCCGCTGCCGCCTACGCCGACAGCCCCGCCGAGGCGGAGAAGGCCATCGGCGCCACCGTCGCGTACGCCCTGATGTACGCCGCCGTGAACCTCGGCGCGTTCGCCGTCGCCGCGCTCGTCGCCCGTACGCGGCCGCTGAACCGCCTCAGCGACTACCGCGGCCTGTACGCGAGCCGCCCGCTGACCGCGCTCGTCCTCGGCTTCTTCCTGCTGTGCCTCGCGGGCCTGCCGCCGGGCGTCATCGGCCTGTTCGCGAAGGTCACGGTGTTCTCCGCGGCCGTCGACGCGGGCCTCGGCTGGCTCGCCGTCGTCATGGCCGTGAACGTCGTGATCGCCCTCTACTACTACCTGCAGTGGACCGCGGTCCTCTTCCGCACCCCGGAGGGGGAGACGGCCGAAGCCGCACAGCCCGAGCGGAAGCACGCCGTGCCGTTCCCGCTGGCGGCCGCACTGGTGCTCACCACGCTCATCGGCGTCGCCCTGTCCGGCGCCCCGCAGCTCGTCCTCCGCTTCTCGGCGACCGCTCTCTTCTGAGCACCCGTTTCCGGCGCCCGTTTTCCAGTACCCGTGTCCGACTACCCGTACGGCCGAATCCGGCTGCGCGCGGAGCAGGGAACCAGCACCCTCCGCCTGGCGTTGACCAGGTAGGGAGGGTCCACTGGATGTGGAAGCCAGGAAGAAAAGGGTTCCCCCGCCGCACCACCAGGAGGGCGTACCGTGCACCGCCGCTACAACGGTCTGAAGACCGCCGTGCTCCTCGGGGGACTGTCCGCGCTCATCCTCGTCATCGGCAGTTTCTTCGGCCGTACGGGCCTGCTCGTCGCCCTCCTCGTGGCGCTCGGCACCAATGCGTACGCGTACTGGAACAGCGACAAGCTCGCGCTGAGAGCGATGCGCGCCCGACCGGTGAGCGAGTTCGAGGCACCCGAGCTGTACCGGATGGTGCGCGAGCTCTCCACGCAGGCGCGCCAGCCCATGCCCCGGCTCTACATCTCGCCCACCGAGGCGCCCAACGCGTTCGCCACCGGCCGCAACCCGCGCAACGCCGCCGTGTGCTGCACCGAAGGAATCCTGCGCATCCTGGACGAGCGCGAACTGCGCGGCGTCATCGGCCACGAACTGAGCCACGTCTACAACCGAGACATCCTGATCTCCTCGGTGGCCGGCGCCCTGGCCTCGGTGATCATGTTCCTGGTCAACTTCGCCTGGCTGATCCCGAGCGGCAACAGCAACCGTGAAGGGCCGGGCATCTTCGGCATGCTGCTGATCATGCTCCTCGGCCCCATCGCCGCCTCGGTGATCCGCCTCGCCATCAGCCGCTCCAGGGAGTACGAGGCGGACTCCTCCGGCGCCCAACTCACCGGTGACCCCTTGGCCCTGGCGAGCGCCCTGCGCAAACTGGAGCGCGGGACACAGCAGTTGCCGCTTCCGCCCGAGCCGAAGATCGAAGCGGCCAGCCACATGATGATCGCGAACCCGTTCCGCCCCGGACAGGGCATGGCCAAGCTGTTCTCCACCCACCCGCCGATGGCGGAACGTATCGCCCGACTCGAGCAGATGGCAGGACGTCACCAGTGAAAACCCTCCTCAACATCATCTGGCTCGTGCTGAGCGGCTTCTGGCTGTTCCTCGGCTACCTCGCCGCGGGCCTGATCCTCTGCATCACGATCATCGGCATCCCCTTTGGGATCGCCTCGTTCCGCATCGGCCTGTACGCCCTGTGGCCCTTCGGGTACATGGCGGTCGAGCGCCGTGACGCGGGCGCGCCCTCCTGCGTCGGCAACGTCCTGTGGCTGGTCCTCGCGGGCTGGTGGCTGGCCCTGGCGCACATCGTGACGGGCATCGCCCAGTGCGTCACGATCATCGGCATCCCGCTCGGCATCGCCAACTTCAAGCTGATCCCGGTCTCGCTGATGCCCCTCGGCCGCGAGATCGTCCCCACCGACCAGCCCTTCGCGTCCCGCTGAGGCCCGTGGAGAGCCCGCGGTACGCCCTGGTGGCGTACGACCCGTGGGAGCTGGAGTACGGCGACACCTGGGCCCACTGCGGCGACGTGGAGGGCCTCTTCGCCGACCCGCCGCCCCCGCCGCGCGAGCGCTACGAACTCCTCGGCTGCGCCCCGGAAGGGGAGTTGAGCGCGGCGCTCGCCCTGGCGCGGTCCGAAGGGTCGGCGCCGCTCGGCCTGCTGACCCTGGAACTTCTCGACAAGGCCGGCCGTTCAGTGGGGGAGTGGTGTCTGCAGGACGTGCGCATCCTCGGCGCGCGCCGCTGTGCCCGTGACCTGACGCTGCTCGACGTGACCGTGGAAGGGACCCCGTTCCCCGACCAGTCCGACTACCCGCAACGCCCGCCGCTCTCCCCGGGCTTCCGCCTCTGTGGCGACGAACCCTGGGGCACGGCAAGGGAGTTGCCCTGGGGCACGGCCAAGGACCTGGCCTGCGTGTACGAAGAGCCGCCCACGCAGCAGGACATCGCCGTGCGCCTCCTCGGCTGCACGCCGGCAGGCGCCCTCCGCCGGGCGCTGGAGTCCGGCGCCGAGGACCTCGGCAGCGCTGTGCTGCGGCGCCTCGACCGCTCCGGCGAGGCCGTCCAGGACGCCGTCGAGGGCGAGGTCACCGCCTGGATCCCGTCCGCCCGGGGGCCGGGGAGGGTCGACCTCACCCTGCAGCCGCTGGCGGAGCGACCGCCGCCGGCCGCCCACGACGTGTGGGAGCAGTGGGCCGACGGCCGCCCGGCCCTGCCCAACCTCTGGTCCCGCTGCGGCGCACAGGGCCGCCGCTTCTGGCTCGGCACGGCCCTCGCCAACCGCGCCTCCACCGCCGAGGACGCCCCGCCCGGCACCACGTTCCACCTCGACGGCCGGTACGTCGTCGACGAGGCCGGGTTCTACTGCGCCCTCGGCGAAGCCGTCAACGGGCCCGGCGGGTACTTCGGTCGGTGCCTCGACTCCCTCGCCGACTGCCTCTGCGGCCGCTTCGGCGCCCGCCGCCCCTTCACCCTCGTCTGGCACGACGCCGACACCGCCCGCCGCTGCCTCGGCGTCCAGCCGCGTACGGACGTCCGCCCCGCCACGTTCGAGGAGCTGTTCGCGTTCCTCACGGCGCGGCAGGTGGACGTCGTCCTGGCCTGACGCACGCGGCGCGCGCCGAGCCTGGGGGCCTGCGCACGGGTTGTGTCGTGCACCGCACGTCGTCCGGCCTCGCAACCACCCCTGCCCCGTACGGCGTCTGAAACAGCGACAGCACGTCACACAAGCACGTCACAGGGGCGCCTCACAGGCGTACGCAAGAAAGGCAGGTCACGGCCGTATGGGCATCATCAGCTGGATCGTTCTCGGGCTCATCGCCGGAGCCGTCGCCAAGGTCCTGCTGCCCGGCCGCGACCCGGGCGGCCTGATCGGCACCACCCTCATCGGCATCGCGGGTGCCTTCATCGGCGGCTGGCTCTCCGCCGAGTTCCTCGACCGCCCCATAGCCAAGGACTTCTACGACGCCACGACCTGGGTCTCGGCCATCGGCGGCGCCTTGGTCCTCCTCATCGCGTACCGCCTGCTCTTCGGCCACTCCCGCTCGCGCTGAGGCGTACGCACAGCGAAAGGGCGGACACCGCAACGGTGTCCGCCCTTTCGCGTCCGCTCAAAACACGCACAACGCGCGCGTGCCTACCGGTAGTTCACGAACTGCAGCGCGAAGTCGAAGTCCTGGCCCTTCAGAAGGGCGATCACCGACTGCAGGTCGTCACGGCTCTTCGAGGACACCCGCAGCTCGTCACCCTGCACCTGCGCCTTGACGCCCTTCGGGCCCTCGTCGCGGATGACCTTCGCGACCTTCTTCGCGTTCTCCTGGGAGATGCCCTCCTCGATGGAGGCGAAGATCTTGAACTCCTTGCCGGACAGCTGCGGCTCACCGGCGTCCAGCGACTTCAGCGAGATGCCGCGCTTCACCAGCTTGGACTGGAAGATGTCGAGGATGGCCTTGACGCGCTCCTCGCCGTTGGCCTGCATGAGGATCTTCTCGCCGGACCACTCGATCTTGGCGCCGGTGCCCTTGAAGTCGTAGCGCTGCGAGATTTCCTTGGCGGCCTGGTTGAGGGCGTTGTCGACCTCCTGCCGCTCGACCTTCGAGACGATGTCGAAACTGGAGTCGGCCATGTCCTGTGGCTCCTTGTATCGGGGTGCGTAGGGATACGGCCGGTGGCCCCGGACCGCACCCGCAAGCCTAGTCATCACCTGCGCACCCGTCGGCGATCTATCGGGTGGCGAAGCACCCCCGGGCATCAGGTATCGTTTACGTCGTTGCCACGGAGCAGCCGCAAGGCCGCTTCACGCAGCATCCCCGGCGGTGTGCCCGAGCGGCCAAAGGGAGCAGACTGTAAATCTGCCGGCTCAGCCTTCCCAGGTTCGAATCCTGGCGCCGCCACACTTGAGGGAACCCCCTCCGAACTGCGGAAACGCAGAGCGGAGGGGGTTTCTTCGTTCACGAGGTCCACAGGTCAAAAACGGGGTCGTACGGCTGCCCCACAGGCGGGCCGCCCGCGCAGGGCGCTCTCACCCCGACTCCAGCATCGCCCCCGCCACCCGCTCCACAGCCCCCTCGGGGATCGCGCTCGCGGCGTCCTCCAGTACGAGCAGTCGCGCCCCGGGAATCTCGCGTGCGAGGGCCTCGCCGTTGCCTACGGGGAAGAACCGGTCGCGGCCGCCGTGCACGACGAGCGTCGGGACCGCGATCTCCGGCAGCCGTTCGCGCCACCGCGGCGTGCAGTCGAGCCGCGAGAACACCAGCCCCAACTGGTTGGCCATCTGCACCGCCGGAGCCGTGCCGGGCGTACGGTCCCAGATCCGCGCAGCGGTCGTACGCGCGGACTCCGGGTCGTTCCCGAGGATCTCCGCGCCCGACGCCGCGAACTCGACCACCGCCTCGCGGTCGGACCAGTCGGGCATCGGCCGTGCGAACAGCCGGCCCATCGTCGGCCCGTCGTGATCCGGCAGGTCGTCGTCCGGCGGACCGGGCGCCACCGCGCGCGTGCCGACGAGTGTCAGCGCCGAGAACGCCTCCGGCCGGTCGAGCACCGCCACCTGCGCGACCATCCCGCCCACACCGATCCCCGCAAGATGCGCCGGCCCGCCACCCAGCACCTCCACCAAGGCGGCGGCGTCGGCGGCGAGATCACGCAAGTCGTACGCGGGCGCCTCCGGGTCGCCCGTCGTGGACGCGCCGCTGTCGCGCAGGTCGTAGCGGACCACGCGCCGCCCGGCGGCGGCCAGGCGGGTGCAGAGCGCGTCGGGCCAGGAGAGCATCGTCGTCCCGCCCGCGAGCAGGACCAGGGGCGCTTCGTCGTCACCGAAGGACTCGATGCCCAGGGCGACCCCATTGGCTTGGACGACCGTCATCGCTTCACCGTAGGCCTCAGAAGCACCCACCGCTCCCGAACCGCGACATCGCGCTGCCAAGCCGCCCAACCCCCGCCCCAGCCCCCTCAGTTGCCCGCGACGTCCTTCACGGCGACCGTGACCGGTGTGGAACCGCTGACCAGCTCCAGGGTCAGGCCGACCGTCCCGGGGGTGTCCACCAGCTCTGCCAGGACCGCCGCCACGTCGTCGCGAGGGACGGGGCCGCGGCCCGTCGAGGCCTCCAGGCGGACCTGTCCCGTACCGGCGTCGTTCGTGAGCATGCCGGGCTTCAGGATCGTCCAGTCCAGCGCCTCGCGCCCGCGCAGGTACGCGTCGGCCTCGCCCTTGGCGCGCAGGTACGCGTCGAAGACCTCGTCGCCCTCGTGCGCCGGATCCGCGCCCATCGCCGACACCATCACGTACCGCCGCACCCCGGCGCGCTCCGCGGCCTGCGCGAAGAGGACCGCGGCGGCCCGGTCGACCGTCTCCTTGCGGCCCGCGCCGCTGCCCGGGCCCGCACCCGCGGCGAAGATCGCCGCACCCGCGCCCTGCAGATGCGCGGCGACCTCCTCGACCGAAGCCGACTCCAGGTCGCACAACACCGGCTCGGCGCCCGCGTCCCGCAGGTCGTCGCCTTGCTCGGGGTTGCGGATCAGGCCCGCCACCTCGTATCCGCGCGCGGCGAGCAGCCGCTCCAGCCGCAGCGCGATCTGACCATGTCCACCAGCGATGACAATCCGCATGTTTCCGACCGTACGCCGCGTCGGCCGAAGGCGCCGTGCAACCCCGGCAGCACCTCGGGAGTCACATGAATGTTCATCTTCAAGAGGAGCCAGTCATCAGCGCCATACGCAAGACCCTGATCGCCACCGGCTGCGCGGCCGTCGTCCTCACGGGCGCCACGGCCTGCGACCCGATCGAGAGCGTCTCCGCAGCACGCCAGGTCGACGACGCCGTCGAGCAGCTCGGTGAACAGCGTTCGCTCTCCATCGAGTTGGGCCTCGACGCGGACGCGGCCACGCTCGAAAAGCTCATCCGGGAGAGCGACGACGCCAAGAGCGACGCCAAGAACGGTGACGCCAAGGGCAGTGACGTCATGAACAGCGACGGCCCTCCGCCCGGCTTCGGCACGTTCCTGAGCAAGGCCCGCCTGCACCTCTCCATGCAGGCGAAGAAGCCCATCGCCGACGCCGACGAGAAGGACCTCACCGGTACGTCGATGCGCATCACCGGCGCCGACGGCATGCTCGTCGAGTACCGCGCCTTCGGCCAGGACACCTACTACCGCGCCGACTTGGCCGCCCTCGGCAAGGTCGCCGCCACCCCGATGCCCTCGCCCGACGACCTCCCCGCGGAGGCCGGCGCCCTGCGCAGCGCGCTCGAGGGTAAGTGGGTCAAGATCGACCCGAGCACCCTCCCCGGACCGGCCCGGGACGAGTCCGGCCTCGACGACAAGACGCAGGCCAAGCTCCTGAAGGGCATCCGGCACGTCCTCGCACGCGAGGTCACCTTCAAGGACAACGGCGACTCCGACGGCACGACCCGGATCACCGCGAAGGCCAACGCCCGCTCCCTGCTCACCCGCCTCGCCGAGAAGCTGGAGCCGATGGCGAGCGACCTGCCGCCCGGTACCGACCTGCCGACGGCCGACGACTTCAAGTCCGTCCCGAAGAAGCCGGTCAAGGTCGACTTCGTCCTGAAGGACGGCAAGCTGCGCCAGATCACCTTCGACCTGGCCCAACTCGCGGACAAGTCCGCCGGGTTGAAGAAGGGCACGAAGCTCCCGCTCACCCTGAAGTTCGACAAGGCGACGAAGATAGAGCGTCCCACCGACGCGACCGAGCTGAAGCCGTCCGACCTCATGCTCTTCGCCGGCTCCTGACGCCGAAAACCCCCTGCACGCGCGCGTGGCAGCGAAACCCGCTCCGGGCCGCCCGCCCCAAAACCCGCCACCACGCGCGCGTGCAGCGCCTTCAACCCCCTGAAGCAAGACCCCCGAGCAAGACCCTCAAGCAAGACTCTCGAGCCGCGAAAACCGCCACCACGCGCGCGTGGCTCCCGCTCAAGCGGACCCGCCCGCGCCCTTCACCCGCCCCTGCCGCGGCAGGTCCAGCGCCACGGCGACCGCCGAGTCGCAGTACTCCCGTACCGCACTGGTCCGCGCCACCACCCGCCCCCGGTGCACCACGATCCGGCTGTAGGCGAGCGACAGCACCCCGGAGAGCCGCGTACCGCGCACCGCCAGCAGCTCCGCGGGGAAACCGGCCTCCACGCGCACCTCCGGCAGCCCCAGCGCCCCCCGGGCCACCGAACTCACCGCCGCGTACGCCTCGTCGGCGTTCAGTCCGTGCTGCGCGGCCAGCAGGTACGCCGCCTCCAGCGGGTCCCCGCGCCCCACCGGATTGGCCACGTCCCGCAGCGCCCCGCTCCCCGCCGCGACCCGCACCCCGGCCGCCCTGAGCAGCCGTACGGGCGCCACCGATGAGCCCCGCCGCTCCAGCCCGCCGCAGTCGCCCTGCGGCAGGCACAGCACGGAGACATCGGCCGCCGCGAGCGCCTCGGCGGTACGCGCGGCCACCTGCGCGGGCATCCGGCCGAGCCCGCCGCACGGCCCGACGGTCACACCGGAGCGCAGCCCGCCCGCCATGGCCGCGAGGCGGGCGAGCCGGGCCGGATCGGCGCCGTCGGTGTGCAGGTCCACCGGGCAGCCGTGCTCCGCGGCGACTTCCAGCACCGCCTCGACGTACCCCGTCGGATCCGGATCCAGGTCCGGACAACCGCCCACCACAGAGGCGCCCATTTTCAGGGCGTCCCGCAGCATCGCCAGACCGTCCGCGCCCGCGACCCCGGTCAGCAGCCGCGGTACGGCGACCGTCGTCAGGTCCGTGAGCCCGCGCAGCGACCTGCGCGACTGCAGTGCCGCCTCCATCGCCCCCAGGCCCTGCACGTCGCCGATCCGCACATGACTGCGCAACGCCGTCGCCCCGTGGCCGAGTTGCAGGAGCGCGGCCTCCGTGGTGCGCCGCTGCACGTCCTGCGGCTCCTGCCCCGCGGGGCCGTCGCAGTCCGCGGTGAGCGCGGTGTCGCTGTGCGCGTGCGGCTCCGCGGGGGCGGGCAGCAGGAGGTAGCCGTTCAGGTCCACGCGCGCGGTGTGCGCGGTCAGGCTGCCCGCGGTGCCGACCGCCTCGATACGCCCCCTGCCGAGCCGTACGTCCACGGTCCTGCCGTCGACGAGAGTGGCTCCGCAGAGCAGGAGGGAGGCCGTGTCCTCGGCGGCGCCGTCGTGGTGCGGTGGCTGCGGCTGGCTGTCGGGCATCGCGCTCCCGGGCATGGCTTCGAGCGGTGGGGAAGACGCGGCGTTCGATCAAGACGGCGTACAAGGCCGTGTCCAGGACGGCGTCCGAGACGGCGTTCGGTCAAGATCACGCGGCGTGTCCCGAGCCTAGGCCGCCGATCACGCCGCTTCGCGGAGGAGCGGAATAGTCGTACCGGTGTGGTGCACGACCAGGGGCGGGACGACGGAGACGCCTGTGGTGATCGCCTGGCCGGGGTGCTCAGGAACGGATTTGGGCGAACGGCAGCCGACCGTGTAATGTCTTCATCGCTCGCCCCAATAGCTCAGTCGGTAGAGCGTCTCCATGGTAAGGAGAAGGTCTGCGGTTCGATTCCGCATTGGGGCTCTGGTGTGGATCCCTCACCTTCGGGTGAGGGCCTCGCATCAAAGCGGTGTAGCTCAGTCGGTAGAGCAAGCGGCTCATAATCGCTGTGTCACCGGTTCAAGTCCGGTCACCGCTACTGACAGTAGCCGATTGTGGGGTCGGTCCTCCGGTCGGCTACTCTTTTCTGCGTTCATCCGTTTCATTCGTCCATCCGTCCGTCAAGGAGCACTCACGTGGCTGCCACCGACGTCCGCCCGAAGATCACGCTGGCCTGCGTGGAGTGCAAGGAGCGGAACTACATCACCAAGAAGAACCGGCGCAACAACCCGGACCGTCTTGAGATGAAGAAGCACTGCCCGCGCTGCAACTCGCACACGGCGCACCGCGAAACGCGCTGAATCAGGCTCGAATGCGAGGCCGCCCCCTTTCCAGGGGGCGGCCTCGTGTCGTTACCACCCGCGATCGCCGACGCGGGTGAGGCAGGAACTGCGGAATACCGCGAAAAACACAGGAGGTGCCGAGTCCATGGCGCTCGACCAGTCCTTCGTGGGGCGGACCTACCCGCCCACCGCCCCCTATGAGGTGGGCCGCGAGAAGATCCGTGAATTCGCGGAGGCGGTCGGTGACGCGAATCCGGCGTACACCGACACCGAGGCGGCCAAGGCCTACGGCCACCCCGATGTGATCGCCCCGCCGACCTTCGTCTTCGCGATCACCTTCAAGGCGGCCGGACAGGTCATCGAGGACCCCCAACTCGGCCTCGACTACAGCCGCGTGGTGCACGGCGACCAGAAGTTCGCGTACACCCGCCCGGTGCGCGCCGGCGACCGGCTCAGCGTCACCACGACCATCGAGGCGATCAAGTCGATGGCGGGCAACGACATCCTGGACATTCGCGGCGACGTGCACGACGAGGCCGGTGAGCACGTCGTGACCGCCTGGACCAAGCTCGTCGCCCGCGCGGCAGAGGAGGCGTGACGATGACCACACCGAGCACCACGGCGAAGATCCGGTACGAGGACGTCGAGGTCGGCACCGAACTCCCCGCGCAGACCTTCCCGGTGAACCGCGCCACACTCGTGCGCTACGCGGGCGCCTCCGGCGACTTCAACCCCATCCACTGGAACGAGAAGTTCGCCAAGGAAGTCGGCCTCCCCGACGTCATCGCGCACGGCATGTTCACCATGGCCGAGGCGATCCGCGTCGTCACCGACTGGGTCGGCGACCCCGCCTCGGTCGCGGAGTACGGCGTCCGCTTCACCAAGCCGGTCGTCGTCCCGAACGACGACGAGGGCGCGGTCATCGAGGTCAGCGGCAAGGTCGCGGCCAAGCTCGACGACGACGCCCGCACCGTCCGCGTCGACCTCACCGCCATGAGCGCGGGCCAGAAGGTCCTGGGCATGTCCCGGGCCGTCGTACGCCTCGCCTGAGGCGCACCGCAGCACCTCTCGCGGTCCGGGACCGGCGTTGTCGGTCCCGGACCGTACCCTTGAGCGCGTGCAGCAACTCCACGACGCCCCGCTCGCCCCGCTGACCACCTTCCGGCTCGGCGGGCCCGCCACCCGCCTGATCACCGCGACGTCCGACGCCGAGGTGATCTCCGCAGTGCGCGAGGCCGACGCCTCGGGCACCCCCCTGCTCGTCATCGGCGGCGGCAGCAACCTCGTGATCAGCGACAAGGGCTTCGACGGCACAGCCCTGCGTATCGCCACCAAGGGCTTCGAACTGGACGGCACGAAGCTGGAGTTGGCCGCCGGCGAGGTCTGGACCGACGCCGTGGCGCGCACCGTCGAGGCCGGACTCGCGGGCGTCGAGTGCCTCGCCGGAATCCCCGGCTCCGCCGGCGCGACCCCCATCCAGAACGTCGGGGCGTACGGCCAGGAGGTCTCCTCGACGATCACCGAGGTCGTGGCGTACGACCGCCGGGCCGGCGAGACCGTCACGCTGCGGAACGCCGACTGCGCGTTCTCGTACCGCCACAGCCGCTTCAAGGCCGACCCCGAGCGCTATGTGGTGCTGCGCGTGCGCTTCGAGCTCGAGGACGCGGACGGGCTGAGCGCCCCGCTGAAGTACGCGGAGACGGCCCGCGCCCTGGGCGTCGAGGCCGGGGACCGCGTGCCGCTGGCGAGCGCCCGCGAGACGGTCCTCAAGCTCCGCGCGGGCAAGGGCATGGTGCTCGACCCGGAGGACCACGACACCTGGTCGGCCGGCTCCTTCTTCACCAACCCGATCCTCACGGAGGGCGAGTTCACCGCGTTCCACGCGCGCGTGCTCGACCGCCTCGGGGCCGACGCCCAGCCGCCCGCCTTCCCCGACGGGAACGGCCACGTGAAGACGTCGGCGGCCTGGCTCATCGACAAGGCGGGCTTCGTGAAGGGGTACGGCGAGGGCCCGGCTCGCATCTCCACCAAGCACACGCTCGCCCTCACCAACCGCGGCGAGGCGACCACCGAGGACCTGCTGGCGCTGGCCCGCGAGGTCGTCGCCGGCGTCCGGGACGCCTTCGGGATCACGCTGGTCAACGAGCCGGTGACGGTGGGCGTCAGCCTGTAACGGCACTCCGCGGGGCGGCTGGCAGGGCGGCTAGTAGGCGACGCTCACGCCCTGCTTGACCGTCGCCGGGTCGTCCGACAGCGCCAGCATCGCGTGCGCCACGTCCGCCCGCCCGATGGTGCTGCCGCCCCGCAGATTCACGTTCAGGGCGGTGCGGTACGTCCCGGTGAGCGGGCGGTCGAGCAGCTTCGGCGGGCGTACGAACGTCCAGTCCGTGGCGCTGCTCCGCACCTCCGCCTCCATCGCCTTCAGGTCGTCGTACACCGGCTTCAGGACCTTGTTGATCAGCGGCACGACCACGCTGCGGTGCAGGAACTTCTGGTCGTCCGGCTCGGGGGCGAGCGGGCCCGCGGTCACGGCGACGAAGCGGCGCGTGCCGGTCGCGTCGAGCGCGCGCAGCACCGGGCGGGTCAGGCGCGCGGCGATGCCTGTGCGGGCGTCGGCGTTGGAACGCGCCCCCAGTCCGGACAGCACCGCGTCCCGGCCCTCGACCGCCTCCCGCAGGGCCTCCGCGTCCCGCAGGTCCGAGCGGAACACGTCGAGCGCGTCGCCTGTGACCGTCAGCCGAGCGGGGTCGCGCACGACGGCCGTGACCTGGTGTCCGGCGGCGAGCGCCTGCTTGACCACCTCCTGGCCGATCCCTCCGGTGGCGCCGAAAACGGTGAGCTTCATGTCGCATCCTCCCGGGTGGGTAAGTGTTCACTCACCCCTAGAGTGGGTAAGCACTCACTCACTCGTCAAGCCCGATGGGAGGCCATATGCAGAAACCGGCCCGGGAGCGGATCCTCGACGCGGCGCACCAGTTGATGCGCACGATCGGCCTCGCCCGCACCACCACCAAGGAGATCGCCAAGGCGGCCGGCTGCTCGGAGGCCGCGCTGTACAAGCACTTCGCCAGCAAGGAGGAGCTGTTCGTCGGCGTCCTCAAGGAGCGCCTGCCGCAACTGGCCCCGCTGATCCACCGCCTCGCCGAGGACCCGGGGGAGCGCAGCCTGGAGGAGAACCTCGTCGAGATCACGCACGCGGCCGCCCGCTTCTACGACGAGAGCTTCCCGATCGCGGCCTCGCTGTACGCCGAGACCCGGCTGCGCGACCGGCACGTGGCGGCCATGCGCGACATGGGCACCGGCCCGCACATGCCGATCATGGGCCTCGACGACTACCTCAGGGCCGAGCAGCGGGCGGGCCGCATCGCCGCCGGTGTCGACACCTTCGCCGCCGCGTCGCTCCTCCTCGGCGCCTGCGCCCAGCGCGCCTTCGCGTACGACGAGGACGGGCCCCAGCCGCCGCCTCCCGTGCAGGGGTTCGCGGAGGCGCTCGTCCGCACGCTGCTGCGGGGGATCGCGCCGGGGAGCGACCAGGGGCGGTGAGCGCTGGCGGGCGTGCGCGTGCGCGTGGGCGCGGCACGGGGCGGGTGCGGGGCGCCGGGAGTGAGTGCTCACTCAGCCCGGCGTCCGCCTGAGTGAGCACTCACTCAGCCCGCCCCGGCCGTGAGCGAGCACCCACTCACGCCCACCCGCGCGAACGTCGGCGCCCCCCTCACCCCAACCAGTCGTCGATCCCCGCCAACAGCTTCTCCCGCACCTCCGCGGGCGCGGCCGAGCCCCGCACCGACTGCCGGGCGAGCTCGGCCAGTTGGGAGTCGTCGAAGCCGTGGTGCTCCCGCGCGATCTCGTACTGCGCGGCCAGGCGTGAGCCGAAGAGCAGCGGGTCGTCGGCGCCGAGCGCCATCGGGACGCCGGCGTCGTACAGCGTCCGCAGCGGGACGTCCTCGGGCTTCTCGTACACGCCGAGGGCCACGTTGGACGCCGGGCACACCTCGCAGGTGACGCCGCGGTCGGCGAGTCGTTTCAGCAGCCGCGGGTCCTCGGCCGCGCGCACCCCGTGCCCGATCCGCGCGGCGTGCAGGTCGTCGAGGCAGTCGCGCACCGACGCGGGCCCGGTCAGCTCCCCGCCGTGCGGCGCCGCGAGCAGCCCGCCGTCCCGCGCGATCGCGAAGGCCCGGTCGAAGTCCCTTGCCATACCGCGCCGTTCGTCGTTGGAGAGCCCGAAGCCGACGATGCCCCGGTCTGCGTACCGCACCGCGAGCCGGGCCAGCGTGCGCGCGTCCAGGGGGTGCTTCATGCGGTTCGCCGCGACCAGCACCCGCATCCCGAGCCCGGTCTCCCGCGCGGCCCTGTCGACCGCGTCCAGGATGATCTCGAGCGCCGGGATCAGCCCGCCGAGCCGAGGCGCGTACGACGTCGGGTCGACCTGGATCTCCAGCCAACCGGAACCGTCCGCGAGGTCCTCCTGCGCGGCCTCACGGACCAGGCGCTGGATGTCCTCCGGCTCGCGCAGACACGACCGCGCGATGTCGTACAGCCGCTGGAAGCGGAACCAGCCGCGCTCGTCCGTCGCGCGCAGCTTCGGCGGCTGGCCGGTGGTCAGCGCCTCGGGGAGATGGACCCCGTACTTGTCCGCGAGCTCGAGCAGCGTCGTGGGCCGCATCGACCCGGTGAAGTGCAGATGCAGATGGGCTTTCGGCAACAGGCTGACGTCACGCACACGCTCCATCCCAAGATCCTGCCGTACGGACCTGCCGTCCCGATAGTCGCTTTCCGTCAACGAACCACCAAAGAGCACTTGCCCGAACGAACGAACGGGCCCCCGGCCGAAGCCGGAGGCCCGTATCGAAAAACGGCCACCTATGAGTGACGAGACGCGTGGCGAAAACCGTCACCGCGGCGCGGAAAACCCTCGCTGTCGCCGTGCCTGAACCGTCGCTGTCACCGCGCTTCCGCGAGCAGCTTCTGGATCCGGGAGACGCCCTCGACCAGGTCCTCGTCGCCCAGTGCGTACGAAAGCCGCAGGTAGCCAGGAGTGCCGAAGGCCTCGCCCGGCACCACGGCGACCTCGACCTCGTCCAGGATCAGCGCGGCCAGCTCGACGGAGGTCTGCGGACGCTTGCCGCGGATCTCCTTGCCGAGCAGCCCCTTCACCGACGGGTACGCGTAGAAGGCGCCCTCCGGCTCCGGGCACAGCACGCCTTCGATGTCGTTGAGCATCTTCACGATGGTCTGGCGGCGCCGGTCGAAGGCCTTGCGCATCTCGGCCACGGCGGTCAGGTCACCGGAGACGGCGGCGATAGCGGCGGCCTGCGCCACGTTGCTCACGTTGGACGTGGCGTGCGACTGCAGGTTCGTCGCGGCCTTGACCACGTCCTTCGGGCCGATCACCCAGCCCACGCGCCAGCCGGTCATCGCGTACGTCTTGGCGACGCCGTTCACGATGATGCACTTGTCGCGCAGCTCCGGCACGACCACCGGCAGCGACGTGAACTCCGCCTCGCCGTACACCAGGTGCTCGTAGATCTCGTCCGTGAGGACCCAGAGGCCCTTTTCAGCCCCCCAGCGGCCGATCTCCTCGACCTGCGCGCGCGTGTAGACGGCGCCGGTCGGGTTCGACGGGGAGACGAAAAGCAGCACCTTGGTGTTCTCGGTGACGGCTGCTTCCAGCTGCTCGACCGACACCCGGTACCCGGTGGTCTCGTCCGCGGTCACGAAAACCGGCACACCGCCCGCGAGCTGGATCGACTCGGGGTACGTCGTCCAGTACGGCGTCGGGACGATGACCTCGTCGCCCGGGTCGAGGATCGTCGCGAACGCCTCGTAGATGGCCTGCTTGCCGCCGTTGGTCACCAGGACGTTCGCGGCCTCGACCTCGTATCCGGAGTCGCGCAGCGTCTTCGCGGCGATCGCGGCCTTCAGCTCGGGGAGGCCGCCGGCCGGGGTGTAGCGGTGGAACTTCGGGTCCTTGCAGGCCTCGACGGCCGCCTCGACGATGTAGTCCGGCGTCGGGAAGTCCGGCTCGCCCGCGCCGAAGCCGATCACCGGGCGCCCGGCGGCCTTGAGGGCCTTGGCCTTGGCGTCGACGGCGAGGGTGGCGGACTCGGAGATCGCGCCGATGCGGGCGGAGATGCGGCGTTCGGTGGGTGAGGTTGCAGCGCTCATGAGGCCCATCGTTCCAGACCGGAAAGCACCGAGGTACACAGGTTTCACCGACGGGTGCAGCCCTTTCTGTTCGACGCCGGGCCCGGGACCACGTACACTCATCGCTCGTTGGCCTTCAACAGCCGGCGCCCACCGAGCGCACTCCGTGCACCGGGACGGATGCTGTACGTTGGGGGAAACCAAAGGGTCGTAGCTCAATTGGTAGAGCACTGGTCTCCAAAACCAGCGGTTGGGGGTTCAAGTCCCTCCGGCCCTGCTACACACACCTTTCGCCAGGATGTGTGCGCATGTACGTACTGCAAAGCACCGCCGTGCGGCTCCACCGGGCGCGGCACGGCCACGACCCGGAATCAGGTGAGAAAGAGTGACGGACGCCGTGGGCTCCATCGACACGCCTGATGCCCCGGACGAGGCGACCGACTCCAAGAAGAAGTCCCGCAAGGGCGGTAAGCGCGGCAAGAAGGGTCCTCTGGGCCGGCTCGCGCTCTTCTACCGGCAGATCGTCGCGGAGCTCCGCAAGGTCGTCTGGCCCACTCGCAGCCAGCTCACGACATACACCACAGTGGTGATTGTCTTCGTTGTCATCATGATCGCCTTGGTGACCGTGCTTGACTATGGCTTCTCGCAGGCCGTCAAGTACGTCTTCGGCTAACAGCCGAGCGGAGGGCGCCGGTCCCGGCGCCCGTTTCGCGCGTTCCACCCATCTGTATCCAGGAAGAAGCAGCCACCGTGTCTGACCCGAACCTGAACGACGCCATCGAGTCGGCGGAGTCCGTGGAGGACCAGCTCGACATCGTCGAGGCGGCGGACGCCGAGGAGCCGGACGAGGCCGAGGCTGCCGACCTCGCGGCGGGCGAGCCCGCCGAGGAGGCCGCGGTGCAGATCGAGGACGAGGCCGAGGCCGAGGCGGAGACCGCCGAGGACGAGGTCGCCGCGGAGACCGTCGAAGAGGCCGAGCCGGTCGACCCGATCGCCGCCCTGCGCGAGGAACTGCGCACGCTCCCCGGCGAGTGGTACGTCATCCACACCTACGCCGGTTACGAGAACCGCGTGAAGACCAACCTCGAGCAGCGCGCCGTCTCGCTGAACGTCGAGGACTTCATCTTCCAGGCCGAGGTGCCGCAGGAAGAGGTCGCGCAGATCAAGAACGGCGAGCGCAAGACCATCCGTCAGAACAAGCTCCCCGGCTACGTGCTGGTGCGCATGGACCTGACGAACGAGTCCTGGGGCGTCGTCCGCAACACCCCCGGCGTCACCGGCTTCGTGGGCAACGCCTACGACCCGTACCCGCTGACCCTGGACGAGATCGTCAAGATGCTCGCCCCGGAGGCCGAGGAGAAGGCCGCGCGTGAGGCCGCCGAGGCCGAGGGCAAGCCGGCTCCGGCCCGCAAGGTCGAGGTCCAGGTCCTCGACTTCGAGGTCGGTGACTCGGTCACCGTCACCGACGGCCCGTTCGCGACGCTGCAGGCGACGATCAACGAGATCAACGCCGACTCGAAGAAGGTCAAGGGCCTCGTCGAGATCTTCGGCCGCGAGACCCCGGTCGAGCTGAGCTTCGACCAGATCCAGAAGAACTGATCCAGAAGAACGGATCCAGAGAACGGATCCAGTCCTTCCGGACCGTACGCTTCCGACCAGGTCAGACAGGCTCTCGAAGCCGGTCTGACCTGCTCGGTTTTTAGCCGCACTGCTATACCCGTTATCGTTGTGCGGTATGCCTCCATCCGGATGATCGGGTGAAGGCGGATCACTCTCACTAGGACCCGGAGAGAGCAATGCCTCCCAAGAAGAAGAAGGTCACGGGGCTCATCAAGCTCCAGATCCAGGCCGGCGCCGCCAACCCGGCTCCGCCGGTCGGCCCCGCGCTGGGTCAGCACGGCGTCAACATCATGGAGTTCTGCAAGGCCTACAACGCCGCGACCGAGTCGCAGCGCGGTTGGGTCATCCCGGTGGAGATCACGGTCTACGAGGACCGTTCCTTCACCTTCATCACCAAGACCCCGCCGGCCGCCAAGATGATCCTCAAGGCCGCTGGTGTCGAGAAGGGCTCCGGCGAGCCGCACAAGACCAAGGTCGCCAAGATCACCGAGGCGCAGGTCCGCGAGATCGCCACCACCAAGATGCCCGACCTCAACGCCAATGACCTGGACGCCGCGTCCAAGATCATCGCCGGCACCGCCCGTTCCATGGGCATCACGGTCGAGGGCTGACCTCAACCCCGTCTGACCTCAAGTGGCAGGGCCATGCGCGGCCCGGACCACGAACTCCATACCTGAACCTCAGGAGTAGAAGTGAAGCGCAGCAAGACTCTCCGCGCTGCGGACGCCAAGATCGACCGGGACAAGCTCTACGCCCCGCTCGAGGCCGTCCGTCTCGCCAAGGAGACCTCCGCGACCAAGTTCGACGGCACCGTCGAGGTCGCCTTCCGCCTGGGTGTTGACCCGCGCAAGGCCGACCAGATGGTCCGTGGCACCGTGAACCTCCCGCACGGCACCGGCAAGACCGCCCGGGTCCTGGTCTTCGCGACCGGTGACCGTGCTGCGGCCGCGGAAGCCGCGGGCGCCGACATCGTCGGCTCCGACGAGCTGATCGCCGAGATCGCGGCGGGCAACCGCCTCAACGAGTTCGACGCCGTCGTCGCCACCCCGGACCTCATGGGCAAGGTCGGCCGCCTCGGCCGCGTGCTCGGTCCGCGTGGTCTCATGCCCAACCCGAAGACCGGCACCGTGACGCCCGACGTCGCCAAGGCGGTCAACGAGATCAAGGGCGGCAAGATCGAGTTCCGCGTCGACAAGCACTCGAACCTCCACTTCATCATCGGCAAGGTGTCCTTCGACGACACCAAGCTGGTGGAGAACTACGGCGCCGCCCTCGAGGAGGTGCTTCGTCTGAAGCCCTCCGCCGCCAAGGGCCGCTACATCAAGAAGGCCGCGCTCACCACCACGATGGGCCCCGGCATTCCGCTCGACCCGAACCGCACCCGCAACCTCCTCGTCGAGGAGGACCCGGCCGCCGTCTGAGTCCTGTGACTCCCCGGTAGCCGCGTCGCGTACGTGTCTCGCAGACGGGCCCCGCACCTTCCGAGGTGCGGGGCCCGTCCGCGTCTGTCGGTGGCACCCGCTACCGTGCTGGCCGAACGATCGGATCTCTCTAGGGGTGGGACAGATGAAGAGCAGCACCGTGCGCCGCGCGTGTGTCTCGATCGCGGCGGCAGCCGCTCTGACCGGTGTGGCGGCCTGCGGGGGAGGCTCCGCGGGCAAGGGCCAGGCCGAGGGGGAGAGCGAGGGCGGCGGCGCGCTCAACCCGCTCGCAGCCCTGCGTACGGTCGACGACAAGACGCAGGACGCCGACTCCGCCCGGGTGGACGGCACGACCACCATGGGCGCCCAGGGCAGCATGGAGATGAAGGGCGGCCTCGACTGGTCGGACGGCGTCACCGGCAACCTGCGCATGACGTTCACCGACGGCCCGATGGCCGACCAGATGCAGCAGGCCGGCGACACCACGATCGACTACCGCTACCTGAAGAACGGCTACTACGCGAACATGGGGGACAAGTTCGCGGCGGCCTCGGGCGGCAAGCACTGGATCGAGTACGACTACGAGACGCTCGCCGAGATGGGCGGAGCGGCCGGCGCGGCGCTGAAGAACCAGATGCAGAGCTCCACGCCGAACCAGACCGTGAAGATGCTGCTCGCCTCCGGCGACGTGAAGCGCGTCGGCGAGGAGAAGGTCCGCGGCGTCAACGCCACGCACTACTCCGGCACGGTCGACGTCGCCGACCTGACGGCGAAGAACGCGAACATGGACGAGAAGGCGGCCGCGGATCTGCGTAAGCAGCTGCAGGACGCGGGGATGACCACCGAGAAGATCGACATCTGGGTCAACGACCAGGACCTGCTGGTCAAGAAGACCGAAGAGGCCAAGATGAAGAACGGCGAGTTCTCCCAGACCGTCTACTACAGCGACTACGGCGTGGACGTCACCGCCGAGCAGCCCCCGGCGGACGACACGGTCAACGTCAAGGACCTGATGAAGCAGCAGCCGCAGCAGTAACGGCCTTGGAATGACAGTCGCGGCAGGGTCTCGGGGGCGGATTTGCCCGTCGAGGCCCTGCTCGCGTACTCTCCTACAGAAGCCAAAGACCGCTGGTCGTTGCTGTGCGCTCAGTTTGAGGGTGCGGTGGCCGAAGGATCCGCTGACTGCGGACGACCCGCGTAGGTGACAGTGGAAGCGCTCCTGGACGGATTCCGTCCGGTCGAGCTCACGCCCCGTGCACCTATGCCGGGGCGTTTCGTTTTGTGCAGACGCCCCCTTCTACGTGCCTGATTCAGGCGGTCCGGCGTACGCGGCTGATCGAAAGGTCAGTCGAGGATCATCACCCCGGAAGGAGGCCGAGGCACATGGCGACGTCCGACAAGGTCGCAGCCGTCGAAGAGATCACGCAGAAGCTGCGTGACTCCAACGCAGCTGTTGTCACCTCTTACACCGGACTGACCGTGGCTCAGCTCAAGCAGCTGCGCCGTTCTCTCGGCGAGAACGCTCAGTACCGAGTGGTGAAGAACACGCTGACCAAGATCGCGGCCAATGAGGCCGGGATTCAGCTGGACGAGCACCTTCAGGGCTCGACGGCTGTCGCCTTCGTCACCGGTGACCCGGTCGAGGCGGCGAAGGGTCTTCGTGACTTCGCCAAGGAGAACCCGAATCTCGTCATCAAGGGCGGTGTCCTTGACGGCAAGGCGCTGTCCGCCGACGAGATCAAGAAGCTTGCGGACCTCGAGTCCCGCGAGGTTCTGCTGTCCAAGCTGGCCGGTGCCTTCAAGGCGAAGCAGTCGCAGGCTGCCTCCGTCTTCCAGGCTCTGCCGTCGAAGCTCGTCCGCACCGTGGACGCTCTTCGCGCCAAGCAGGACGAGCAGGGCGGTGCCGAGTAATTCGGCTCGCGTCATGGCCGCGCTCGTCTAGGTACGCCTAGACGCGGTGGCCGCAGCGGGCCCGAACGTACGCCCGCCTCACATGTACATCCGGCACCAGCCGAATTAGTGGAAGGACCGCCATCATGGCGAAGCTCAGCCAGGAAGACCTGCTCGCGCAGTTCGAGGAGATGACCCTCATCGAGCTCTCCGAGTTCGTGAAGGCCTTCGAGGAGAAGTTCGACGTCACCGCCGCCGCTGCCGCGCCGGTCGTCGTCGCCGGCGGTGCCGCCGGTGGCGAGGGTGCCGCTGCCGCCGAGGAGAAGGACGAGTTCGACGTCATCCTCACCGGCGCCGGCGACAAGAAGATCCAGGTCATCAAGGTCGTGCGTGAGCTGACCTCCCTGGGCCTGAAGGAGGCCAAGGACCTCGTCGACGGCACCCCGAAGCCGGTCCTCGAGAAGGTCGCCAAGGACGCCGCGGACAAGGCCAAGGAGGCCCTCGAGGGCGCCGGCGCCTCCGTCGAGGTCAAGTGACCTCACGAGTCGTCTGACTCTTTCGAGCCGCGAGGCTCTCGCGCTGTAACGCGCACACACTGAAGGGCGATCACCCATGTGGGTGGTCGCCCTTCGGCGTTCCCGTGACGGCTGCCTTGCACTGACAGCACGCGCGGGTATGGTGATCTTCGTTGTGCCTCCGGTGCCCCCAGGGTGACGTTCGCGGCAGCCCGGTTTGGGCAGGGGGGCCTTGACGAACCGCACGCAGCGCGCAATTCTCAGGACGCGTCGTCACATCGATCCGAATCCGAGGCATGGATCGATGGCGAACAGGGCAGTGTGGATATGCGCCCAGCGGCGAGGGGTCTGCCGCTGGAGCCGACAACAGTAGGACTCTGAGGTGTTCGTGGGTCTCAATAAAACCCGCTCTGGACATCAGTGGGCCGAGTGGCTACACTGACCCTTTGCGCTGCCTGTTAGCTGCCTCCTGCCCGTCACCAGGGGCATGCCCGCACCTGAGCAGAGTCGATTGAACCTCCCTGACCTGGGATTTCTCTTTCGTCGCTCGGTATGGGACCGGTACGCGCGTAGTGAGTCCGAGCCCTCGGAAGGACCCCCTCTTGGCCGCCTCGCGCAACGCCTCGACTGCCAATACGAACAACGGCGCCAGCACCGCCCCGCTGCGCATCTCCTTTGCAAAGATCAAGGAGCCCCTCGAGGTTCCGAACCTGCTCGCGCTGCAGACCGAGAGCTTCGATTGGCTGCTCGGCAACACCGCTTGGCAGAGTCGGGTCGAGGAGGCTCTGGAGTCCGGTCAGGACGTCCCCACCAAGTCCGGTCTGGAGGAGATCTTCGAGGAGATCTCCCCGATCGAGGACTTCTCCGGGTCGATGTCGCTGACCTTCCGCGACCACCGCTTCGAGCCCCCGAAGAACTCGATCGACGAGTGCAAGGAGCGCGACTTCACGTACGCGGCGCCGCTCTTCGTCACCGCCGAGTTCACCAACAACGAGACCGGCGAGATCAAGTCCCAGACGGTCTTCATGGGCGACTTCCCGCTCATGACGAACAAGGGCACCTTCTGCATCAACGGCACCGAGCGTGTCGTCGTGTCGCAGCTCGTTCGTTCGCCGGGTGTGTACTTCGACTCCTCCATCGACAAGACGTCCGACAAGGACATCTTCTCGGCCAAGATCATCCCGTCCCGGGGTGCCTGGCTGGAGATGGAGATCGACAAGCGTGACATGGTCGGCGTCCGTGTCGACCGCAAGCGCAAGCAGTCCGTCACCGTCCTCCTGAAGGCGCTCGGCTGGACCACCGAGCAGATCCTCGAGGAGTTCGGCGAGTACGAGTCCATGCGCGCCACCCTGGAGAAGGACCACACCCAGGGCCAGGACGACGCGCTGCTCGACATCTACCGCAAGCTGCGTCCGGGCGAGCCGCCCACGCGTGAGGCCGCGCAGACGCTGCTCGAGAACCTCTACTTCAACCCGAAGCGCTACGACCTCGCGAAGGTCGGCCGCTACAAGGTGAACAAGAAGCTGGGTGCGGACGCTCCGCTCGACGCGGGCATCCTGACCGTCGAGGACATCATCGCGACGATCAAGTACCTGGTGAAGCTGCACGCCGGTGAGACCGAGACCGTCGGCGACAACGGCCAGTCGGTCGTCGTCGAGACCGACGACATCGACCACTTCGGCAACCGTCGTCTGCGCAACGTCGGCGAGCTCATCCAGAACCAGGTCCGCACGGGTCTGGCTCGTATGGAGCGCGTCGTGCGCGAGCGCATGACGACCCAGGACGTCGAGGCGATCACGCCGCAGACGCTGATCAACATCCGGCCGGTCGTCGCCTCCATCAAGGAGTTCTTCGGCACCAGCCAGCTGTCGCAGTTCATGGACCAGAACAACCCGCTGTCCGGGCTGACGCACAAGCGTCGTCTGTCCGCGCTCGGCCCGGGTGGTCTGTCCCGTGAGCGGGCCGGCTTCGAGGTCCGAGACGTGCACCCGTCTCACTACGGCCGCATGTGCCCGATCGAGACGCCCGAAGGCCCGAACATCGGTCTGATCGGCTCGCTCGCCTCGTACGGCCGCGTCAACGCGTTCGGCTTCGTCGAGACGCCGTACCGCAAGGTCATCGACGGCCAGGTCACCGACGACGTCGACTACCTGACGGCCGACGAGGAGGACCGCTTCGTCATCGCGCAGGCCAACGCCCCGCTGACGGACGACCTCCGCTTCGCCGAGGGCCGCGTCCTGGTCCGCCGCCGCGGCGGTGAGGTCGACTACGTCCCGGGCGGCGACGTCGACTACATGGACGTCTCGCCGCGCCAGATGGTGTCCGTCGCGACCGCGATGATCCCCTTCCTCGAGCACGACGACGCCAACCGTGCCCTCATGGGCGCGAACATGATGCGTCAGGCCGTGCCGCTGATCACCGCCGAGGCCCCGCTCGTCGGCACCGGCATGGAGTACCGCTGCGCGGTCGACGCCGGTGACGTCATCAAGGCCGAGAAGGACGGTGTCGTCCAGGAGGTCTCCGCCGACTACGTGACGGTGGCGAACGACGACGGCACGTACACCACGTACCGCATCGCCAAGTTCTCCCGGTCGAACCAGGGCACGTCGGTCAACCAGAAGGTCGTCGTCGACGAGGGCGCCCGCGTGATCGAGGGCCAGGTCCTGGCCGACGGTCCGGCGACCGAAGAGGGCGAGATGGCCCTCGGCAAGAACCTGCTCGTGGCGTTCATGCCGTGGGAGGGTCACAACTACGAGGACGCGATCATCCTGTCGCAGCGCCTCGTGCAGGACGACGTCCTCTCCTCGATCCACATTGAGGAGCACGAGGTCGACGCCCGTGACACCAAGCTCGGCCCGGAGGAGATCACCCGGGACATCCCGAACGTCTCCGAGGAGGTCCTCGCCGACCTCGACGAGCGCGGCATCATCCGGATCGGTGCCGAGGTCGTCGCCGGCGACATCCTCGTCGGCAAGGTCACGCCCAAGGGTGAGACCGAGCTGACGCCGGAGGAGCGCCTGCTCCGTGCGATCTTCGGTGAGAAGGCCCGCGAGGTCCGTGACACCTCCCTGAAGGTGCCGCACGGCGAGACCGGCAAGGTCATCGGCGTCCGCGTCTTCGACCGCGAAGAGGGCGACGAGCTGCCCCCGGGCGTGAACCAGCTGGTCCGCGTGTACGTGGCGCAGAAGCGCAAGATCACCGACGGTGACAAGCTCGCCGGCCGTCACGGCAACAAGGGCGTCATCTCGAAGATCCTGCCGATCGAGGACATGCCGTTCCTGGAGGACGGCACCCCGGTCGACATCATCCTCAACCCGCTCGGTGTGCCGTCCCGAATGAACCCGGGACAGGTCCTGGAGATCCACCTCGGCTGGCTCGCCAGCCAGGGCTGGGACGTCTCCGGCCTCAGCGACGAGTGGGCGCAGCGCCTGCAGGCCATCGGCGCCGACCAGGTCGCCCCGCGTACGAACGTCGCCACCCCGGTGTTCGACGGTGCGCGTGAGGACGAGCTGGCGGGTCTGATCGAGAACACCATCCCGAACCGCGACGGCGACCGCATGGTCCTCCCGTCCGGCAAGGCGCGGCTGTTCGACGGCCGCTCCGGTGAGCCGTTCCCGGACCCGATCTCCGTCGGCTACATGTACATCCTGAAGCTGCACCACCTGGTCGACGACAAGCTGCACGCCCGCTCGACCGGTCCGTACAGCATGATCACCCAGCAGCCGCTGGGTGGTAAGGCCCAGTTCGGTGGTCAGCGCTTCGGTGAGATGGAGGTGTGGGCGCTCGAGGCTTACGGCGCCGCTTACGCCCTCCAGGAGCTGCTGACGATCAAGTCCGACGACGTGACCGGCCGCGTGAAGGTCTACGAGGCCATCGTCAAGGGCGAGAACATCCCCGAGCCCGGCATCCCCGAGTCCTTCAAGGTGCTCATCAAGGAGATGCAGTCGCTCTGCCTGAACGTGGAGGTGCTGTCGTCGGACGGTATGTCCATCGAGATGCGCGACACGGATGAGGACGTCTTCCGCGCCGCGGAGGAGCTCGGTATCGACCTGTCCCGGCGCGAGCCGAGCAGCGTCGAAGAGGTCTGACGGGCCTGGCGGGGGCTCCTTCCGGGGAGCCCCCGCCATCCCCGGGACCGTTCAGACCATGATTGAGACACGACCCCGAAAGAGGGATTGACGCACAGTGCTCGACGTCAACTTCTTCGACGAGCTGCGGATCGGCCTGGCCACCGCGGACGACATCCGGACCTGGTCGCACGGCGAGGTCAAGAAGCCGGAGACCATCAACTACCGCACCCTCAAGCCCGAGAAGGACGGACTCTTCTGCGAGAAGATCTTCGGTCCGACCCGGGACTGGGAGTGCTACTGCGGCAAGTACAAGCGTGTCCGCTTCAAGGGCATCATCTGTGAGCGCTGCGGCGTCGAGGTCACTCGCGCCAAGGTGCGCCGTGAGCGGATGGGCCACATCGAGCTGGCCGCTCCCGTCACCCACATCTGGTACTTCAAGGGCGTCCCGTCGCGCCTGGGCTACCTCCTCGACCTCGCGCCGAAGGACCTCGAGAAGGTCATCTACTTCGCCGCGTACATGATCACGTTCGTGGACGAGGAGCGTCGTACCCGCGACCTGCCGTCCCTGGAGGCGCACGTCTCCGTCGAGCGTCAGCAGATCGAGAACCGTCGCGACTCCGACCTGGAGGCCCGCGCCAAGAAGCTCGAGACCGACCTGGCCGAGCTCGAGGCCGAGGGCGCCAAGGCCGACGTGCGCCGCAAGGTGCGCGAGGGCGCCGAGCGCGAGATGAAGCAGCTGCGCGACCGCGCCCAGCGCGAGATCGACCGTCTCGACGAGGTGTGGAACCGCTTCAAGAACCTCAAGGTCCAGGACCTCGAGGGCGACGAGCTGCTCTACCGCGAGCTGCGTGACCGCTTCGGCACGTACTTCGACGGCTCCATGGGCGCCGCTGCCCTGCAGAAGCGCCTGGAGTCCTTCGACCTGGACGAGGAGGCCGAGCGCCTCCGCGAGATCATCCGTACCGGCAAGGGCCAGAAGAAGACCCGTGCGCTCAAGCGCCTCAAGGTCGTCTCCGCGTTCCTGCAGACCAGCAACAGCCCCAAGGGCATGGTGCTCGACTGCGTGCCGGTCATCCCGCCGGACCTGCGTCCGATGGTGCAGCTGGACGGTGGCCGCTTCGCGACCTCCGACCTGAACGACCTGTACCGCCGTGTGATCAACCGCAACAACCGTCTGAAGCGTCTGCTCGACCTGGGCGCTCCGGAGATCATCGTCAACAACGAGAAGCGCATGCTTCAGGAGGCTGTTGACGCCCTCTTCGACAACGGTCGTCGCGGTCGCCCGGTCACCGGTCCCGGCAACCGCCCGCTGAAGTCCCTCAGCGACATGCTGAAGGGTAAGCAGGGTCGTTTCCGTCAGAACCTGCTCGGTAAGCGTGTGGACTACTCCGCGCGTTCCGTCATCGTCGTCGGTCCGCAGCTGAAGCTGCACCAGTGCGGTCTGCCGAAGGCCATGGCGCTGGAGCTCTTCAAGCCGTTCGTGATGAAGCGCCTGGTCGACCTGAACCACGCGCAGAACATCAAGAGCGCCAAGCGGATGGTCGAGCGCGGCCGCACGGTCGTGTACGACGTCCTCGAAGAGGTCATCGCCGAGCACCCGGTTCTGCTGAACCGTGCTCCCACCCTGCACCGCCTCGGCATCCAGGCCTTCGAGCCGCAGCTGGTCGAGGGCAAGGCCATTCAGATCCACCCGCTCGTCTGCACCGCGTTCAACGCGGACTTCGACGGTGACCAGATGGCCGTGCACCTGCCGCTGTCCGCGGAGGCGCAGGCCGAGGCCCGCATCCTGATGCTGTCCTCGAACAACATCCTCAAGCCGGCCGACGGCCGTCCGGTCACCATGCCGACCCAGGACATGGTGCTCGGCCTCTTCTTCCTGACCACGGACGAGGAGGAGCGCGAGGTCGTCGGTGAGGGCCGGTCCTTCGGCTCCACGGCCGAGGCGATCATGGCGTTCGACGCCCGTGAGCTCTCGCTGCAGGCGAAGGTCGACATCCGCTTCCCGGTGGGCACCATCCCGCCGCGCGGCTGGACCCCGCCGGCCGCGGAGGAGGGCGAGCCGGAGTACCAGACGGGCGACAGCTTCCGGCTGCGTACGACCCTGGGCCGCGCGCTCTTCAACGAGCTGCTGCCCGAGGACTACCCGTTCGTCGACTACTCGGTGGGCAAGAAGCAGCTCTCCGAGATCGTCAACGACCTGGCGGAGCGCTACCCCAAGGTGATCGTGGCGGCGACGCTCGACAACCTGAAGGCGGCCGGCTTCTACTGGGCGACCCGTTCCGGTGTCACCGTGGCCATCTCCGACGTCGTCGTCCCCGAGGCGAAGAAGGAGATCGTCGCTTCGTACGAGGCTCAGGACGAGAAGGTCCAGAAGCAGTACGAGCGCGGTCTGATCACCAAGGACGAGCGCACCAACGAGCTCATCACCATCTGGACCCGCGCGACCAACGAGGTCGCCGAGGCGATGAACGCGAACTTCCCGAAGACCAACCCCATCTACATGATGGTGAACTCGGGTGCTCGCGGAAACATGATGCAGATGCGTCAGATCGCCGGTATGCGTGGTCTGGTGTCCAACGCCAAGAACGAGACCATCCCGCGTCCGATCAAGGCGTCGTTCCGTGAGGGCCTGTCCGTACTGGAGTACTTCATCTCCACGCACGGTGCCCGTAAGGGTCTGGCGGACACCGCCCTTCGTACCGCCGACTCCGGTTACCTGACGCGTCGTCTGGTGGACGTCTCCCAGGACGTCATCATCCGCGAGGAGGACTGTGGCACCGACCGCGGTCTGAAGCTGCGGATCGCCGAGAAGGGCGCCGACGGTGTGCTGCGGAAGGCCGAGGACGTCGAGACCTCGGTGTACGCCCGCATGCTCGCCGAGGACGTCGTCGTCGACGGCAAGGTCATCGCGCCGGCCAACGTCGACCTCGGTGACGTGCTCATCGACGCGCTGGTCGCCAACGGCGTGGAGGAGGTCAAGACCCGCTCGGTCCTGACCTGTGAGTCCGCGGTCGGCACGTGTGCGTACTGCTACGGCCGTTCGCTGGCCACCGGCAAGCTGGTCGACATCGGTGAGGCGGTCGGCATCATCGCCGCCCAGTCCATCGGTGAGCCCGGCACGCAGCTGACGATGCGTACCTTCCACACCGGTGGTGTGGCCGGTGACGACATCACCCAGGGTCTGCCCCGTGTCGTCGAGCTCTTCGAGGCTCGTACGCCGAAGGGTGTCGCCCCGATCTCCGAGGCCGCGGGCCGCGTCCGCATCGAGGAGACCGAGAAGACAAAGAAGATCATCGTCACCCCGGACGACGGCAGCGACGAGACGGCGTACCCGATCTCGAAGCGCGCCCGGCTCCAGGTGGCCGAGGGCGATCACGTCGAGGTGGGCCAGAAGCTCACCGTGGGTGCCACCAACCCGCACGACGTGCTCCGGATCCTCGGTCAGCGCGCGGTCCAGGTCCACCTGGTCGGCGAGGTCCAGAAGGTCTACAACTCGCAGGGTGTGTCGATCCACGACAAGCACATCGAGATCATCATCCGGCAGATGCTGCGCCGCGTGACGATCATCGAGTCGGGCGACGCCGAGCTCCTGCCCGGCGAGCTGGTCGAGCGCTCGAAGTTCGAGCACGAGAACCGTCGTGTGGTCCAGGAGGGCGGCCACCCGGCCTCCGGTCGTCCGCAGCTGATGGGTATCACCAAGGCCTCGCTGGCGACGGAGTCCTGGCTGTCGGCCGCCTCCTTCCAGGAGACGACCCGAGTCCTGACGGACGCGGCGATCAACGCCAAGTCCGACAGCCTCATCGGGCTCAAGGAGAACGTCATCATCGGTAAGCTCATCCCGGCCGGTACGGGCCTGTCCCGCTACCGCAACATCCGGGTCGAGCCGACCGAGGAGGCCAAGGCCGCGATGTACTCGGCCGTCGGCTACGACGACATCGACTACTCGCCGTTCGGCACCGGCTCCGGCCAGGCCGTCCCGCTGGAGGACTACGACTACGGTCCGTACAACCAGTGAGCGAGCAGCTCTAGTTGAAGGGCGGTCACCCCTTGGGGGTGGCCGCCTTTCGGCGTCGTGGGGGAGGGGTGCCGGTCCGGCCGTCGTACGCGCCCGCGGGCGCCGTGAGGCGCGTTCAGGAGGGCCGGCACGGGCGCGGTGAAGGAAAAGCGGAAGGGCTCGCTCAGGTAAGCCGTGGCAAGGGACAAGTCCGGCGTGTCGCGCGCCATCGCATTTGTTTTGACCCAGCTCCGTGAGGTAGGTACGCTCAGACCTTGTGCCTGGGGTGTGCCTGGGCTCCCGCGCGTGCCGATGTCCGCGCGGTGAGTTTCGATCAAGGTCACACCGCAATCCGTGCCCCTCTCGCCGTAAGGCAGGAGTCTGCGGGATTCGACACACCCGACCGCGTGGGTCGGCAAAGTTCCAGGTTAGCTTTACTCATACGGCACACAGAAACCGGAGAAGTAGTGCCTACGATCCAGCAGCTGGTCCGTAAGGGCCGGCAGGACAAGGTCGAAAAGACGAAGACGCCGGCTCTTGAGGCTTCGCCTCAGCGTCGTGGCGTCTGCACGCGTGTGTTCACCACCACCCCCAAGAAGCCGAACTCGGCGCTGCGGAAGGTCGCGCGTGTGCGTCTGACCTCGGGCATCGAGGTCACGGCCTACATCCCGGGTGAGGGGCACAACCTGCAGGAGCACTCCATCGTGCTCGTGCGTGGCGGTCGTGTGAAGGACCTGCCGGGTGTTCGCTACAAGATCATCCGTGGTGCGCTCGACACCCAGGCGGTCAAGAACCGCAAGCAGGCCCGCAGCCGCTACGGCGCCAAGAAGGAGAAGTAAGAATGCCTCGTAAGGGCCCCGCCCCGAAGCGCCCGGTCATCATCGACCCGGTCTACGGTTCTCCTCTGGTGACGTCGCTCATCAACAAGGTGCTGCTGAACGGCAAGCGCTCCACCGCCGAACGCATTGTGTACGGCGCCATGGAGGGCCTGCGTGAGAAGACGGGCAACGACCCGATCATCACCCTGAAGCGTGCGCTTGAGAACATCAAGCCCACCCTCGAGGTCAAGTCCCGCCGTGTCGGTGGTGCGACCTACCAGGTGCCGATCGAGGTCAAGCCCGGCCGCGCCAACACCCTCGCCCTCCGCTGGCTCGTCGGCTACTCGCGCGCTCGTCGCGAGAAGACGATGACCGAGCGTCTGATGAACGAGCTGCTCGACGCCTCCAACGGCCTCGGCGCTGCCGTGAAGAAGCGCGAGGACACGCACAAGATGGCCGAGTCCAACAAGGCCTTCGCGCACTACCGCTGGTAGTCGCAACCCACATCGAGACCGAGAGAAGACTGAAGCCTTATGGCTACCACTTCGCTTGACCTGGCCAAGGTGCGCAACATCGGCATCATGGCCCACATCGACGCGGGCAAGACGACGACCACCGAGCGGATCCTGTTCTACACCGGTGTTTCGTACAAGATCGGTGAGGTCCACGACGGCGCTGCCACGATGGACTGGATGGAGCAGGAGCAGGAGCGTGGTATCACCATCACCTCCGCTGCCACCACCTGTCACTGGCCGCTCGAGAACGTCGACCACACCATCAACATCATCGACACCCCCGGGCACGTCGACTTCACCGTCGAGGTGGAGCGTTCGCTGCGCGTCCTGGACGGTGCCGTGACGGTGTTCGACGGTGTCGCCGGTGTCGAGCCCCAGTCCGAGACTGTCTGGCGTCAGGCGGACCGCTACGGCGTGCCGCGCATCTGCTTCGTCAACAAGCTCGACCGCACGGGTGCCGAGTTCCACCGCTGCGTCGACATGATCGTCGACCGCCTGGGTGCGACCCCGATCGTCATGCAGCTGCCCATCGGCGCTGAGGCGGACTTCAAGGGCGTCGTCGACCTGGTGACGATGAAGGCGTACGTCTGGTCGGCCGAGGCCGCCAAGGGCGAGGCCTACGACACCATCGACATCCCGGCCACGCACACCGAGGCCGCCGACGAGTGGCGCGGCAAGCTCCTCGAGACCGTCGCCGAGAACGACGAAGAGATGATGGAGCTGTACCTGGAGGGCACCGAGCCCACCGTGGAGCAGCTGTACGCGGCCATCCGCCGCATCACCATCGCCTCCGGCAAGGGCGGCGGCACGACCGTCACCCCCGTGTTCTGCGGCACCGCGTTCAAGAACAAGGGCGTTCAGCCCCTGCTCGACGCCGTCGTGCGTTACCTGCCGTCGCCCCTGGACGTCGAGGCCATCGAGGGCCAGGACCCCAAGGACGCCGAGAAGGTCATCGCTCGCAAGCCGTCCGACTCCGAGCCGCTGGCCGCCCTCGCGTTCAAGATCGCGAGCGACCCGCACCTCGGCAAGCTCACCTTCATCCGGGTCTACTCGGGTCGCCTGGAGGCCGGCACCGCGGTGCTGAACTCCGTCAAGGGCAAGAAGGAGCGCATCGGCAAGATCTACCGCATGCACGCGAACAAGCGTGAGGAGATCGACTCGGTGGGCGCCGGCGACATCGTCGCCGTCATGGGCCTGAAGCAGACCACCACCGGTGAGACGCTGTGCGACGACAAGAACCCGGTCATCCTGGAGTCCATGGACTTCCCGGCGCCGGTGATCCAGGTCGCCATCGAGCCCAAGTCCAAGGGTGACCAGGAGAAGCTGGGTGTCGCCATCCAGCGTCTCGCGGAGGAGGACCCCTCCTTCCAGGTGCACTCGGACGAGGAGACCGGCCAGACCATCATCGGTGGTATGGGCGAGCTCCACCTCGACGTCCTGGTCGACCGCATGAAGCGGGAGTTCAAGGTCGAGGCCAACGTCGGCAAGCCGCAGGTCGCGTACCGCGAGACGATCCGCAAGGCCGTCGAGCGCGTGGACTTCACGCACAAGAAGCAGACCGGTGGTACCGGTCAGTTCGCGAAGGTCCAGATCGCGATCGAGCCCATCGAGGGCGGCGACTCGTCGTACGAGTTCGTCAACAAGGTCACCGGTGGCCGCATCCCCAAGGAGTACATCCCCTCGGTGGACGCGGGTGCGCAGGAGGCCATGCAGTTCGGCATCCTGGCGGGCTACGAGATGACGGGCGTCCGCGTCACGCTCATCGACGGTGCCTACCACGAGGTCGACTCCTCCGAGCTGGCGTTCAAGATCGCCGGTTCGCAGGCCTTCAAGGAGGCCGCGCGCAAGGCCAGCCCTGTGCTGCTCGAGCCGATGATGGCCGTCGAGGTCACCACGCCCGAGGACTACATGGGTGAGGTCATCGGCGACATCAACTCCCGCCGTGGCAACATCCAGGCCATGGAGGACCGCGCCGGCGCCCGCGTCGTGAAGGGCCTCGTGCCGCTTTCGGAGATGTTCGGCTACGTCGGAGACCTCCGCAGCAAGACCTCGGGTCGCGCAAGCTACTCGATGCAGTTCGACTCCTACGCCGAGGTTCCCCGGAACGTCGCCGAGGAGATCATCGCGAAGGCCAAGGGCGAGTAACTCACCCGAGTTCACGCTTTAGGCTTGTCACCGGAGCCTGCTGGGGCATTCCGTCCGATTCCGTGACGGAGTGCCCCGGGCCCCGGCATCCCAGCAAAGATCACCTGGCGCCGATGAGTAAGGCGTACCAGAACCACTCCACAGGAGGACCCAGTGGCGAAGGCGAAGTTCGAGCGGACTAAGCCGCACGTCAACATCGGCACCATCGGTCACATTGACCACGGTAAGACGACCCTCACGGCCGCCATTACCAAGGTGCTGCACGACGCGTACCCGGACCTGAACGAGGCCTCGGCCTTCGACCAGATCGACAAGGCTCCTGAGGAGCGCCAGCGCGGTATCACCATCTCCATCGCGCACGTCGAGTACCAGACCGAGGCGCGTCACTACGCCCACGTCGACTGCCCGGGTCACGCGGACTACATCAAGAACATGATCACGGGTGCCGCGCAGATGGACGGCGCCATCCTCGTGGTCGCCGCCACCGACGGCCCGATGCCGCAGACCAAGGAGCACGTGCTCCTGGCCCGCCAGGTCGGCGTTCCGTACATCGTGGTCGCCCTGAACAAGGCCGACATGGTGGACGACGAGGAGATCCTGGAGCTCGTCGAGCTCGAGGTCCGTGAGCTCCTCTCCGAGTACGAGTTCCCGGGCGACGACGTTCCGGTCGTCAAGGTCTCGGCTCTGAAGGCCCTCGAGGGCGACAAGGAGTGGGGCAACTCCGTCCTCGAGCTCATGAACGCCGTCGACACCGCGATTCCGGAGCCGGAGCGCGACGTCGACAAGCCGTTCCTCATGCCGATCGAGGACGTCTTCACGATCACCGGTCGCGGTACGGTCGTCACCGGCCGTATCGAGCGTGGTGTCCTGAAGGTCAACGAGACCGTCGACATCATCGGCATCAAGCAGGAGAAGACCACCACCACGGTCACCGGCATCGAGATGTTCCGGAAGCTCCTCGACGAGGGCCAGGCCGGTGAGAACGTCGGTCTGCTCCTCCGCGGCATCAAGCGCGAGGACGTCGAGCGCGGCCAGGTCATCATCAAGCCGGGCTCGGTCACCCCGCACACCGAGTTCGAGGCCCAGGCCTACATCCTGTCCAAGGACGAGGGTGGCCGCCACACGCCGTTCTTCAACAACTACCGTCCGCAGTTCTACTTCCGTACGACTGACGTGACCGGTGTTGTGGAGCTCCCCGAGGGCACCGAGATGGTCATGCCCGGCGACAACACTGAGATGAAGGTTCAGCTCATCCAGCCCGTCGCCATGGAGGAGGGCCTGAAGTTCGCCATCCGTGAGGGTGGCCGGACCGTGGGCGCCGGCCAGGTCACCAAGATCATCAAGTAATTGATGCTCTGACCTGGTAGCTCCCTGGAGCTACAGCTCAAGTCGAAGCCCCCGCACGCCAGTTGGTGTGCGGGGGCTTCGGCCGTTCTTCAACTGTTCGGCGGGGTGCCGGGTTTGACAAGACCCCCTTGAGGGGTACGCTTCCGGGCCCCGATTGGCGCCCGGTGCGACCCATATGGCACACTGTCCAGGTTGCTCGGTTGAGTGCCGATGCTGCGCGCCTCCCGCCGGGAGGACCGGAAGCGAGTCCCACAGTACTCGTCGCCCCAACTGCCTACGGGCAGCGCTGAGGCGGACGTACGGGAATCTTCCGGGAAGCGTCAGCGGGGTGCCTCGGCCAGGCACCCGGTGGAATTTCTTTCCTCGGCCGCGGTCCTCGGGCCCGCACCCCCTAGCAGGGAAATCCTTAGGGAGATCCGTGTCAGCGAGGTTGCGACACGCCCGACCGCGTGGGTCGGAGAAGAGTGCAAGGTCTGCCGGGTTCCAGAGCGTTACGAGACAAAGGACTACACAGTAGCCATGGCGGGACAGAAGATCCGCATCCGGCTCAAGGCCTACGACCACGAGGTCATCGACAGCTCGGCGAAGAAGATCGTCGAGACGGTGACCCGCACTGGTGCGTCGGTCGCGGGCCCGGTGCCGCTGCCCACTGAGAAGAACGTGTACTGCGTCATCAAGTCGCCGCACAAGTACAAGGACTCGCGCGAGCACTTCGAGATGCGCACGCACAAGCGCCTGATCGACATTCTCGACCCGACGCCCAAGACCGTTGACTCCCTGATGCGACTCGACCTCCCGGCCGGTGTCGACATCGAGATCAAGCTCTGAGGGCCGGTGATCTGAGAATGGCTAAGCAGATCAAGGGCATCCTGGGCGAGAAGCTCGGCATGACGCAGGTCTGGGACGACAACAACCGCGTTGTCCCGGTCACCGTCGTCAAGGCCGGCCCGAACGTCGTGACCCAGGTCCGTACGAACGACACTGACGGCTACGAGTCGGTCCAGATCGCCTTCGGCGAGATCGACCCGCGCAAGGTGAACAAGCCCCTCAAGGGCCACTTCGCCAAGGCCGACGTGACCCCGCGCCGCCACCTGGTGGAGCTCCGCACCTCCGACGCCAGCGAGTACACGCTCGGCCAGGAGATCACTGCCGATGTGTTCGAGTCCGGCGTCAAGGTCGACGTCACGGGCAAGACCAAGGGCAAGGGCTTCGCCGGTGTCATGAAGCGTCACAACTTCAAGGGCGGCAAGTCCTCCCACGGTGCCCACCGTGTGCACCGTATGCCCGGTTCCATCGGTGGCTGCGCCACCCCCGGTCGTGTCTTCAAGGGCATGCGGATGGCCGGTCGCATGGGCAACGAGCGGGTCACCACCCAGAACCTGACCGTCCACGCCGTTGACGCGGAGAAGGGTCTGCTGCTCATCAAGGGCGCGGTTCCTGGTCCGAACGGCGGCCTCGTCCTGGTCCGTACCGCGGCCAAGGGGGCCTGAGGTAACCGATGAGCACCATTGACATCCTTTCGCCCGCTGGCGACAAGGCCGGTAGCGTCGAGCTCCCCGCGGAGATCTTCGACGCCAAGGTCAGCGTTCCGCTGATCCACCAGGTCGTCGTCGCGCAGCTGGCCGCGGCCCGTCAGGGCACGCACAAGACCAAGACCCGCGGCGAAGTCCGTGGCGGTGGCAAGAAGCCTTACCGCCAGAAGGGCACCGGCCGCGCGCGCCAGGGTTCGACCCGTGCGCCGCAGTTCGCCGGCGGTGGCGTTGTCCACGGCCCCGTGCCGCGTGACTACTCGCAGCGGACCCCGAAGAAGATGAAGGCCGCCGCCCTGCGCGGTGCCCTCACCGACCGGGCCCGTCACAACCGCATCCACGTCGTGTCCGACGTGGTGGCGGGCGACGTCTCCACCAAGGCCGCCAAGTCCCTGCTGGGCAAGGTCAGCGAGCGCAAGAACGTGCTCCTGGTCGTCACCCGTGAGGACGAGAAGGCCCTGCTGTCGGCTCGCAACCTGCCCCAGGTGCACATCCTGGAGCCGGGCCAGCTGAACACGTACGACGTGCTCGTCTCGGACGACGTGGTCTTCACCAAGGCCGCCTTCGACTCCTTCGTCGCTGGCCCCAAGGCCGCTGAGACCGAAGGGAGCGAGGCCTGATGACTGAGGCCGTCGTCACCAGCAAGACCTTCACCGACCCGCGCGACGTTCTCGTCAAGCCGGTTGTTTCGGAGAAGAGCTACGCCCTCCTCGACGAGAACAAGTACACGTTCATCGTCGACCCGCGTGCCAACAAGACCCAGATCAAGCAGGCCGTCGAGGCGGTCTTCTCGGTCAAGGTCACCGGGGTCAACACGATCAACCGGCAGGGCAAGCGCAAGCGCACCCGCACCGGTTTCGGCAAGCGCGCCAACACCAAGCGCGCCATCGTGACCCTCGCCGAGGGCGACCGTATCGACATCTTCGGCCAGGCCTCCTAACGGAGCGCCCTGGTCCGATATCGGACGAGGACTGAGAAATGGGAATCCGCAAGTACAAGCCGACGACGCCGGGCCGCCGTGGCTCCTCCGTCGCCGACTTCGTCGAGATCACGCGGTCCACGCCGGAGAAGTCGCTGGTCCGCCCCCTGCACAGCAAGGGCGGCCGTAACAATTCCGGTCGTGTGACCGTCCGTCACCAGGGCGGTGGCCACAAGCGCGCCTACCGCGTGATCGACTTCCGTCGTCACGACAAGGACGGCGTGCCGGCGAAGGTCGCGCACATCGAGTACGACCCGAACCGCACCGCGCGCATCGCGCTGCTGCACTACGCAGACGGCGAGAAGCGCTACATCATCGCTCCGCGTGGCCTGAACCAGGGCGACCGGATCGAGAACGGCCCCGGCGCCGACATCAAGCCCGGTAACAACCTGGCGCTCCGCAACATCCCGGTCGGTACCACGATCCACGCGATCGAGCTCCGTCCCGGTGGTGGCGCGAAGTTCGCCCGCTCCGCGGGTGCCTCCGTGCAGCTGCTCGCGAAGGAGGGCTCGATGGCCCACCTCCGCATGCCGTCCGGAGAGATCCGTCTGGTCGACGTCCGCTGCCGCGCCACCATCGGCGAGGTCGGCAACGCCGAGCAGTCGAACATCAACTGGGGTAAGGCCGGCCGTAAGCGCTGGCTGGGCGTCCGTCCCACCGTTCGCGGTGTCGTGATGAACCCGGTTGACCACCCGCACGGTGGTGGTGAGGGCAAGACCTCCGGTGGTCGTCACCCGGTCTCGCCCTGGGGCAAGAAGGAAGGCCGTACTCGTTCGCCCAAGAAGGCGTCGAACAAGTACATCGTCCGCCGCCGCAAGACGAACAAGAAGCGCTAAGGACGGGTTGAGATGCCTCGTAGCCTGAAGAAGGGGCCCTTCGTCGACGACCACCTGATCAAGAAGGTGGACGCCCAGAACGAAGCCGGCACCAAGAACGTCATCAAGACCTGGTCCCGACGCTCCATGATCGTGCCGGCCATGCTCGGCCACACGCTCGCGGTGCACAACGGCAAGACCCACATCCCGGTGTTCGTCACCGAGTCGATGGTCGGCCACAAGCTCGGCGAGTTTGCGCCGACCCGCACCTTCCGCGGCCACGTCAAGGACGACCGCAAGTCGAAGCGTCGCTGACGAGGCGGGTGCAAAGACTGATGAAGAACACCGAAGGGACAACCATGGAAGCCAGGGCCCAGGCGCGGTACATCCGCGTCACGCCCATGAAGGCCCGCCGTGTGGTGGACCTCATCCGTGGCATGGATGCCACGGAGGCCCAGGCGGTCCTGCGTTTCGCCCCGCAGGCCGCGTCTGTGCCGGTGGGCAAGGTGCTTGACAGCGCCATCGCCAACGCCGCGCACAACTACGACCACACGGACGCCTCCTCGCTGTACATCAGCGAGGCGTACGTCGACGAGGGCCCGACCCTGAAGCGGTTCCGTCCGCGTGCCCAGGGCCGTGCCTACCGGATCCGCAAGCGGACCAGCCACATCACCGTGGTCGTCAGCAGCAAGGAAGGAACCCGGTAATGGGCCAGAAGGTAAACCCGCACGGGTTCCGGCTCGGTGTCACGACCGACTTCAAGTCGCGTTGGTACGCCGACAAGCTGTACAAGGACTACGTCAAGGAAGACGTCGCCATCCGTCGGATGATGACGTCCGGCATGGAGCGCGCCGGCATCTCGAAGGTGGAGATCGAGCGCACCCGTGACCGCGTGCGTGTGGACATCCACACCGCCCGTCCCGGCATCGTCATCGGCCGCCGTGGCGCCGAGGCCGACCGCATCCGCGGTGACCTCGAGAAGCTCACGGGCAAGCAGGTCCAGCTGAACATCCTCGAGGTCAAGAACCCCGAGACCGACGCTCAGCTCGTGGCCCAGGCCGTTGCCGAGCAGCTGTCCTCCCGCGTCTCCTTCCGTCGCGCCATGCGCAAGAGCATGCAGTCGGCGATGAAGGCTGGTGCCAAGGGCATCAAGATCCAGTGCGGCGGACGTCTCGGCGGTGCCGAGATGTCGCGCTCGGAGTTCTACCGCGAGGGCCGTGTGCCCCTGCACACGCTCCGCGCGAACGTCGACTACGGCTTCTTCGAGGCCAAGACGACCTTCGGCCGCATCGGCGTGAAGGTCTGGATCTACAAGGGCGACGTCAAGAACATCGCCGAGGTCCGCGCCGAGAACGCCGCTGCCCGCGCCGGCAACCGCCCGGCCCGTGGTGGCAACGACCGCCCGGCCCGTGGCCGTGGTGGCGAGCGTGGCGGTCGCGGCCGCAAGCCGCAGCAGCAGGCTCCCGCCGCCGAGGCCCCCAAGGCCGAGGCTGCCGCCGCTGCTCCGGCTGAGAGCACCGGAACGGAGGCCTGACCGAAATGCTGATCCCCCGTAGGGTCAAGCACCGCAAGCAGCACCACCCGAAGCGCAGCGGTATGTCCAAGGGTGGCACGCAGGTTGCGTTCGGCGAGTACGGCATCCAGGCGCTCACCCCGGCGTATGTGACGAACCGTCAGATCGAGGCCGCTCGTATCGCCATGACGCGTCACATCAAGCGTGGCGGCAAGGTCTGGATCAACATCTACCCGGACCGCCCCCTCACCAAGAAGCCTGCCGAGACCCGCATGGGTTCCGGTAAGGGTTCGCCGGAGTGGTGGGTCGCCAACGTCAAGCCCGGACGCGTGATGTTCGAGCTGTCGTACCCCAACGAGAAGATCGCGCGCGAGGCGCTGACTCGTGCGGCGCACAAGCTGCCGATGAAGTGCAGGATCGTCAAGCGCGAGGCAGGTGAAGTGTGATGTCGGCCGGAACCAAGGCGTCCGAGCTGCGCGAGCTGGGCAACGAGGAGCTTGTCGCCAAGCTTCGCGAGGCCAAGGAAGAGCTGTTCAACCTCCGCTTCCAGGCGGCGACGGGACAGCTCGAGAACCACGGCCGGCTCAAGGCCGTCCGCAAGGACATCGCCCGGATCTACACCCTCATGCGTGAGCGTGAGCTCGGCATCGAGACGGTGGAGAACGCCTGATGAGCGAGAAGAACGTGACTGAAGAGACTGCCGCCCGCGGCTTCCGCAAGACCCGTGAGGGTCTGGTCGTCAGCGACAAGATGGACAAGACCGTCGTCGTCGCTGTCGAGGACCGCGTCAAGCACGCGCTGTACGGCAAGGTCATCCGCCGTACGAACAAGCTCAAGGCACACGACGAGCAGAACGCCGCGGGTGTCGGCGACCGCGTCCTCCTCATGGAGACCCGGCCGCTGTCCGCGACGAAGCGCTGGCGCGTCGTCGAGATCCTCGAGAAGGCCAAGTAATTCTCCGAGGGGCATCCCCCTCGGAGTTCGTTCCGCCAGGCTCCCGGGGCAGTTCGCTGAACTGCCCCGGGGGAACCGGCAGACAATCAGGAGATAGACGTGATCCAGCAGGAGTCGCGGCTCAAGGTCGCCGACAACACGGGTGCGAAGGAAATTCTCACCATCCGTGTTCTCGGTGGCTCGGGTCGCCGCTACGCGGGCATCGGTGACGTCATCGTCGCCACCGTCAAGGACGCGATCCCCGGTGGCAACGTGAAGAAGGGTGACGTCGTCAAGGCGGTCATCGTTCGCACCGTCAAGGAGCGCCGCCGTCCGGACGGCTCGTACATCCGCTTCGACGAGAACGCCGCCGTCATTCTGAAGAACGACGGCGACCCTCGCGGCACCCGTATCTTCGGCCCCGTCGGCCGTGAGCTGCGCGAGAAGAAGTTCATGAAGATCATCTCGCTCGCGCCGGAGGTGCTGTAAGCATGAAGATCAAGAAGGGCGACCTGGTCCAGGTCATCACCGGCAAGGACAAGGGCAAGCAGGGCAAGGTCATTGCCGCTTACCCGCGCGACGAGCGCGTCCTGGTCGAGGGTGTCAACCGGGTCAAGAAGCACACCAAGGCCGGCCCCACGGCCTCCGGCTCGCAGGCCGGTGGCATCGTCACGACCGAGGCGCCGATCCACGTCTCCAACGTCCAGCTGGTCGTTGAGAAGGACGGCAACAAGGTCGTCACGCGCGTCGGTTACCGCTTCGACGACGAGGGCAACAAGATCCGCGTTGCCAAGCGGACGGGTGAGGACATCTGATGGCTACCACCACCACTCCGCGTCTGAAGACGAAGTACCGCGAGGAGATCGCGGGCAAGCTGCGTGACGAGTTCAAGTACGAGAACGTCATGCAGGTTCCCGGCCTCGTGAAGATCGTGGTCAACATGGGTGTGGGCGACGCCGCCCGCGACTCCAAGCTGATCGAGGGCGCCATCCGCGACCTCACCACGATCACCGGTCAGAAGCCGGCCGTCACCAAGGCCCGCAAGTCCATCGCGCAGTTCAAGCTGCGTGAGGGTCAGCCGATCGGTGCCCACGTCACGCTCCGTGGCGACCGCATGTGGGAGTTCCTGGACCGCACCCTGTCGCTCGCGCTGCCGCGCATCCGCGACTTCCGCGGCCTGTCCCCCAAGCAGTTCGACGGCCGTGGCAACTACACCTTCGGTCTCACCGAGCAGGTCATGTTCCACGAGATCGACCAGGACAAGATCGACCGCGTCCGGGGTATGGACATCACCGTGGTCACCACGGCGACCAACGACGACGAGGGCCGTGCCCTTCTGCGTCACCTCGGCTTCCCGTTCAAGGAGGCGTGAGCGAGATGGCGAAGAAGGCTCTGATTGCCAAGGCTGCTCGTAAGCCCAAGTTCGGTGTGCGTGGCTACACCCGCTGCCAGCGCTGCGGCCGCCCGCACTCCGTGTACCGCAAGTTCGGCCTGTGCCGCGTGTGCCTCCGTGAGATGGCTCACCGTGGCGAGCTGCCGGGCGTGACCAAGAGCTCCTGGTAATCCCCTAGTTGGGATTAGCCGGATCTCTCGGTAAGCAAAGGGTCGGCAGATCGCCCTTCCCCGCATGGCTTAGGCTGTGTGGGTTGGGCGTCTGCCGCCCTGACCGACTTACTACGCCGTAGGTCCCCGCGCCGCACCCGTCCTGCCTCTGAGTGGGGAGAGGGATGGCGCATACAGGAAACCCCGGCGAGAGAGGCCGAAGGCCAATTCATGACCATGACTGATCCGATCGCAGACATGCTTACGCGTCTGCGGAACGCGAACTCGGCATACCACGACCAGGTGTCGATGCCGCACTCCAAGATCAAGTCGCACATCGCGGAGATCCTCCAGCAGGAGGGCTTCATCACGGGCTGGAAGGTCGAGGACGCCGAGGTCGGCAAGAACCTCGTTCTCGAGCTGAAGTTCGGCCCGAACCGTGAGCGCTCCATCGCGGGCATCAAGCGGATCTCCAAGCCCGGTCTCCGGGTTTACGCGAAGTCCACCAACCTGCCGAAGGTCCTGGGCGGCCTGGGTGTGGCGATCATCTCCACCTCCCACGGGCTCCTCACCGACAAGCAGGCCGGCAAGAAGGGCGTAGGCGGAGAAGTTCTCGCCTACGTCTGGTAACGGAAGGGAACGGAGGAAACAGCTATGTCGCGTATTGGCAAGCTCCCCATCACGGTTCCCGCCGGCGTGGACGTCACCATCGACGGCCAGACGGTCCAGGTGAAGGGTCCCAAGGGCACCCTGACCCACACCGTCGTGTCGCCGATCGAGATCGCCAAGGGTGAGGACGGCGTCCTGAACGTCACCCGCCCCAACGACGAGCGTCAGAACAAGGCCCTGCACGGCCTGTCCCGCACGCTGGTGGCGAACATGATCACCGGCGTGACCCAGGGTTACGTGAAGAAGCTCGAGATCAGCGGTGTCGGTTACCGCGTCCTGGCGAAGGGCTCCAACCTGGAGTTCTCGCTCGGCTACAGCCACCCGATCCTGATCGAGGCGCCCGAGGGCATCTCGTTCAAGGTCGAGTCGCCGACCAAGTTCTCGGTCGAGGGCATCGACAAGCAGAAGGTCGGCGAGGTTGCGGCCAACATCCGCAAGCTGCGCAAGCCCGACCCGTACAAGGCCAAGGGCGTCAAGTACGAGGGCGAAGTCATCCGCCGCAAGGTCGGAAAGGCGGGTAAGTAAGCCATGGCATACGGGCAGAAGATTCTGAAGGGCGACGCCTACAAGCGTGCTGCCATCAAGCGTCGCCACATCCGTATCCGGAAGAACATCTCCGGTACGGCGGAGCGTCCGCGCCTGGTCGTCACCCGCTCGAACCGCAACATCGTCGCCCAGGTCATCGACGACGTGAAGGGTCACACCCTCGCGTCGGCCTCGACCCTGGACGCTTCGATCCGCGGTGGCGAGGGCGACAAGTCCGCGCAGGCCAAGTCCGTCGGCGCCCTGGTCGCCGAGCGCGCCAAGGCCGCCGGTGTCGAGACCGTCGTGTTCGACCGTGGTGGTAACCAGTACGCCGGGCGCATCGCCGCCCTGGCGGACGCCGCCCGCGAAGCCGGCCTGAAGTTCTGAGCCGGTTCCGTAGCTAGCGGAAACAGAGAGAGGTAATTCCAATGGCTGGACCCCAGCGCCGCGGTGGCGGTGCCGGTGGCGGCGAGCGGCGGGACCGGAAGGGTCGCGACGGTGGCGCTGCTGCCGCCGAGAAGACCGCGTACGTTGAGCGCGTTGTCGCGATCAACCGCGTCGCCAAGGTTGTGAAGGGTGGTCGTCGCTTCAGCTTCACCGCGCTGGTCGTGGTGGGCGACGGTGACGGCACCGTGGGTGTCGGTTACGGCAAGGCCAAGGAGGTGCCGGCCGCCATCGCCAAGGGTGTTGAGGAGGCCAAGAAGCACTTCTTCAAGGTCCCCCGTATCCAGGGCACCATCCCGCACCCGATCCAGGGTGAGAAGGCTGCGGGCGTCGTCCTGCTCAAGCCGGCTTCCCCCGGTACCGGTGTTATCGCCGGTGGCCCGGTGCGTGCCGTGCTCGAGTGCGCCGGCGTTCACGACATCCTGTCGAAGTCGCTCGGCTCCGACAACGCGATCAACATCGTGCACGCGACCGTGGAGGCCCTGAAGGGTCTGCAGCGTCCCGAGGAGATCGCGGCTCGCCGTGGTCTGCCGCTCGAGGACGTCGCCCCCGCGGCTCTGCTGCGTGCGCGTGCCGGGGCTGGTGCGTAATGGCTCAGCTCAAGATCACGCAGGTTAAGTCGTACATCGGCAGCAAGCAGAACCACCGTGACACCCTGCGCACCCTTGGTCTCAAGGGCATCAACACGCAGGTCGTCAAGGAGGACCGCCCCGAGTTCCGCGGCATGGTGCAGACCGTCCGCCACCTCGTGACGGTCGAGGAGGTCGACTGACATGGCGGAGCAGAACCCGCTGAAGGTCCACAACCTCCGTCCCGCCCCGGGCGCCAAGACCGCCAAGACCCGTGTCGGTCGTGGTGAGGCGTCGAAGGGTAAGACGGCCGGTCGTGGTACCAAGGGCACGAAGGCCCGTTACCAGGTTCCGGAGCGCTTCGAGGGTGGCCAGATGCCGCTCCACATGCGCCTCCCGAAGCTGAAGGGCTTCAAGAACCCGTTCAAGACCGAGTACCAGGTCGTGAACCTCGACAAGCTGGCCGCGCTCTACCCCGAGGGTGGAGAGGTCACCGTCGAGGGCCTCGTGGCCAAGGGTGCCGTTCGCAAGAACAGCCTCGTCAAGGTCCTGGGCCAGGGCGAGGTCTCCGTGGCGCTGCAGGTGACGGTCGACGCCGTCTCCGGCTCCGCCAAGGAGAAGATCACCGCCGCGGGCGGTACCGTCACCGAGCTCGTCTGAGTAACTCCGACGAGGTCTCGATGACTTGAACGATCCCACCGGGGATGCCTCACAAAAGGGGCATCCCCGGTTGGTCGTTCCAAGGGGGGCACGTACGCCGGTAAGGTGGCGTGCACTTGCTACTTTCCGTGCGGTCTGCTTACGCGGAACCGTGCGGTCGTTGCCCAGATACGTATTTGTCGATCCTCAAGACCGTCACCTCTGACGCAGTAGCGCGGGGGTCGCAGGAGGCACCGTGCTCACCGCGTTCGCCCGGGCGTTCAAAACGCCCGACCTGCGCAAGAAGCTGCTCTTCACACTCGGCATGATCGTGATCTACCGGATCGGTGCGCACATCCCGATTCCGGGCGTCAGCTACGCCAACGTTCAGATCTGCATGGACCAGGCCAATCAGAGCCAGCAGGGGCTGCTGTCCCTGGTCAACATGTTCAGTGGCGGCGCGCTTCTGCAGATCACCATTTTCGCGTTGGGCATCATGCCGTACATCACGGCAAGCATCATCCTCCAGCTGCTGACCGTGGTGATCCCGCGTCTGGAAGCGCTGAAGAAGGAAGGGCAGTCGGGGCAGGCCAAGATCACGCAGTACACGCGTTATCTGACGGTCGCCCTCGCCGTGCTGCAGGGCACCGGCCTCGTCGCCACCGCCCGCAGCGGCGCCCTGTTCCAGGGGTGCCCGGTCGCCAGCGAGATCGTTCCGGACCAGTCGATCTTCGTGACGATCACCATGGTCATCGTGATGACCGCCGGCACGGCCGTCGTGATGTGGCTCGGTGAGCTCGTCACCGACCGCGGCATCGGCAACGGCATGTCGATCCTCATGTTCATCTCGATCGCCGCCGGCTTCCCCGGCGCCCTGTGGGCCATCAAGCAGCAGGGCGACCTCGCGGGCGGCTGGATCGAGTTCGGCACCGTGATCCTGGTCGGCCTCGCGATGGTCGCCCTGGTCGTCTTCGTCGAGCAGGCCCAGCGCCGCATCCCGGTGCAGTACGCGAAGCGCATGATCGGCCGTCGTTCCTACGGCGGCACGTCGACGTACATCCCGCTGAAGGTGAACCAGGCGGGTGTGATTCCCGTCATCTTCGCGTCGTCGCTGCTCTACATCCCGGCGCTGATCGTGCAGTTCTCCGGCAATTCTCAGGCCGGTTGGGCCCAGTGGATCCGGAACAACCTGGAGCCAACGGACGCTCCGGTACACATCACGCTTTACTTCCTCCTGATCGTCTTTTTCGCCTTCTTCTACGTGGCTATCTCGTTCAACCCCGAGGAAGTCGCGGACAACATGAAGAAGTATGGTGGCTTCATCCCGGGCATCCGGGCTGGCCGACCCACTGCTGAGTACCTGAGCTACGTGCTCAACCGGATCACCTGGCCGGGGTCGCTGTACTTGGGCCTTATCGCTCTCGTGCCGACGATGGCGTTGGCGGGCTTCGGGGCGAACCAGAACTTCCCGTTCGGCGGGACGAGCATCCTGATCATCGTGGGTGTGGGTCTGGAGACCGTGAAGCAGATCGAGAGCCAGCTCCAGCAGCGTAATTACGAAGGGTTCCTCCGCTGATGCGTATCGTCCTCGTCGGACCGCCCGGTGCGGGCAAGGGAACGCAGGCCGCGTTCCTCGCCAAGAACCTGTCGATCCCGCACATCTCCACGGGCGACCTGTTCCGCGCCAACATCAGCCAGCAGACGGAGCTGGGCAAGCTGGCCAAGTCCTACATGGACGCCGGCAACCTGGTTCCGGACGAGGTCACCATCGGCATGGCCAAGGACCGCATGGAGCAGCCGGACGCCGAGAACGGCTTCCTGCTCGACGGCTTCCCGCGCAACGTGTCCCAGGCCGAGGCGCTCGACAAGGCGCTCAAGGACGACGGTGTGAAGCTGGACGCGGTCCTGGACCTCGAGGTCTCCGAGGACGAGGTGGTCAAGCGCATCGCGGGCCGCCGCATCTGCCGCAACGACTCGGCGCACGTGTTCCACGTCGAGTACAAGCAGCCGAAGACCGAGGGCGTCTGCGACGTCTGCGGCGGCGAGCTGTACCAGCGCGGTGACGACAAGGAAGAGACCGTACGCAAGCGTCTCGAGGTCTACCACCGCGAGACCGAGCCGATCATCGACCACTACCGCGCCCAGGGCCTGGTGGTCACCATCTCCGCGCTCGGCGAGGTCGCCGACGTGACGGAGCGGGCGATGGCGGCGCTGCAGAAGTCCGCCTAGTACGAGCGGCACAACCACACAGCAGCATGCAGGAAGTACGGCCGCGGTGACCGATTGGTCCCCGCGGCCGTACTGTTGAGATCCAGCGGTAGTACCGAGAACAGCGGCGGAAGGCACAGCAGGTCATGGTGGAGATCAAGACTCCCGAGCAGATCGCGAAGATGCGTGAGGCGGGGCTTGTCGTCGCCGCCATCCACGCGGCCACCCGTGAGGCGGCCGTCCCGGGCGCCACCACGAAGGACCTGGACGACGTGGCCCGGAAGGTGCTCGACGAGCACGGCGCGAAGTCCAACTTCCTTGGCTACGGCGGTTTTCCGGCCACGATCTGCACCTCGAAGAACGAGGTCGTGGTCCACGGCATCCCGAGCGAGGACGTCGTCCTGGAGAGCGGCGACATCATCTCGATCGACTGCGGCGCGATCGTCGACGGCTGGCACGGCGACGCGGCGTACACGGCGTTCGTCGGTTCCGGGCACGCGCCCGAACTGATCGAGCTGTCGCGGGTCACCGAGGAGTCCATGTGGGCCGGCCTCGCGGCGATGAAGCTGGGCAACCGCCTGGTCGACATCTCCAAGGCCGTCGAGTCGTACATCCGCCGCCAGCCCCGCCCGGCCACCGGCAAGTACGGGATCATCGAGGACTACGGCGGCCACGGCATCGGCTCGCAGATGCACATGGACCCGCACGTCCTGAACTACGTGGAGCGCCGGCGCGGCCGCGGCCCGAAGCTGGTCCCCGGCATGTGCCTCGCGATCGAGCCGATGGTGAGCCTCGGCACACCGCGCACCAACGTGCTGTCGGACGACTGGACGGTGGTCACGACCGACGGCACCTGGTCCTCGCACTGGGAGCACTCGATCGCGCTGACCGAGCAGGGCCCGCTGGTCCTGACGGCGCCGGACGGCGGCAAGGCGAAGCTCGCGGAGTACGGGATCACGACGGCTCCGGACCCGTTGGCGTAGCGGTCCGCTTAAGGATCTCTCGTTCGGGGCATTCTCACTGGATTCGTCTTTCCGAGTGCTCTGACGTAGACTGACTCGTCGGCTCTCGTGTATCCGCATGCCTGCTTGCCTCAGTGCAGGTCAGACGGGCGGAGCGAGGAAGTCGATCAAGGTAGTCGATTCGAAGGGCAAAGCGTGGCCAAGAAGCAAGGTGCCATCGAGATCGAGGGCACTGTCGTCGAGTCTCTGCCGAACGCCATGTTCAAGGTCGAGCTCCAGAACGGCCACCAGGTCCTGGCACACATCAGCGGCAAGATGCGCATGCACTACATCCGCATCCTCCCTGACGACCGGGTCGTGGTGGAGCTGTCTCCGTACGACCTGACGCGTGGCCGGATCGTCTACCGGTACAAGTAGATCTTGCCTGCATCCCGCTCCTCGCGGGGTGGTGGCACCTGACCCGGAGAACCTCACCCAATGAAGGTCAAGCCGAGCGTCAAGAAGATCTGCGACAAGTGCAGGGTGATTCGCCGTCACGGCCGAGTCATGATCATCTGCGACAACCCGCGCCACAAGCAGCGCCAGGGCTGACGCAGGTCTGCATCCGCAGATCTTCGCGCGACGCATAGCGATACGTACATACGCAGGACCCGCCTCTCTTCAGTGATGGAGGGCGACACCCCCGGTCGGAGGCCGGGGACCCGGTTCGTACCGAAGCCCCTCGGGGCGGACGGCGGGCGGGAGCGGCCCTGTGGAAGACCTCCGAATAATCAACTGGAGCCATTAAATGGCACGCGTTTCCGGTGTTGACATCCCGCGCGAAAAGCGCGTGGAGGTCGCCCTCACCTACGTGTTCGGCATTGGCCGGACGCTCTCCCAGCAGACGCTGGCCGCCACCGGCGTGAACCCGAACACCCGCGTTCGTGACCTGGCCGAAGAGGACCTGGTCAAGATCCGCGAGTACGTGGACAACAACATCAAGACCGAGGGTGACCTCCGTCGTGAGGTTCAGGCCGACATCCGCCGCAAGGTCGAGATCGGCTGCTACCAGGGTCTGCGTCACCGTCGTGGCCTGCCCGTGCACGGTCAGCGCACCAGCACCAACGCTCGCACCCGCAAGGGCCCGCGTCGCGCCATCGCCGGTAAGAAGAAGCCGGGCAAGAAGTAGTCCGCAGCGGACGCTAGTCAGCGGTCTTCGCTGTAGGACCGACCACCTCCCGTAGGAGTAAGAGATGCCCCCCAAGGGTCGTCAGGGCGCTGCCAAGAAGGTGCGCCGCAAGGAAAAGAAGAACGTCGCTCACGGCCACGCGCACATCAAGAGCACGTTCAACAACACGATCGTGTCCATCACGGACCCGACCGGCAACGTGATCTCGTGGGCCTCCGCCGGCCACGTCGGCTTCAAGGGCTCCCGCAAGTCCACGCCGTTCGCCGCGCAGATGGCCGCCGAGTCGGCTGCCCGTCGCGCCCAGGAGCACGGCATGCGCAAGGTCGACGTCTTCGTGAAGGGCCCGGGTTCCGGTCGCGAGACCGCCATCCGCTCCCTCCAGGCGACCGGCCTCGAGGTCGGCTCCATCCAGGACGTCACGCCGACCCCGCACAACGGCTGCCGTCCGCCGAAGCGTCGTCGCGTCTGACGCTTCGCGTTCTCGCTTGAGGATTTCGGGCGGTACGGCTCCTTCGGGTCGTGCCGCCCGTACCCTTGCAGTACTAGTCGGGCGTCAAATAGCGGGCGCCCCTGACTGAAGGATTCGCAACATGCTGATTGCTCAGCGTCCCTCGTTGACCGAAGAGGTCGTCGACGAGTTCCGCTCCCGGTTCGTCATCGAGCCGCTGGAGCCGGGCTTCGGTTACACCCTTGGCAACTCCCTCCGCCGCACGCTCCTCTCCTCGATTCCGGGTGCGGCGGTCACGTCCATCCGCATCGACGGTGTCCTGCACGAGTTCACCACCGTGCCGGGCGTCAAGGAGGACGTCACCGACCTGATCCTCAACATCAAGCAGCTGGTCGTCTCCTCGGAGCACGACGAGCCGGTCGTGATGTACCTGCGCAAGCAGGGCCCGGGTCTGGTCACCGCCGCCGACATCGCGCCCCCGGCCGGTGTCGAGGTGCACAACCCCGACCTCGTCCTCGCCACGCTCAACGGCAAGGGCAAGCTGGAGATGGAGCTGACCGTCGAGCGCGGTCGCGGCTACGTCTCCGCCGTGCAGAACAAGCAGGTGGGCCAGGAGATCGGCCGTATCCCGGTCGACTCGATCTACTCGCCGGTGCTGAAGGTCACGTACAAGGTCGAGGCCACGCGTGTCGAGCAGCGCACCGACTTCGACAAGCTGATCGTCGACGTCGAGACCAAGCAGGCCATGCGCCCGCGTGACGCCATGGCGTCCGCCGGCAAGACCCTGGTCGAGCTGTTCGGTCTCGCCCGCGAGCTGAACATCGACGCCGAGGGCATCGACATGGGCCCGTCCCCGACGGACGCCGCCCTGGCCGCCGACCTGGCGCTGCCGATCGAGGAGCTCGAGCTCACGGTCCGCTCGTACAACTGCCTCAAGCGTGAGGGCATCCACTCCGTGGGTGAGCTCGTTGCGCGCTCCGAGGCCGACCTGCTCGACATCCGCAACTTCGGTGCGAAGTCGATCGACGAGGTCAAGGCGAAGCTGGCGGGTATGGGCCTGGCGCTCAAGGACTCGCCTCCCGGCTTCGACCCCACCGCTGCGGCGGACGCGTTCGGCGCGGACGACGACGCGGACGCGGGCTTCGTGGAGACCGAGCAGTACTGAGGGCTCGGGACCGACGGTCCGCTTTCGGCTGCCGGCCCGCTGTGGCTGGTCGCGCAGTTCCCCGCGCCCCTCACGGGGCCCGGGTCTCCGACGGGCAAACCTGCTCGCTCGGACACTGACTCCGGTACCTGATACGGCCGGGGCAGACACCTAGGAGAAGAACCATGCCGCGTCCCACCAAGGGAGCCCGTTTCGGCGGCAGCGCCGCGCACGAGAAGCTGCTTCTGGCGAACCTCGCCAAGGCCCTCTTCGAGCACGGCCGCATCACCACCACCGAGGCCAAGGCGCGTCGTCTGCGTCCGGTCGCGGAGCGCCTGATCACCAAGGCGAAGAAGGGCGACATCCACAACCGTCGCCAGGTGCTGCAGACCATCACGGACAAGAGCGTCGTCCACACGCTCTTCGCCGAGATCGGCCCGCGGTACGAGAACCGCCCCGGTGGCTACACCCGCATCACCAAGATCGGTAACCGCCGTGGCGACAACGCGCCCATGGCCGTCATCGAGCTGGTCGAGGCCCTGACCGTGGCCCAGGAGGCCACCGGTGAGGCCGAGGCCGCCACGAAGCGTGCCGCCAAGGACGCCGAGGCTGCGGAGTCCACGGAGGCCTGAGCCGATTCGGTTCCGGTTTCTTGAGCGGGTCCGCCCCTGTGGGGGTGGGCCCGCTTTCGCTTGGGGTGAGAGAGGGAGTTCTGCGTGAGTGATGAAGTGGCCGACGGGTTCGTCCGCGTACGGCTCGACCTGTCGTACGACGGCAGGGACTTCTCCGGCTGGGCCAAGCAGCGGGAGGGGCAGCGGACCGTTCAGGGCGAGATCGAGGACGCGCTGCGTACGGTGACGCGGTCGAAGGAGACCTTCGAGCTGACCGTCGCCGGCCGTACCGACTCCGGGGTGCACGCGCGCGGGCAGGTGGCGCACGTCGACCTGCCCGAGGAGCTGTGGGCCGAGCACCGGGAGAAGCTGCTGCGGCGGCTCGCCGGCCGGCTGCCGCACGATGTGCGGGTGTGGAAGGCCGAGGAGGCGCCGGCCGGGTTCAACGCGCGGTTCTCCGCGATCTGGCGGCGCTACGCCTACCGCGTGACCGACCACCCCGGCGGGGTCGACCCGCTGCTGCGGGGCCATGTGCTGTGGCACGACTGGGAGTTGGACGTCGACGCCATGAACACCGCGGCCCGGCAGCTGCTCGGCGAGCACGACTTCGCCGCGTACTGCAAGCGGCGCGAGGGCGCGACGACCATCCGCACGCTGCAGGAGCTGAGCCTGGTGCGCGGGGACGACGGGATCATCACCGCGACCGTGCGGGCCGACGCGTTCTGCCACAACATGGTGCGCTCGCTGATCGGCGCGCTGCTGTTCGTCGGCGACGGGCACCGGGACACCGACTGGCCGGGCAAGGTGCTCGCCGCGCGGGTGCGGGACTCGGCCGTGCACGTCGTACGACCGCACGGCCTGACCCTGGAGGAAGTCGGCTACCCGGCCGACGAGTTGCTCGCCGCGCGCAACCGCGAGGCGCGCAACAAGCGTTCGCTGCCCGGGAGTTCCGGCGGGCTAGCCGAGACCGGCTGCTGCTGAGGCCTGCATCTCGCCGCGCTTGTGGATCTGCTGGAACGCGAGGCCCTGCAGATCCTTGGCGACGGCGAAGACGTTCTCGTCCTTCTCCGTGACGGCCTTGCCGTCGGTGAAGCCGGCGGTGGTGAAGTAGCCGTAGCGGCCGTACGAGTTGATGGTCGTGAAGCAGACCGACGTGCGGCAGAAGGACGGGACGCCCTTGCCGGGCAGGGACATGACGTTGCCGTTCTTGTCCGCCTGGTCCTTGGCGCTCTTGGCCAGCTTCTCGTTCTCGAAGACGGCGACGCCGACGGTCACCGCGACGCCGCCGCGCGAGTACGTGACGCGCAGCAGGCGCTCGCAGTCGTTGGCGTTCAGGACCGCGCCGAGCTTGCCCTGGGTGGCGTCCGCGCACTGCTTGGTGGAGGCCGTGGCGCCCTTCTTGTAGACCGCGGAGCCCTTGGTGAACTTCGTGCCGGGGAACAGCGAGTCGACGGACAGCGGCGCCTTGTCCTTCTTCGCGTCGGAGATGAACTCCTTCGGCTCGGGCAGCGGGGGCGCCTTCGTCTCGGCGAAGGTCGGCCCGGCCGAGGAGGTGCTGTTCGGGATCTCCTCGGAGGCGGGCAGCTCCTCCGGGTTCTTCGCCTCGTTCTTGCTGTTGGCGGAGACCACGGCGGTCGCGACGATCCCGGCGATGACGGCGGTCGCCAGCGCGCCGCCGCCGATCATCAGCCACTTCTTGCGCTTGTTGCGGGCCTCAGAGGCCTCCGCCAGCGCAGCCCAGTCGGGCGCCTGCGACGACTGCGGTTCCTGCGGTGCGCCGGGGCTCCACTGCGGCCCCCCTTGCCCAAAGCTCATGGCCCGCATCCTAAGGGCTGAGCGGTCCTGGTTGGGGCGCGCGTTATGCAGGGGTGATGTGGGCTTCGCGACCTAGCCTCAGCTGCATGTATGCGGTCAAATCAGGTGTTCTGGTGTGGTTTTGGCGGGCTGCTCCCTGGCAGGCGTGGGTGGCCGTCGGGGGCGTGCTCGCGGGGATGGTCGTGCGGGTCGGGCGGGCGGCCGGGGGCGGGGGGATGGACAACGCGATCGTGGTGCGGGCCGCGCGGGTGTGGCTCGATGGGGGATCGCCGTACGCCGACCCGCACTTTCTCTATCTGCCGAGCGCCGTGCTCGCCGCCGTGCCCGAAGTCCTCGTCCCCGCAGGGGTGTTGCGGTACCTCGCCCCGGCCGTCGTCGTCGGCGCGCTGCTCGTCGGCTGGGCGAGCGCGCTGCGGCTGTACGGGATTCCGTGGCGCAGCCGGTTCGCGGTGCTCGGGCTCGGCGGGCTCGCCCTCGGGTTCGCGCCGTTCGGGCACCTGGTGCAGCTCGGCAACTGGACCGTCGTCTCGGCCGCGGCGCTGCCGCTCGCGCTGCTCCTCGCGCACCGCGGGCGCTGGACGGGCGCGGGGGCGGTGGTCGGTGCGGCGGTCGCCGTGAAGCCGCTGCTGGTGCCGGTGCTGCTGCTGTTCGTCCTGGCCCGGCGGGGGCGTGCCCTGGCCGTGACCGTCCTCGTGCCCGCCGTCGCCTCCGTGCTGGCCGCGCTCGCGATGCCGGACCCGGCCGGGTTCTTCACCCGGACCCTGCCCTTCCTCCTCTCCGGCGACGACGCCTTCGTACGGCTCTACGAGGCCTCGCCCGCGGCCGTGCTGCCGCGGCTCGGGGTGCCGCAGGCGGTGGCCTCCGCGGTCGGGCTCGCGGGGGCTGGCGGCGGGGTGTGGTGCGCCTGGCGGCGGTGGCGGTGCGGGGACGGCGGGCCCGCTCGGCTCGCGGAGGTCGCGGTCCTGCTGATGCTGTCGGCGTTTCTGGTCTCACGGCCGTCGTACGACCACTACCTGCTCGTCGTCGTCCCGCTCCTGCTCGCCGGGGTGGTCGTCGCGGGGGCGCCTGCGCGGTCGCCGTGGTTCTGGCTGGCCCTGGTCCCGCAGGTGCCGGGGTTCGTGTGGCCGTGGCTGGAGTCGGGGGAGCGGCGGGCCTTCAAGGACGCGGTGACGCTGTGCCTGCTGGCCGTCACGGCGGCCGTGCGCTGTGCGCGCCGGGCGTCGGTTACGGTGGATACGGCAGATCCGCGTCCAGCGGGGGAGTCGGCGGTGCCGGTCTCCAGGCCTGCGTTTTGACCCGTCCGGGGCAGCGCGGGTATTCTGCCAGTTCGTTATGCGTACTGGCTTGCCCAATCTCACGGGGCAGTCGTTACGCCGGTCCACCGGGCCGATGACCAGCGACCAGCACTCGGAATGCGTCACCGAAGTGCGGTCATGGCTGTCGTGATCGTCCGTGGTGGCCTTGACAGGACCCAACCACAGAAGAAGCGAAGGCTACGACCGTGCGTACGTACAGCCCCAAGCCCGGCGATGTCACTCGCCAGTGGCACATCATCGACGCGCAGGACATCGTCCTGGGCCGTCTGGCGACTACGGCAGCGAACCTCCTCCGGGGCAAGCACAAGCCGACCTATGCCCCGCACATGGACATGGGCGACTTCGTCATCATCATCAACGCCGACAAGGTCCACCTGTCCGGCAACAAGAAGACCCAGAAGATGGCGTACCGCCACTCCGGCTACCCGGGTGGTCTGCGCTCCGTGCGTTACGACGAGCTCCTCGAGAAGAACCCTGAGAAGGCCGTCGAGAAGGCCGTCAAGGGCATGATCCCCAAGAACTCCCTGGGTCGTCAGATGCTCTCGAAGCTGAAGATCTACTCGGGCGACCAGCACCCGCACGCTGCCCAGCAGCCGGTGCCGTTCGAGATCACCCAGGTCGCGCAGTAATTCCGGCCACAGCCCCTAAGACGTAAAGAAAGATCTGAGGAGAATCGTGGCCGAGACCACCGCTGAGCAGCCGCTCGAGGACATCGAGACCCCCGAGCAGTACACGACCGAGTCGGACGCGCCCGTCGAGGGCGAGTACACCTCGGAGTCCAACGCCGCGCGCTTCGGCGACCCGCAGCCGGCTGCCGGCCTGGGCCGTCGCAAGAACGCCATCGCCCGCGTCCGGATCGTCCCGGGCACCGGCAAGTGGAAGGTCAACGGGCGCACGCTCGAGGACTACTTCCCGAACAAGGTCCACCAGCAGGAAGTCAACGAGCCCTTCAAGGTGCTCGAGCTGGACGGCCGTTACGACGTCATCGCCCGTATCGCGGGTGGCGGCGTCTCCGGTCAGGCCGGTGCGCTCCGTCTCGGTGTCGCCCGCGCCCTGAACGAGGCCGACGTGGAGAACAACCGCGGCGCCCTGAAGAAGGCCGGTTACCTGAAGCGTGACGACCGTGCGGTCGAGCGCAAGAAGGCCGGTCTCAAGAAGGCCCGTAAGGCCCCGCAGTACAGCAAGCGCTAATCGCTGCCTGCACACTGCATCTCGAACGCCCCGGCGGCACGCTCTGTGCTGCCGGGGCGTTCGTGTTATCAACCGCGTTGGGCGTATAACGACATAAGCGCTCAACAGCGAATGTTCGGAGCACCAGTAACGTTCCGAAGGCTTCAGGAAAGTACGGAGGACACCAGTGGGACGACTCTTCGGCACGGACGGTGTGCGCGGTGTCGCCAACGCGGATCTGACGGCCGAGCTGGCGCTCGGACTCTCCGTGGCGGCGGCGCACGTACTCGCCGAGGCGGGCACGTTCGAGGGCCATCGGCCGACGGCTGTGGTCGGACGTGATCCGCGTGCGTCCGGGGAGTTCCTGGAGGCCGCCGTCGTCGCGGGCCTGGCCAGCGCCGGGGTCGACGTGCTGCGCGTCGGCGTGCTGCCGACCCCGGCGGTCGCGTACCTCACCGGGGTGCTCGGCGCGGACCTCGGCGTGATGCTGTCCGCCAGCCACAACGCCATGCCGGACAACGGCATCAAGTTCTTCGCGCGCGGCGGCCACAAACTCGCCGACGACCTGGAGGACCGGATCGAGGCGCTCTACGAGGAGCACCGCACCGGCGCCCCCTGGGAGCGGCCCACCGGCGCCGGCGTCGGCCGGGTCAGGACGTACGACGAGGGCTTCGACCGGTACGTGGCGCACCTCATCGGTGTGCTGCCGAACCGGCTCGACGGGCTGAAGATCGTCCTCGACGAGGCGCACGGCGCGGCCGCGCGGGTCTCGCCCGAGGCGTTCGCGCGGGCCGGTGCCGAGGTCGTCACGATCGGCGCCGACCCGGACGGCCTGAACATCAACGACGGCTGCGGCTCGACCCACTTGGAGCTGCTGCGCGCCGCCGTCGTCGAGCACGGCGCCGACCTGGGCATCGCGCACGACGGCGACGCCGACCGCTGCCTGGCCGTGGACCACACCGGCGCGGAGGTCGACGGCGACCAGATCCTCGCCGTGCTCGCCCTCGCGATGCGGGAGCGGGACGCGCTGCGCGGCGAGACCGTCGTCGCGACCGTGATGTCCAACCTGGGCTTCAAGCTGGCGATGGAGGAAGCGGGCGTCCAGCTCGTACAGACCGCCGTCGGCGACCGGTACGTGCTGGAGTCGATGAAGGAGAACGGCTACGCGCTCGGCGGCGAGCAGTCCGGGCACGTGATCATCCTCGACCACGCCACGACCGGCGACGGCACGCTCACCGGGCTGATGCTCGCGGCCCGCGTCGCCCAGACCGGTCGCAGCCTCAAGGAGCTCGCGGGCGTCATGCGGCGCCTTCCGCAGGTGCTGATCAACGTCCCGGACGTGGACAAGTCCCGCGTCTCCACGTCCGCCGAGCTGGCCAACGCGGTCGCCGAGGCCGAGCGTCAACTGGGTGCCACCGGGCGGGTGTTGCTGCGCCCCTCGGGCACGGAGCCGCTGGTCCGCGTGATGGTCGAGGCCGCCGACATCGAGCAGGCCCGCGCGGTCGCCGGGCGCCTCGCGGACGTGGTGAAGTCGGCGCTGGGCTAGTCGAGCCGCGCCTTTGTCGGGGTACGTTCGCGCTCGCGCGCCCAGAGCCACTTCTGGGTGAGCAGCGTGAGCGTGCCCGCGAGGACGATGCCGCCGAGGTTCGCCAGGAGCTGGCCGGCGGAGCCCGCCGTCTGCCCGTAGTCCTTGTAGCTGAAGGCGACGGCGGCGTTCGCGGCGGCCGGGACGGTGGTCACCGAGATGGCCACGCCGATCAGGGCGCCGGACTTGGCGGAGGTCAGCGACAGCGTGCCGGCGATGCCGGCCAGGAAGGCCACCACGAAGGACATCCAGTCCGGCCGGAAGATGAACTCGGTGTTGGGCCGGTCCGCCTCCAGCATGTCCCGGGTGAACAGGCCCAGGCCGTCCATCAGCCAGGCGAACGCCGACGTGAGGACGAGGGCCGCGGCGAAGCCGGTGAACAGCGCGTTCAGTGAACGCAGCACGAGCTGGGGCGACTTGCGCACCAGGGCGGTGGAGAGCCCGGCGAGCGGCCCGAACTCCGGGCCGACCGCCATCGCCCCGACGATCAGGATCGCGTTGTCCAGGATCACGCCGCAGGCCGCGAGCATCATCGCGATGGCGAGGAACGCCACGTAGCTGACGGAGAGCGTGGACTCCTCGTGGGTGGCCTCCGTCAGCTGGTCCCAGATCACCGCGTCCGCGGGGTCGCCCGGGGCTGCTTCCTCGGCCTCGTCGGCACTCTCGGACAGGGACAGGTCGATGTTCTCGACGGCGATCGAACCGCACTCGTCGATCTCCAACTTCCTGAGCCCGGCGATGAGTCCGTCGCAGGCCTCGCGGGCCACGTCGCACAGGACGACATCGCCGTCGGGGGAGCGGGCCGCGCCCTTCAGGACCGCGAGGTGCGTGGTGCCGACCGTGTGCTCGATCAGGTCGACGACCTCTTCGGTCCGTTCGGACGGGGTGATCAGGCGGACGTGCAGCATGCCCGCAGGGTAGCCGTCAGAGCTTGCGCAGCCGCAGCCGCTGCACCTTGTGGTCCGGGCCCTTGCGCAGCACCAGGTCGGCGCGGCCGCGCGTCGGGGCCACGTTCTGCAGCAGGTTGGGCTTGTTGATGGTCTGCCACATGCTGCGGGCGTAGTCGAGGGCCTCCTCCTCGGAGACCGCCGTGTGCCGGTGGAAGTACGAGTCCGGGTTCTGGAACGCGGTCTGGCGGAGCTTCTTGAAGCGGTTGAGGTACCACTGCTCGATGTCCTCCGGCTTGGCGTCCACGTACACGCTGAAGTCGAAGTAGTCCGCGAGGCCGACGCGGGTGCGGCCGTCCTTGCCGGGCAGGGCGGGCTGCAGGACGTTCAGGCCCTCCACGATCAGGATGTCGGGGCGGCGCACGGTGAGGCGCTGGCCGGGGACGATGTCGTAGATCAGGTGGGAGTAGACGGGTGCGGTGACCTCGTCCTTGCCGGCCTTGATGTCGGCGACGAAGCGGGTCAGGGCGCGGCGGTCGTACGACTCGGGGAAGCCCTTGCGGGCGAGCAGGCCGCGCTCCTTGAGCTCCTTCATCGGCCACAGGAAGCCGTCGGTGGTGACGAGTTCGACGCGCGGGTGCTCCGGCCAGCGGGCGAGCAGCGCCTGCAGGAGGCGGGCCACGGTGGACTTGCCGACGGCCACCGAACCGGCGACGCCTATGACGAACGGCGTGCCGTACTGCGTGCCGTGGCCGCCGCCCGTGTCGCCGAGGAAGGTGTTGAGGGCGCCGCGCAGGTTGTCCGTCGCGCCGACGTACAGGTTGAGGAGGCGGGACAGCGGCAGGTAGACGTCGCGCACCTCGTCCAGGTCGATGACGTCGCCCAGGCCGCGCAGCCGTTCGACCTCGTCGGCGGTGAGCGGGAGCGGCGTCTTCTCGCGCAGGGCACTCCACTCGGCGCGCGTCAGGTCGACGTACGGCGTCGGCTCTGCGCGGCGGTGCGCACTGCGGTGGGCGCTTCGGGGCGGCGAAGAGATCACGACAACATTGTTGCGGCTGGATGAACGCGATGGCGGGTGGGGTGCGTCACGTGCGCTCGCGTGCGCGCCCGCACGCCGGTGTGAAGGTCTAGACCGGCTGGGGGATCGGGAGTACGGTCCGGGCTCCGGGGCGGGCGAGCCGCACGCCCTCGGTCCGAGGGGGCGTCATGTCCGTACGCAGCCGTGTCTTCGTCCGTCGCAGATCCCGGGGAGGGGAGCTCGACGGGTACGCGGAGGCGGTCCGCAGCGAGCTGGAGCTCGACCTGCCCGACGAGGACCTCGCCGAGGACCCGCAGGACAGCCTCGACTTCTACGAGCCGGGCAGCAAGCCGCGCTGCGAGGAGCTGGAGTATCTGCAACTGCTGCGGGATGCCCGAGATCGGATATCGCGCCACGGCTGACGGGGGATCGGCGGGCGGGGAGTCGTAGGCTGCGGTCCATGTGCGGAATCGTGGGGTACGTCGGCTCGCAGTCGGCGCTTGACGTGGTGCTCGCCGGACTGAAGCGGCTGGAGTACCGGGGCTACGACTCGGCGGGCGTCGCGGTCGCCGCCGACGGGTCTCTGGCGGCCGCGAAGAAGGCCGGGAAGCTGGTCAACCTGGAGAAGGCGCTGGTCGACCGGCCGCTGCCGACCGGGTCCAGCGCGATCGGGCACACCCGGTGGGCCACGCACGGCGGCCCCACCGACGCCAACGCGCACCCGCACCTGGACAACGCGGGCCGGGTGGCCGTCGTGCACAACGGCATCATCGAGAACTTCGCCGCCCTGCGGGACGAACTCGCCGCGCGCGGCCACCGCCTGGACTCCGAGACGGACACCGAGGTCGTCGCGCATCTGCTCGCCGAGGAGTACTCGTCCTGCGCCGACCTCGCCGAGTCGATGCGCCTGGTGTGCCGCCGCCTGGACGGGGCGTTCACCCTGGTCGCCGTGCACGCGGACGAGCCGGACGTGGTCGTCGGGGCGCGGCGCAACTCCCCGCTGGTGGTGGGCGTCGGCGAGGGCGAGGCGTTCCTCGCGTCGGACGTCTCGGCGTTCATCGAGCACACCCGCTCGGCGATCGAGCTGGGCCAGGACCAGGTGGTCGAGCTGCGCCGGGACGGCGTGACGGTCACGGACTTCGCCGGGAACCCCGCGGACGTACGCACGTTCCACATCGACTGGGACGCCTCGGCCGCCGAGAAGGGCGGCTACGACTACTTCATGCTGAAGGAGATCGCCGAGCAGCCGAAGGCGGTCGCCGACACCCTGCTCGGCCGGATCGACGCGGCCGGCTCGCTCACCCTCGACGAACTGCGGATCTCCGACGCGGAGTTGCGCGAGGTCGACAAGGTCGTGATCGTCGCGTGCGGCACGGCGTTCCACGCGGGCCTGATCGCCAAGTACGCCATCGAGCACTGGACGCGGATCCCCTGCGAGGTGGAGCTGGCCAGCGAGTTCCGGTACCGGGACCCGATCCTCGCGGCCCGTACGCTCGTCGTCGCGGTCTCGCAGTCCGGCGAGACGATGGACACGCTGATGGCGCTGCGGCACGCCCGCGAGCAGGGCTCGAAGGTCCTCGCGATCTGCAACACCAACGGCTCGACGATCCCGCGCGAGTCGGACGCCGTGCTGTACACGCACGCCGGTCCCGAGGTCGCCGTCGCCTCCACCAAGGCGTTCCTCACCCAGCTCGTCGCCTGCTATCTGGTGGCGCTCTACCTGGGCCAGGTGCGCGGCACGAAGTGGGGCGACGAGATCCACGCGGTGATCCGGGAGCTGTCCCAGATCGCGGGCCAGGTCGAGCAGGTCCTGGAGACGATGGAGCCGGTGCGGGAGCTGGCGCGCTCGCTCGCCGACCGGAACACGGTGCTGTTCCTCGGGCGGCACGTCGGGTACCCGGTCGCGCTCGAAGGGGCCCTGAAGCTCAAGGAGTTGGCGTACATGCACGCCGAGGGCTTCGCCGCGGGGGAGCTCAAGCACGGGCCGATCGCGCTGATCGAGGAGGGCGTGCCGGTGGTCGTGGTCGTGCCGTCGCCGCGCGGGCGCTCGGTCCTGCACGACAAGATCGTGTCCAACATCCAGGAGATCCGCGCCCGCGGGGCCCGGACCATCGTGATCGCGGAGGAGGGCGACGAGGCGGTCGTGCCGTACGCGGACCACCTGATCCGCGTCCCGGCCACGCCGACGCTCCTTCAGCCGCTGGTGACGACGGTGCCGTTGCAGGTCTTCGCCTGCGAACTGGCCACGGCGCGCGGCAACGAGGTGGACCAGCCGCGCAACCTCGCGAAGTCGGTCACCGTCGAATGATCATCGGAGTCGGCATCGACGTCGCCGAGATCGACCGCTTCCGGGCCTCCCTGGAGCGCACCCCGTCCATGGCCGAACGGCTCTTCGTGGAGCGGGAGTTGCTGCTGCCCAGCGGCGAGCGGCGCGGCATCGCCTCGCTCGCCGCCCGGTTCGCCGCCAAGGAGGCGCTGGCCAAGGCCCTCGGCGCCCCGGCCGGGCTGCACTGGACGGACGCGGAGGTGTACGTGGAGGACAGCGGGCAGCCCCGGCTCCGCGTCAAGGGAACGGTCGCGCGGCGGGCCGCGGAGCTCGGCGTGCGCGGCTGGCACGTGTCGTTGAGCCATGACGCGGGGGTCGCCTCCGCCGTGGTGATCGCGGAAGGGTGAGCATCCTCGTATGCGTACTGCGTTCAGGGTCGAGACGGTACGGGCGGCCGAGCGGGAGCTGATGGAGCGGCTGCCGGAGGGCGCGCTGATGCAACGGGCGGCGGCCGGACTCGCGGCCGCCTGCGCCGAGTTGCTCGGGAAGGTGTACGGCTCGCGGGTCGTGCTCCTCGTCGGCAGCGGGGACAACGGGGGTGACGCGCTGTACGCGGGCGCCCGGCTCGCGCGCCGGGGCGCCGGGGTCGCGGCGGTGCTGCTCGCGCCGGAGAAGGCGCACGCGGGCGGGCTGCGGGCGCTGCTCGCGGCGGGCGGCCGGGTGTCGGCGGCGCCCGAGCGGGACATCGCGGCCGCCCGCCTCGTCCTCGACGGGATCGTCGGCATCGGCGGCCGGGGCGGACTCCGCCCGGACGCGGCCCGCCTCGCCGAACTCGCCGCCGCCTCCGAGGCGTTCGTCGTCGCCGTCGACCTGCCGAGCGGCGTGGACGCGGACACGGGGGAGGTGCGCGGGGCCGCGGTGCGGGCGGACGCGACGGTCACGTTCGGCACGTACAAGCCGTGTTTGCTGGTGGACCCCGCGCGCGAGCTGGCGGGCGCGGTCCGCCTGGTCGACATCGGCCTCGAACTGCCCGCCGAGGCCGACCTGGAGGCGCTGCAGTACGCGGACGTGGCGGAGCTCCTGCCGGTGCCGGGCGCCGAGAGCGACAAGTACCGGCGCGGGGTCGTCGGCATCGCGGCCGGCTCCGAGCGGTACCCCGGCGCGGCGGTCCTCGCGGTCGCGGGCGCGCTGCACGGGGGCGCGGGGGCGGTGCGGTACGTGGGGCCCGCGGCGGACGCGGTCATCGACCGGTTCCCGGAGGCGCTGGTGCACGCCGGGCCGCCGTCCAAGGCCGGACGCGTCCAGGCGTGGGTCGTCGGCCCCGGCCTCGGCGACGACGCGGACCGGGTACGGGACGTGCTCGCCGCCGACGTCCCCGTCCTGATCGACGCCGACGGGCTGCGGCTCGCCGACCGCGCCACGGTCCGCGCCCGCACGGCCCCGACCCTGCTCACCCCGCACGCGGGGGAAGCGGCGGCGCTGCTCGGCGCCGACCGCATGGAGGTCGAGGCGTCCCGGCTGTCGGCGGTGCGGCGGCTCGCGGAGGAGTACGGGGCGACGGTGCTGCTGAAGGGGTCCACGACGCTGGTCGCGGCCGCGGGGAGCGGGCCGGTGCGGGTCAACCCGACGGGCACGTCGTGGCTGGCCACGGCCGGGAGCGGGGACGTGCTGTCCGGCCTCGCCGGGTCGCTGCTCGCGGCGGGGCTCTCTCCGGTGGACGCGGCGTCGGCGGGCGCCTACCTCCACGGCCTCGCGGGACGCCTCGCGGCGCGGGGGGCGCCGGTGGGGGCGCGGGAGGTCGCGGGGGCGCTGGGGGAGGCGTGGCGCGAGGTGGCGTCCGGCTGAGTTCTCCCCTACCCGCCCCTTCCCGAAAGTCCTCAGCGGACAGCTCCGGGGCTGCGCCCCGGGCCCCGAGTCGTTTTTCGTCTGCCGCACCGTCGTGGCTGGTCGCGCAGTTCCCCGCGCCCCTTATCAGGGGCTCCGCCCCTGCCCACAGGGGCGCGGGGAACTGCGCGAGCGACCACGACGATGGGGAAGCCGAACGACGGCCCCCGGGAGCCCCTCCGGCGATTGAGGAGCCGGGGGCCTGGGGCGGAGCCCCGGTGGCGAGCCCCGTACGACGTACACCGGGGCCGTGCGAGAGACTGGGCGGACGATGAACGAGACACCCATGCGCGTGCGCGCCGAGATCGATCTGGCCGCTCTGCGGGCCAACGTGCGGGCGCTGCGTGCCCGAGCGCCGCAGGCCGAGTTCATGGCGGTCGTGAAGGCCGACGCGTACGGGCACGGCATGGTGCCCTGCGCCCGCGCCGCCCTCGAAGCGGGCGCGACCTGGATCGGCACGGCCACCCCGCAGGAGGCGCTCGCCCTGCGCGCCGCCGGGATCGCGCCGGACGAGGCCCGCGTCCTGTGCTGGCTGTGGACCCCGGGCGGCCCGTGGCGGGAGGCGATCGAGGCCGAGGTCGAGGTCTCGGTGAGCGGCATGTGGGCGCTGCGCGAGGTCCGTACCGCCGCCCGTGAGGCCGGCCGCACCGCCCGCGTCCAGCTGAAAGCCGACACCGGCCTCGGCCGGGGCGGCTGCCAGCCCGCCGACTGGCCGGAGCTGGTCGAGGAGTCCCTGAAGGCCGAGGCCGAGGGCGCGATCCGGGTCACCGGCGTCTGGTCGCACTACGCCTGCGCGGACGAGCCGGGCCACCCGTCGATCGCCGCGCAGTCCGCCGCCTTCGCGCAGGCCGTCGCGTACGCCGAGGACGCGGGCCTGCGTCCCGACGTCCGGCACATCGCGAACTCCCCGGCCACGCTCACGCTGCCCGAGTCGCACTGGGACCTGGTGCGCCCCGGCATCGCCATGTACGGCATCTCCCCGAGCCCCGAGATCGGCGTGCCCGCGGACTTCGGGCTGCGCCCGGTGATGACGCTCGCCGCGTCTCTCGCCCTGGTCAAGCACGTGCCGGAGGGCCACGGCGTGAGCTACGGCCACCACTACGCGACCCCCGCCGACACCACCCTCGGCCTGGTCCCCGCCGGCTACGGCGACGGCCTGCCCCGGCACGCGTCGGGCCGCGCCCCGGTCCTGGTCGGCGGCAAGGTCCGCCGCGCGGCGGGGCGGATCGCGATGGACCAGTTCGTGGTCGACCTGGACGGGGACGAGCCCGCGGCCGGCGACGAGGCGGTCCTCTTCGGCCCGGGCGACCGCGGCGAGCCGACCGCCGAGGACTGGGCGCAGGCGGCGGACACGATCGCGTACGAGATCGTCACGAGGATCGGATCCCGCGTCCCGCGCGTCTATGTGAACGAGTAGGGCGTACGCAGGAGCAGACGATCAGGCAGGAGCGGCAGGTGAGCGAGACCAGTGCGGGGGCGGCCGTGAGCGCGGCGGCGGACGCGGCGGGCACGAGCTGGCGGCGGGCGGGGTTCGCCGGCGCCGCGATAGGCGTGGTCGCCGCCGGTGCCGCCGCGGGCGTCGCGCTCGAGCGGCTCACCGTCGGCCGTGGCATGCGCAAGAAGGCCCGGCTCGCCCTGGACTCCACCGGGCCGTACGGCTCGCTGCGCGGCGAGCCGGGCCGGGCGACGGCGGAGGACGGCACGGAGCTGTACTACGAGGTGGACGAGGCCGACCCGGCCGCGCAGGACGCCGCGCCCCGGCGGCGCCGCCTCTTCGGCCGCCGCGACCCGGCCCCGGTCACCGTGGTGTTCAGCCACGGCTACTGCCTGAACCAGGACTCCTGGCACTTCCAGCGCGCCGCGCTGCGCGGCACCGTCCGGGCCGTCTACTGGGACCAGCGCAGCCACGGCCGCTCGGGCCGCGGCCGGGCCCAGGCGGAGGCCGGGACGCCGGTCGACATCGACGTCCTCGGCCGCGACCTGAAGGCCGTGATCGACGCCGCCGCGCCCGAGGGCCCGCTGGTCCTCGTCGGGCACTCGATGGGCGGCATGACGGTGATGGCCCTGGCCGAGCAGTACCCGGAGCTGATCCGGGACCGGGTCGTCGGCGTGGCCCTCGTCGGCACGTCGTCGGGCCGGCTCGGCGAGGTCAACTACGGCCTGCCGGTGGCGGGCGTCAACGCGGTGCGGCGGGTCCTTCCTGGGGTGCTCAAGGCGCTCGGGCAGCGGGCCGAGCTGGTCGAGAAGGGGCGCAGGGCGACGGCCGACCTGTTCGCCGGGATCATCAAGCGGTACTCGTTCGCGTCGCGGGACGTGGACCCGGCCGTGGCGCGGTTCGCCGAGCGGATGATCGAGGGCACCCCGATCGACGTGGTCGCGGAGTTCTACCCGGCCTTCGCCGCCCACGACAAGGCGGAGGCGCTGCGGCACTTCGCGGCGCTGCCCGTGCTCGTGCTTGCCGGGGACAAGGACCTGGTCACGCCGAGCGAGCACAGCGAGGCCATGGCGGACCTGCTGCCCGACGCGGAGCTGGTGATCGTGCCGGACGCCGGGCACCTGGCGATGCTGGAGCACCCGGAGACGGTGACGGACCGCCTCGCGGACCTGCTCGTCCGCGCCCGCGAACAGGCCCGCAGCACGGCGGTCTGAGCCGCACGGCCCCTGCGTACGCCCTGCGTGCGTCCTGCGTGCGTCCTGCCTACGTCCTGCGTACGTCCTGCGTACGCGGCCGGGCCGGGCACGGGGCCGCAGGGGCTACCGTGGATTGCTATGGAAGCACCGCACACCCGGCCGCCGACCGCTGAACCCGGCGAGACCGTCCGCCTGACCGTCAACTCCCCCGAGCAGATGCGGGAGTTGGGCCGCAGCCTGGCCAAGCTGCTGCGCCCGGGCGACCTGGTCATGCTCAACGGCGAGCTGGGCGCCGGCAAGACGACGCTGACCCGCGGCCTCGGCGAGGGGCTCGACGTGCGCGGCGCCGTGACCTCGCCGACCTTCGTGATCGCCCGCGTCCACCCGGCCCTCGGCGACGGCCCGCCGCTGGTGCACGTGGACGCGTACCGCCTGGGCGGCGGGCTCGACGAGATGGAGGACCTGGACCTGGACGTCTCGCTGCCGGACTCGGTGATCGTCGTCGAGTGGGGCGAGGGCAAGGTCGAGGAGCTGTCCGAGGACCGGCTGCACGTGGCCATCGACCGGGCGACCGGCGAGACCGACGACGACGTCCGGCAGGTCCGCCTCACCGGCATCGGCGAGCGCTGGCGCACGGCGGACCTCGCGGCGCTCGCGGCCTGACGGGCGGGGGCGGAGACTTTCGGGGAGACGTTCCGACAGGCTGTCGGGAAGATGTTGCGCGGGAGGCGTCCGGCGTGGTCACATGGATACCACGACGTGGTTAGGGTTGCCTAACTTCGTTGCCCTCTGAGACCGGGAGGCACCATGTCGGCGTCGGACCCCCGTGAGACCAAGCCGCAAGGGCTGTCGATGAGCGCCCTGCTCGCGTCCTGCGCCGCCGCGAGAACGGTGTCGACGCCGCCGCCCGCCCCGGACCGCCCGACGGCCCGCATCCCGGACCCCACGCGCGACGACGGCCGCGACCGGCACGGCCACCGCGACGCCGCCTGAGGGGAACGTTCCGCAGGGCCGGGGCGACGCTACGGAACGACGACGACCTTCGTGCCGACCGTCGCGAACGACCACATCGCCTTGCCGTCGGCGCGGGTCTCCCGGATGCCGCCGGTCTTCTGCGTCGGGTCGGGCTTCGGCACGGAGCCGTCGACGGCGGCGCTGAAGCCGATCGCCACCCCGTCCACGTTCGCGAACCGCACGACGTGCTCGATCGGCACCCCGTCCGAGCCGACGACCGAGCCGGAGCGGGTGGTCACCGAGTACTCGCCGGGCAGCGGGTCGACCGAGGACGGCGTGACCTCGAAGGTGCGCTTGGCCTTGCCGCCCGCGCCGACCAGCCAGACCCGGTCCGACTTCAGCGCGTACACCACCCGGGTGCCCTTGCCCGAGGCCGCCGGGACCGCCTTCGGGTCGGCCTCGGGCTTCGGGTTGTGCGGGGCCTCGGACGGAGCGTCCTGCTTCGGCTTGCCCAGCGTCTCGGGCGCGGTCGCCGAGGCCTGGTAGGCGAGGAAGCCGACAGCGGCGAGGGCTGCCGCGGTGAGCCCGGCCACGATTCCCGAGCTGCTGCGTGCCACCGTGCTCCACCCTTCGTATATACGGACTTGTGCGCTGACGGTAGCAGCCGGTGAAGCACTCGCCTGGGCAGCGTGCCCGGGGCGCGGGGGCCGTAGGCTGTTTGCGTGCTCTTGCTCGCTCTTGATACCGCCACCCCCGCCGTCACCGTCGCCCTGCACGACGGGGACGGCGTCGTCGCCGAGTCCAGTCAGGTGGACGCGCGCCGACACGGAGAGTTGCTGCTGCCCGCCGTCGACCGGGTGCTCGACCAGGCCGGCGTGAAGCTCGACGCCGTCACCGCGATCGTGACCGGCGTCGGCCCCGGCCCGTACACCGGCCTGCGTGTCGGCCTGATGACCGCGGAGACCTTCGGCTCGGCCCTCGGCGTCCCCGTGCACGGTGTGTGCACGCTCGACGGCCTCGCGTACGCGGCCGGGATCGAGGGCGACTTCGTCGTCGCCACGGACGCCCGCCGCAAGGAGGTCTACTGGGCGCGGTACGCGGACCCCCGCACCCGCCTGACCGACCCGGCCGTCGACCGGCCCGCGGAGATCGCCGAGCAGGTCGCCGGGCTCCCCGCGGTCGGCGCCGGCGCGCGGCTCTACCCGGACACGTTCCCCGACGCCCGCGGCCCCGAGCACGTCTCGGCCGGCGCCCTCGCCGCGCTCGCCGCCGAACGGCTCGCCGCGGGACGGGAGCTGGAGCCGGCCCGGCCGCTGTACCTGCGCCGGCCCGACGCCCAGGTGCCGAAGAACTACAAGGTGGTCACCCCGAAGTGACGTCCGCAGCCACCGGATCCGACGCCGCCCGGACTCCCGTCCTGCGCGAGATGCGCTGGTGGGACATCGAGCCGGTGCTGGAGCTCGAACGTGAACTGTTCCCCGAGGACGCCTGGTCCCGCGGCATGTTCTGGTCCGAACTCGCCCACTCCCGCGGCCCGTTGGCGACGCGGAGGTTCATCGTGGCCGTCGACGGCGACGAGCGGATCGTGGGGTACGCGGGCCTGGCCGCCGCCGGCGGACTCGGCGACGTGCAGACCATCGCCGTCGCCCGCGACCACTGGGGCAGCGGCCTCGGCGCCGCCCTCCTCACCGACCTGCTGCGCACCGCCACCGCCTTCGACTGCACCGAGGTGCTCCTCGAAGTGCGCGTCGACAACACCCGCGCCCAGAAGCTGTACGAGCGCTTCGGCTTCGAGCCGATCGGCTTCCGGCGCGGCTACTACCAACCCGGGAACGTGGACGCCCTGGTGATGCGTCACGCCGACCCGGCATCCTCCGTACCAGTGCAAGGAAGCGACACCCATGGCTGACGAGCCACTCGTTCTCGGCATCGAGACCTCCTGCGACGAGACCGGCGTGGGCATCGTGCGCGGCACGACGCTGCTCGCCGACGCCGTCGCGTCCAGCGTCGACGAGCACGCCCGCTTCGGCGGCGTCGTCCCCGAGGTCGCCTCCCGCGCCCACCTGGAGGCGATGGTGCCGACCATCGAGCGGGCCCTGAAGGAGGCGGGCGTCAGCGCGCGCGACCTCGACGGCATCTCCGTGACCGCCGGGCCCGGACTCGCGGGCGCCCTCCTCGTCGGCGTCTCGGCGGCGAAGGCGTACGCGTACGCCCTCGGCAAGCCGCTGTACGGCGTGAACCACCTGGCCTCGCACATCTGCGTCGACCAGCTGGAGCACGGCAAGCTGCCCGAGCCGACGATGGCGCTGCTCGTCTCCGGCGGCCACTCCTCCCTGCTGCTCTCCTCCGACATCACCTCGGACGTCCGGCCGATGGGCGCGACCATCGACGACGCGGCCGGCGAGGCCTTCGACAAGATCGCCCGCGTCCTGAACCTCGGCTTCCCCGGCGGCCCGGTCATCGACCGGTACGCGCGCGAGGGCGACCCGAACTCCATCTCCTTCCCGCGCGGCCTGACCGGCCCCCGCGACCCGGCGTACGACTTCTCGTTCTCCGGCCTGAAGACCGCCGTGGCCCGCTGGATCGAGGCGAAGCGGAACGCGGGCGAGGAGGTTCCGGTACGGGACGTGGCCGCGTCCTTCCAGGAGGCCGTGGTCGACGTGCTGACCCGCAAGGCCGTCCGCGCCTGCAAGGACGAGGGCGTCGACCACCTGATGATCGGCGGCGGCGTGGCCGCCAACTCGCGGCTGCGGGCCCTCGCCCAGGAGCGCTGCGAGGCGGCCGGCATCCGGCTGCGGGTGCCGCGGCCCAAGCTGTGCACGGACAACGGCGCGATGGTCGCGGCCCTCGGCGCCGAGATGGTCGCCCGCAACCGGGCCGCGTCCGACTGGGACCTGCCGGCGGACTCGTCGCTGCCGGTGACGGACCCGCACGTGCCGGGCCGGTCGCACGAGGACGGCCACGAGCACGAGCACGGCCGTGCCCACACCCACGATCACGACCACGTGCACGAGATCAGCAAGGACAACCTCTACTCATGACCGTCGCCCTGATGTGGGAGGCCCGCGCCGCCGAGGGCCGGGGCGCGGAGCTCCTGGAGTGGGCCCGCGCCCAGTGGCTGGCCGCCGACCCGCTGCGCCGTGAGACCTTCGCGGCGAGCGGCGACCGGGTCCTCGTCATCACCTGGTGGGACGCGGCACCCGACGCCGAGCTGCCCGAACTCCCCGAGCCGGACGCGGAGTTGGTGCGCCGCCCGGTCCACCGGTGGCGGTTCGAGTCGGTGGGCGTGGAGCCGTAGACCGTACGGGAGAAGACTCCGGGAAGTTTTTTCGCGGCGTGTGTCGATTCCCGCGCACCCCGTTCGACGCTTGGGTGAGAGGCAGGGGAACCGCCCCTGTCCCGTACACCGAGGAGTCACCATGCCGCGCTTTCTCACGCTGATCCGCATCGACGAGAAGAACGCCCCGGCCGACGGCCCGAGCCCCGAGCTGCAGGAGCGGATGGGCAAGCTCTTCGAGGAGATCACCAAGGCCGGCGTCATGCTCGACACGGCCGGCCTGCTGCCCAGCTCGGAGGGCACCCGGGTGCACTGGGAGGGCGGCAGGATCTCGTACACCGACGGGCCGTTCACGGAGACCAAGGAGGTCATCGGGGGCTACTCGATCTCCCAGTGCAAGGACAAGGCCGAGGCGATCGAGTGGACCAAGCGGTTCCTGCAGACCCACGAGGACCACTGGACCATCACCGCCGAGGTCCGCGAGATCGAGGAAGGCTGACGTCCGGCGGCGCGCTGATGCTTTGATGGGTGGCCGTGACGGACGACGCACCTTCCGCAGACCCCACGGCCACCCGCCGAGCAGACCGATCCCGCAGCGCCGACGCCGCCGTCGAGGCCGTCTTCCGGATCGAGTCGCCCCGCGTCATCGCGGCCGTCACCCGGGTCGTACGGGACGTCGGCCTCGCCGAGGAGCTGGCGCAGGACGCCCTGGTGGCCGCCCTCGAACAGTGGCCCGAGCAGGGCGTTCCGGACAACCCGGGCGCCTGGCTGCTGACCGTCGCCCGCCGCCGCGCCGTCGACCTGGTGCGCCGCAAGGAGCGGTACGCGCAGAAGCTCGCCGAGCTGGGCCGCGACCTGGAGTCGGTGCCGCCGCCCGAGGAGCCCGCCGACCCGGACGACATCGACGACGACCTGCTGCGGCTCGTCTTCATCTCCTGCCACCCGGTGCTCTCCGCCGAGGCCCGGATCGCGCTCACCCTGAAACTCCTCGGCGGCCTCAGCACCCCGGAGATCGCCCGCGCCTTCCTCGCCCCGGAGGCCACGCTCGCCCAGCGCATCGTCCGCGCCAAGCGCACCCTCGCGAAGCAGGGCGTCGCCTTCGAGGTGCCGTACGGCCCGGACCGCGAGGCCCGGCTCGGCTCCGTCCTCGAGGTGATCTACCTGATCTTCAACGAGGGGTACGCGGCCACCGCCGGGGACGACCTGCTGCGGCCCGCGCTCTGCGAGGACGCGCTCCGGCTCGCGCGCGTGCTGCAGGGTCTGATGCCCGACGAGGCCGAAGTGCACGGTCTGGCCGCCCTGTTGGAGCTCCAGCAGTCCCGCGCGACGACCCGTACCGGGCCCGACGGCGAGCCCGTGCTGCTCGCCGACCAGAACCGCACCCGCTGGAACCGGCTGCTGATCCGCCGCGGCCTCGACGCCCTCGCCCGCGCCCACGCCTGCGGCGGCGCTCCCGGCCCGTACACCCTCCAGGCCGCCATCGCGGGCTGTCACGCCGAGGCGCTGACGTACGAGGAGACCGACTGGGCGCAGATCGTGGCGCTCTACGACCTGCTCGCCGCCCGCACCCGGTCCCCGGTCGTCGAGCTGAACCGCGCGGTCGCCGTGTCCATGGCGCACGGCCCGGAGCGCGCCCTCGAACTGGTCGACGCGCTCGCCGCGGCCTCCGGCCTGCGCGCCTACCACCTGCTGCCGAGCGTCCGCGGCGACCTGCTCGCCCGCCTCGGCCGTACGGCCGAGGCGCGGGCCGAGTTCGAGCGTGCGGCGGACCTCGCCCGGAACGCCCGGGAGCGTGAGCTGCTGCTCAAGAAGGCGGCGGAGCTGGGGAGTTGATCAGCCGTCCGGGGTGAGGGGGCGGCCGACCAGCATCGTCGGGGCGTCCGCGACCCGGGTCAGGAACACCGTCGCCGCGTTCGGCCCCGACAGCTTCATCTTCCGGCGCAGCTCCTCGGGTTCGACGGCCGAGCCGCGCTTCTTCACGGTGAGCACGCCGACCTGCCGCTCCCGCAGCAGGGCCCGCAACTTCTTGACGTTGAACGGCAGTTGGTCGGTGATCTCGTACCCGGCGGCGAACCGGCTGGCGTGCGCGGCGTCGCTCGTCACGTACGCGATCATCGGGTCGATCAGGCCGCCGTCCACCTCGCGGGCCACCTCGGCGACCAGATGGGCGCGGATGACGGCGCCGTCCGGCTCGTACAGATACCGGCCCACCGGGCGCGGTTCCGGGTCCGGGAGCATCGCCGCCGGCTCGGCCCGCAGCGTCACCCCGGCGGGCAGCAGCGTCGCGGCCATGGCGCCGGGCACGACACCGCCGCCGAACCACAGCACGGCCTCCTTCACGTCGCCCCGCTCCGAGATCCACTCCGCCTCGGCGTCCTGAGGCACGGCCTCGTGCGGCACCCCGGGCGCGATCTTCAACGCGGCGTACGGCGCCTTCCGGGCCGCCTCGACCGCCCAGGACAGCGGCGGCGAGTAGGCCTCCGGGTCGAAGACCCGGCCGCGGCCACCGCGCCGTGCCGGGTCCACGAACACCGCGTCGTACGCCGACGTGTCCACCTCGGCGACATCCGCGCAGCGCACCTCGATCAGCTCGCCGAGCCCGAGCGCCACCGCGTTCGCCCGGGCCACCGCGCAGGTCAGCGGGGAGCGGTCGACGGCGAGCACGGAGATCCCCGCGCGGGCGAGCGCGATCGCGTCGCCGCCGATCCCGCAGCACAGGTCGGCCAGGCTGCGCACGCCGAGGGCCCGGAACCGCTCCGCCCGGTACGCGGCGACGCCCGTGCGGGTCGACTGCTCGACGCCGTCCGGCGTGAAGTACATCCGCGCCGCGTCCGCCGCCCCGAACTTCGCGACCGCCCGCTGCCGCAGCCGCGCCTGGCCCAGCGCCGCCGACACCAGCTCGGCGGGGTGGTCGCGGCGCAGCCGGGTGGCGAGGGCGAGTTCCTGCGTGGGGTCGTGGTCGCGGAGTGCGTCGAGCAGGGCCTGGCCCTCGTCGGTGAGCAGGGCTTCGAAGGCGGCGAGCGGGTCGAGGTCGTTCACCCGGCCATTGTCGGTCACGGCCCGCTTCGGGTGGTTGTCGGCCAAGCGGTGGATCGTGCCCGCCCCGGCGGCGGTGTCGGCTCAGTCGGACGGACCCGCGCTGACAGGATCCGACGCCATGCAACTAGTACGACAAAACGAAAAGTTCGGTACGAAGTGGGCGCCGAGTCGTGCCCTCCGGATCGCGTCGAGCCGCTCGCTGCGGATCAGGGCAGGCGTGGCCGTGCTCACCGCCGCGGCCCTGGCCTCCGGCTGTGCGGGCGGCGGAGGCCAGGAGCCCGTCGAGCCGGCCCACGGCCAGCAGCAGGCCGAGCGTGCGAAGCAGCAGGCCGCCGCGCACGCCGCACGGGTCGCCGCGGTGAAGAAGTGGGGCGTCGCCAAGATGCCGCTGACCCCGCCCGAACCGCCCGCGAAGAAGCCGGAGATCACCACCCGCAAGGGCTTCGAGGTGTCGGGCCAGAAGCACCTGCCGCCCGTCTACACGACCGTCCCGACGAAGGACAAGGTGGTCTTCCTGACCATCGACGACGGCGCCGAGAAGGACCCCCGGTTCCTCCGGATGATGAGCGAACTCAAGATCCCGTACACGGCGTTCCTCAGCGACTACGTGATCGAGGACGACTACGGCTACTTCAAGAAGATGCAGGCCAGAGGCGTCGGCCTGAACAACCACACGCTCAACCACAAGTACATGCCCGGCCTCTCCTACGAGCAGCAGAAGCGCGAGATCTGCGGCATGCAGGACGTCATCGAGAAGCGCTACGGCAAGCGCCCCGAGCTCTTCCGCCCGCCCTACGGCAACTACAACCGCGACACCCTGAAGGCCGCCAAGGCCTGCGGCATCACGTCCGTGCCGCTGTGGAACGCCGAGGCATTCGCCGACCGCATGGACTGGCGCGAGTGGGACCGCGACCTGCACCCCGGCGACATCATCCTCACCCACTTCCGCGGCAAGGAGGACTGGAAGGGCACGATGCCCGACATGATCCGCCGCCTCCTGAAGACGGTGACGGACAAGGGGTACGCGATCGCGCGCCTGGAGGACTACCTGCCCACGCAGTCCGGACCCGCGCAGTCCGGACCCGCGGAGTCCGGACCCGGCCGGGCCGCCCGGTGAGCCGCGCGCACCGGCTGCTCGCCGGGCTCCTTGCAGCCGGTGCGCTGGCACTCACCGGCTGCGCCCAGTCCGTCGACCCGATCGAACGGCTCGGCCGGAAGGCGGCACAGAAGGTCGAGGAACGCAGGGCGGCCCGGGCCGAGCCGGGCCTCGCCGGGCCGGGGGCGCACCAGTCGGCCGAGCGGCGGAAGGCCGGGGCGCACCAGTCGGCCGAGCGGCGGAAGAGCGGCTTCCGGGAGCGTGCGGTCAGTACGGCCACCGCCCGCCGCTGGGGCCTCGACGCACCGCTCGCCCCCGCCCCGAAGCCCCGGCTCCGGCGCGCGCACGCGATGCCCGGGGGCCCGGGCCTGCCCCCGGTCGTCGACCGCGTCCCCACGAAGGACAAGGTGGTGTTCCTGACCTTCGACGACGCGGTCGAACGCGACCCCCGATTCGTGCGCATGGTCCGGGAGTTGAAGCTCCCCGTCAGCGTCTTCCTCACCGACCGCGTGCTCGGCCCCGGCTACGCGCACTTCGGCGAGCTCCGCGCGGTCGGCGCCACCGTCCAGAACCACACCCTCGACCACCCGTACCTGCCCGGCCTCTCCTACGAGGGCCAGCGCTGGGAGATCTGCGGCCAGCAGGACAAGCTCAAGCAGCGCTTCGGCATCCGCCCCCGCCTCTTCCGCCCGCCCTACGGGGAGTACGACGACGACACCCTGCGCGCCGCCGCCGACTGCGGGATCGCCGCGGTGGTCCGGTGGCGGACGACGCTGCGGCTCGACGGCCACCCGGACGCGGACGGGCCCGAGCTCGCCCCCGGCGACATCGTCCTCGCGCAGCACCCCGGCCCGGCCGACCCGGACGGCGCGTCCCTGACCGAGGCGACGGCCCGGCTGCTCCGCACGATCCAGGCCCAGGGGTACACGGTGGCCCGCCTGGAGGACTACCTGTGACTCAACTCGCCGCGGCGGCAGGCGGGTCGGCGGCCTCCCGGTGCCGTCCCGCGCTGTCGCTGATCCGCAGCAGCAGGGCGACCAGCAGCCAGTTCGCGACGAGCGAGGACCCGCCCTTCGCCAGGAACGGCAGGGCCTTGCCGGTCAGCGGGATCAGCCCGAGCACCCCGCCCGCGACCACGAACACCTGCAGCATCAGCGCCGCCGAGAGCCCGGCCGCGAGCAGCTTCCCGAACGGGTCCCGGGCGAGCACGGCCGTCCGCAGGCCGCGCTGCACGAGCAGGGCGTAGAGCAGCAGCACGGCCATCACCCCGGTGAGGCCCAACTCCTCGCCGACGGTGGTCAGGATGAAGTCGCTGCGCCCCGCGAACCCGATCAGCTCGGGGTGCCCGAGGCCGAGCCCCGTACCCGTGAGGCCGCCGCTGCCGAAGCCGAACAGGGCCTGCGCCAGCTGGTCGGACGCGCCCGCCGCCCGGCCCTCGGGGGTGAGCGCGGCGAACGGGTCGAGCCACGCCTGCACCCGGCCGTGCACGTGCGGCTGCAGGGAGCCGACCACGAACGCGCCGACCGCGGCGAGCGTCACGCCGCACACCACCCACGCGGTCCGCCGCGTCGCCGCGTACAGCATCACCACGAACAGGCCGAAGAAGATCAGCGAGGTGCCGAGGTCCCGCTCGAAGACCAGGACGAGCAGGCTGATCACCCAGACCGTGAGGATCGGCCCGAGCTGCCGCCCCGGCGGGAGGCGCACGCCGAGCACGCGGCGGCCGGTGAGGGCGAGGGCGTCGCGGTTGAGCGTCAGGTAGCCCGCGAAGAACACGGCGATCATGATCTTCACGAACTCGCCCGGCTGGAACGACATCCCGCCCAGATAGATCCACCGCTTCGCGCCGTACGTGTCCCCGGGGAAGAACGCCGGGGCCATCAGCAGCACGAGCGCGACGGCCATCGTCAGGTACACGTACCGCTGCAGCCGCCGGTGGTCGCGCAGCAGCGCGAGCACCCCCGCGCAGCACGCCACCCCGATCACCGACCACACCAACTGGCCGCCCGCCGTGGGCTCCGAGTTCCGGAACTTCTCCGCGTAGCTGATGTCGAGCCGGTGCAGCAGGACGAGGCCGAGCCCGGTGAGCAGCGTCGCGAGCGGCAGGATCAGCGGGTCCGCGTACGGCGCGAAGCGGCGCACCGCGAGATGCCCGACCCCGGCGAGCAGCACCAGGCTCGCGGTGAACTGGGCGATCCCGGTGGGGAGTCGGCCGCCCATGGCCAGGCCGACCGAGGCGTGCCCGAACACCGCGAGGGCGACCGTGAACAGCAGGAGCAGGGCCTCGTGGCGCCGGCGCCGCAGCGCCGCGGGCGCGGGCCGGCGCCCGACCGCGCGCCTGGCACCCTGTCCGGTCTGTCCGCCTATCGGTCCGTTGTTCGTCACGCGCTCCAAGACGGGGACGGCGTACGGGCGGTTCCGCCGCCGGACGCGGGCGTGGAGGCCGCCGGCGGGGGACGGCGCGGCGCCGGGATTGGCACTCCGCTTGACCGAGTGCTAATCGCGGTCATAGTGTCGGCTCTGGCACTCCCCGTGGGAGAGTGCCAACACAGCGACGGGCAGGTCCGGCACCCGCGACGACGGATCCACCTGGTCGCCACCTCAGACAGTTAACCCCGTGAGATCTCCGAAGGGGGAGGTCGGATCGTGACGACCGCCAGCTCCAAGGTTGCCATCAAGCCGCTCGAGGACCGCATCGTGGTCCAGCCGCTCGACGCCGAGCAGACCACGGCCTCTGGCCTGGTCATCCCGGACACCGCGAAGGAGAAGCCCCAGGAGGGCGTCGTCCTCGCCGTGGGCCCGGGCCGCTTCGAGAACGGCGAGCGCCTGCCGCTCGACGTCAAGACCGGCGACATCGTGCTGTACAGCAAGTACGGCGGCACCGAGGTGAAGTACAACGGCGAGGAGTACCTCGTCCTCTCGGCGCGCGACGTGCTCGCGATCGTCGAGAAGTAATTCACCGGTTTTGCTTTGAACTGCGCCCCTGGCCCCCGCGACCGTAAGAAGCCGGGCGCCGGGGGCGCCGTTCGTTTTCGAGAGGACTGACAAAGCTCCATGGCGAAGATCCTGAAGTTCGACGAGGACGCCCGTCGCGCCCTCGAGCGCGGCGTCAACAAGCTTGCCGACACGGTCAAGGTGACGATCGGCCCCAAGGGCCGCAACGTCGTCATCGACAAGAAGTTCGGCGCCCCCACCATCACCAACGACGGCGTGACCATCGCCCGCGAGGTCGAGGTCGAGGACGCGTACGAGAACCTCGGCGCGCAGCTCGTGAAGGAGGTGGCGACCAAGACCAACGACATCGCGGGTGACGGTACGACCACCGCCACCGTGCTCGCCCAGGCCCTGGTCCGCGAGGGTCTGCGCAACGTCGCCGCCGGCGCCTCCCCGGCCGCCCTGAAGAAGGGCATCGACGCCGCCGTCAAGGCCGTCTCCGACGACCTGATCGCCACCGCCCGCCCGATCGACTCCAAGGAGGACATCGCCGCCGTCGCCGCGCTGTCCGCCCAGGACAAGCAGATCGGTGAGCTCATCGCCGAGGCGATGGACAAGGTCGGCAAGGACGGTGTCATCACCGTCGAGGAGTCCAACACCTTCGGTCTGGAGCTGGACTTCACCGAGGGCATGGCCTTCGACAAGGGCTACCTGTCCCCGTACTTCGTCACCGACCAGGAGCGTATGGAGGCCGTCCTCGACGACCCGTACATCCTGATCCACCAGGGCAAGATCTCCTCGATCCAGGACCTGCTCCCGCTGCTCGAGAAGGTCATCCAGGCCGGTGGCTCCAAGCCGCTGCTGATCATCGCCGAGGACGTCGAGGGCGAGGCCCTGTCGACCCTGGTCGTGAACAAGATCCGCGGCACCTTCAACGCCGTCGCCGTGAAGGCCCCCGGCTTCGGTGACCGCCGCAAGGCGATGCTCGGCGACATGGCCACCCTCACCGGTGCCACCGTCATCGCCGAGGAGGTCGGCCTCAAGCTCGACCAGGCCGGTCTGGACGTCCTTGGCACCGCCCGCCGCGTCACGATCACCAAGGACGACACGACCATCGTCGACGGCGGCGGCAACGCCGAGGACGTCGCGGGCCGCGTCAACCAGATCAAGGCCGAGATCGAGGCCACGGACTCCGACTGGGACCGCGAGAAGCTGCAGGAGCGCCTCGCGAAGCTGGCCGGCGGCGTGTGCGTCATCAAGGTCGGCGCCGCCACCGAGGTGGAGCTGAAGGAGAAGAAGCACCGTCTGGAGGACGCCATCTCCGCGACCCGCGCCGCGGTCGAGGAGGGCATCGTCTCCGGTGGTGGCTCCGCCCTGGTCCACGCCGTCAAGGTGCTCGAGGGCAACCTCGGCAAGGAGGGTGACGAGGCCACCGGTGTCGCCGTCGTCCGCCGCGCCGCCGTCGAGCCGCTCCGCTGGATCGCCGAGAACGCCGGCCTCGAGGGTTACGTCATCACCTCGAAGGTCGCCGAGCTCGGCAAGGGCGAGGGCTTCAACGCCGCCACCGGTGAGTACGGCGACCTGGTCAAGGCCGGCGTCATCGACCCGGTCAAGGTCACCCGCTCCGCCCTGGAGAACGCCGCCTCCATCGCCTCCCTGCTCCTCACGACCGAGACCCTGGTCGTCGAGAAGAAGGAAGAGGAAGAGGCCGACGCGGGCCACGGCCACGGTCACGGCCACGCGCACTGACGCTCCGCTGGGTTGAGCTGCACCTGAGGCCCGACACCCGTCCTGGGTGTCGGGCCTCAGGCCTTTCCGCGCTGCGTCTGCCGGGTTCTGTGCGTTGCGGGGCGCGGGTTCCGTCGTGGCCGCTCGCGCAGTTCCCCGCGCCCTGCGAGCCTGCGGCTCCGCCGCGCTCTCCCCGGACCGGGAACTACTGCGGCCCGTACTTGCGGCCCGTCTTCGACGTGAGCCCGCCCAGCAGGTTCCGCGGAACCACCTTCACCGCGCCCATCATCACCTTGTACCGCGGATCCGGGACCGACAGCGTCTTGCCCCGCGCCAGATCCGCGAGCGCCGCCGCCACCAGCTTGTCGGCGTCCAGCCACATCCACTTCGGGATGTTGTCCGTGCCCATCCCGGCCCGCTCGTGGAACTCCGTACGCACGAAACCGGGGCACAGCGCCATCAGCCGCACCCCGGAACCGGCCAGGTCCTTCGCCGCGCCCTGCGTGAACTGCACGACCCACGCCTTGGACGCGCCGTACGTACCGCGCGGCACGAACGCCGCCACCGACGCCACGTTGACCACACCGCCCCGGCCGCGCTCCCGCATCCCCTCGACGGCCGCCGAGGTGAGCCGGAGCACCGCCTCGATGTGCACCTTCAACATCGTCAACTCGTCGGCCATGGGCACCTCGAGGTAGGTCCCCTTGTTGCCGAAGCCGGCGTTGTTGATCAGCAGGTCCACCGGGTCGCGGCGGTCGCCGAGCCGCTTCTCGACCGCCGCGATGCCCTCCTCGGTCGCCAGGTCGGCGGAGAGCACCTCGGCCTCGATGCCGTGCCGGTCGTGCAGCTCGGTGGCCTGCTCCCGCAGCCGCGCGATGTCGCGCGCGACGAGGACGAGGTTGTGGCCGTCGGCGGCGAGGCGCCGGGCGAAGGCGGCGCCGATGCCCGCGGTCGATCCCGTAATCAGAGCGGTAGTCATGGGCCAAGGCTAAGGGCCCCGTTGACCCGCCCGGCCCTCAACTCCCTTCTGCGGCAGGCCTAAGCGGAATCCCCGGCCGGGCTCGACCCGGGGGTCTTGTCGGCGTACTTCTCCACGTACTGCCGTGCGCTCGCGGCCGCCTCCGGGTGGAGCGCCGCACCGGCCGCGAGGAGTCGGGGCAGCAGCGCGCGCTCGGTCGTCGCGGCCCGGAACTGGAATGCGACGGTGACCTCGTGGTCGGGCCGGTGCAGCACCTCGATCGCGTCCCCGGCCCGCACCTCGCCCGGCTCGATCACCCGCAGATACGCCCCCGGAGCCCCGCCCTGCGTGAACCTCCGCACCCAGCCCTTCTCGCCCAGATGCCCCGCGAACGTACGGCACGGGATCCGCGAGGACGTCACCTCCAGGACCACGTCCCGCCCGATCCGCCAGCGCTCGCCGATCCGGGCGCCGCTCACGTCGAGCCCGGACGTCGTGAGGTTCTCGCCGAACGCGCCGTCCGCGAGCGGCCGGCCGAGCTCGCGCTCCCAGCCGTCCAGGTCCTCGCGCGCGAACGCGTACACCGCCTGGTCGTCGCCGCCGTGGTGGCGCAGGTCGGCGACCACGTCACCGGCGAGCCCGCTGCCGCCGCTGCCCTTCGGGCCCGGCGCCGCGATCCGCACCGGCCCCTCGACCGGCCGCTTGTCGATCCCGGTCGCGCCCGAGGGCGCGTCCGTGTACTCCACGGCCGCGAGCCGCCCCACATTCACCGAAAGAAGCTTCATACGGGCACGCTAGGCGAGCCGAAGCCAAAGCGTCGACGCATTATTCTCCGCCTGCTCCAAGAGTGACTTATGCTCGATGTCATGATCGAGGCCCGTCATCTCCGTGTCCTGCGCGCCGTGGCCGCCACCGGCTCCTTCTCGGCCGCGGCCCGCGAGCTCGGCTGCACCCAGCCCGCCGTGAGCCAGCAGATGAAGGCACTCGAACAGTCCACCGGCACCCCGCTGCTGATCCGCACGGGCCGCGAAATGCGCCTGACCCAGGCCGGAGAAGCCCTGGTCAGGCATGCCGCGGGCATCCTCGCCGGGCTCACCGCGGCCGAGGAGGAGGTCGCCGCGATCGCAGGCCTGCGCGCCGGCCGCGTCCGCCTGGTCTCCTTCCCCAGCGGCAGCTCCGCGCTCGTGCCGACCGCGCTCGCCGCGCTGCGCGCCGCCCACCCCGGCACCCGCGTCTCCCTCGTCGACGCCGAGCCGCCGCGCTCGGTCGAGATGCTCCGCGAGGGCGACTGCGACGTGGCCCTCGCCTTCCGGTACGAGGGCGCCCAGGCCGCGGAGGAGTGGGGCGACCTGGTCGTCCGGCCGCTGCTCGCGGACCGGCTCGTCGGCCTGGTCCCGCAGGGGCACCGCCTCGCCCGCTCGTCGTCCGTGGCCATCGGCGAACTCGCGGACGAGCCCTGGATCGCGGGCTGCCCGCGCTGCCGCCGCCAGCTCGTCGAGGTCTGCGAGGGCGCCGGCTTCACCCCGCGCATCGACTTCGCGACCGACGACTATCCGGCGGTCATCAGCCTGGTCGGCGCGGGCCTCGGCGTCGCGGTGCTCCCCGAACTCGCCCTGGAGTCGGTACGCCCGAAGGGCGCCCGAGCGGTCGCGGTGGAGCCCGCCGTGCGCCGGGAGATCGTCGCGCTCACCCTGCCCGACCTGGAGCAGGTCCCGGCGGTGGCGGCCACGCTCGACCACCTCGCCAGGGCCGCGACCCGCTGAGCGCCCCGAGCGCGGCGGCCACCCGGCCCGCCCACGCCGGCCCGTCCCTGTGCCGCCCGTACGCAGGCGGCTTCCGGCGAAGGACTCCGAAGAAACGTTCCTTCGCGTGTTTCGCGGGCTCGCCTCAGCGCACCGCGCCGCCCGCACCCGATGTCGCGGACGCCGTGACCAGCCGGTTGCGCGCCCGTCCCATCAACTCCTCACGCTCGTCCTCGGTGAGCCCGCCCCAGACCCCGTAGGGCTCTCGTACGGCGAGTGCGTGCGCGGCGCACTGGGCGCGCACCGGGCACCTCATGCAGACCTCCTTGGCCGAGTTCTCACGAGCGCTTCGCGCGGCGCCCCGTTCGCCCTCCGGGTGGAAGAACAGGGAGCTGTCCACCCCACGGCAGGCTGCGAGGAGCTGCCAGTCCCACAGATCGGCGTTCGGTCCGGGAAGGCGGGAGAAATCTGCCATTGCTTGTCCCCTTGCAACCTCTGTCGAGCGGATTCTGGACCCATGACCGTACATCTACTGTCTGAGTAGATGAAAATATGACTCATGGCGAATCTAGTCACAGACACCAGGAAAAGGGAAGAAAAGGCGCTAAATGGGGCATAGCTCAAGGCGAATCTTCGGTGACCTGCGGTAGCTGTGCCGTGTCCGAGCCCTCACGTAGAGTGCCGAAGATGGCTCACCGGCCCGTAACTCTTTCGAGTGACCGTCGTTGAGAGTGCGAGGCGGTTGAAAACAGAAGCGCTCGGGCAGGTGTCCGAGGGCGTCAATCGCACAGGTGACGATTCGTACCAGCCTGGAGGCTCAAGGTGACGCGCAGCAGCTGTGAGGGCCGCGGGGGACAGTCATGACATCCGTCCTCGTCTGCGACGACTCCCCGCTTGCCCGAGAGGCGCTCCGCCGCGCGGTGGCGACCGTGCCGGGCGTAGAGCGTGTGACGACGGCGGCCAACGGCGAGGAAGTCCTCCGCCGCTGGGGCGCCGACCGCTCGGACCTGATTCTGATGGACGTACGCATGCCCGGTCTGGGCGGCGTCGAGACGGTGCGCCGGCTGCTCTCGGCCGATCCCGGCGCCCGGATCATCATGCTGACCGTCGCCGAGGACCTGGACGGCGTCGCGCTCGCCGTGGCCGCCGGCGCCCGCGGCTATCTGCACAAGGACGCCTCGCGTGCCGAGCTGCGCGCGACCGTCACGCAGGCCCTCGCCGACCCGACCTGGCGGCTCGCCCCGCGGCGGCTGCGCTCCGCCGAGATGGGCGCGGCGCCCACGCTCACCGCGCGTGAGATCCAGGTCCTGGAGGGCATGAGCCACGGCCGCTCCAACGCCGAGATCGGCCGTGAGCTGTTCCTCTCCGAGGACACGGTCAAGACGCATGCGCGCAGGCTGTTCAAGAAGCTCGGCGCCTCGGACCGTGCGCACGCCGTGGCGCTCGGCTTCCGCTGGGGCCTGGTCCGCTAGAAGTGCGCCGCCGCGCGGGTTCCGTCTCGTCGTCAGCGCGTCCCGTCCGCCCTCGTGCGGGCGGGACGCCGGATGGCTCGCGGTTCGGACCGCTCGGACCGCGGCGTGCCCCGTTTCCCGCGCGATGCCGCATCCTTGAGGTGTGGAGTTCCTCGGGGACGATTCGATCGAGCGGGAGGGGAGGGCGCAGGAGATGAGTTCCGGCGCGCCTGCTCATAACGCTTCGGTGCACAACTACGGACGCGGTGCCACAGATCGGCAGACGCCGAGGCACCATGGACCGATGCGTGACGACGAGGCTGCTGCTGCCCAAGGGGCCATCGGTGCACTCGTACGACGCGCGGTCGAGGGTGACGAGCAGGCCACGCACGATCTCCTGGCCCGCGTGCACCCGCTCGCGCTGCGCTACTGCCGCACCCGCCTGTCCCGACTTCCGGGTGACGCACGGCACTTCGTGGAGGACCTCGCCCAGGAAGTGTGCGTCGCCGTCCTGCTCGCCCTGCCTCGCTATCGCGACACGGGTCGGCCCTTCGAGGCCTTCGTCTTCGCCATCGCCGGGCACAAGGTCGCCGACCTGCAGCGGGCCGCGATGCGCCACCCGGGCTCGACGGCCGTGCCGTCCGACGAGATGCCCGAGCGGCCCGACGACTCCCTCGGGCCCGAGGAGCGGGCGCTGCTCAGCAGTGACGCCGAGTGGGCCAAGAAACTCCTCGCCAACCTTCCGGAGAACCAGCGCGAGTTGCTGCTGCTGCGGATCGCCGTCGGCCTGACCGCCGAGGAGACCGGGCAGATGCTGGGCATGTCGCCCGGCGCCGTCCGCGTCGCGCAGCACCGTGCGCTGAGCCGGTTGCGCGCCCTCGCGGAGCAGTGAGCGCGGAGCAGGGGGCGCGGCACCTCCCGGTCGTAGGAACGTCCAATGATCGCCGTCGGCTGTGATGGGATCGTGGAATGAAGAGGCCCCGCGGGCCGTTAGCATGGTGGTCCGCGCCTGGCAAGAGCATTGGGGAAGGTGTCATGAGTGACCACGTCGACGGAGCACCCGAGAAATTCGCGATGCTCGGGCTGACATACGACGACGTCCTGCTGCTGCCGGGCGCCTCCGAGGTACTGCCGAACAAGGTGAGCACCGCCTCGCGCGTCTCGCGCAACGTGTCGGTGAACATCCCGCTGCTCTCCGCCGCGATGGACAAGGTCACCGAGGCCCGCATGGCCATCGCCATGGCCCGTCAGGGCGGCGCCGGCGTGCTGCACCGCAACCTCTCCATCGAGGACCAGGCCAACCAGGTCGACCTGGTGAAGCGCTCCGAGTCCGGCATGGTGACCGACCCGATCACGGTCTCGCCGGACGCGACGCTGCGCGAGGCCGACGCGCTGTGTGCCAAGTTCCGCATCAGCGGCGTGCCCGTCACCGACGGCTCCGGCAAGCTCCTCGGCATCGTCACCAACCGCGACATGGCCTTCGAGCTGGACCGCTCGCGCCAGGTCCGCGAGGTCATGACGCCGATGCCGCTGGTCACCGGCAAGGTCGGCATCTCCGGCGAGGACGCCATGGAGCTGCTGCGCCGCCACAAGATCGAGAAGCTGCCGCTCGTCGACGACAACGGCATCCTCAAGGGCCTCATCACGGTCAAGGACTTCGTGAAGGCCGAGAAGTACCCCAACGCCGCGAAGGACGCCGAGGGCCGTCTGGTCGTCGGCGCCGCGGTGGGCGTGGGCGACGAGGCGTACGACCGGGCGCAGGCGCTCGTCGAGGCCGGCGCCGACTTCCTGGTCGTGGACAGCGCGCACGGCCACAGCCGCGGCATCCTCGACATGATCGCCAAGCTGAAGAGCAACATCCGCGTCGACATCGTCGGCGGCAACGTCGCGACGCGCGAGGGCGCCCAGGCCCTGATCGACGCCGGCGTGGACGGCGTCAAGGTCGGCGTCGGCCCCGGCTCGATCTGCACCACCCGCGTCGTCGCCGGCATCGGCGTCCCGCAGGTCACCGCGATCTACGAGGCGGCCAAGGCGTGCCACGAGGCGGGCGTCCCGCTCATCGGCGACGGCGGCCTGCAGTACTCCGGCGACATCGCCAAGGCCATCGCCGCCGGCGCCGACACGGTGATGCTCGGCTCGCTGCTCGCGGGCTGCGAGGAGTCGCCCGGCGAGATGGTGTTCATCAACGGCAAGCAGTTCAAGTCGTACCGCGGCATGGGTTCGCTCGGCGCCATGCAGTCGCGCGGCCAGGCCAAGTCCTTCTCCAAGGACCGGTACTTCCAGGACAACGTCCTGTCCGAGGACAAGCTCGTGCCCGAGGGCATCGAGGGCCAGGTGCCCTACCGCGGCCCGCTCTCCTCGGTCGCGCACCAGCTCGTCGGCGGCCTGCGCGCCTCCATGGGGTACGTGGGCTCCGCCGACATCCCGGAGCTCAAGGCCAAGGGCCGGTTCGTCCGGATCACCTCGGCCGGGCTCAAGGAGAGCCACCCGCACGACATCGCGATGACCGTCGAGGCGCCCAACTACGCGCGCCGCTGACCGTCGAGCGCGTACGGGGAGCACGCTTGGAGGCCCGTGGGTACTGCGCCCGCGGGCCTCGGCATGTGTGTCGGGGATACTGGAAGACGCAGACCGGAGAGTGGAAAGGCCACACAACGTGACTGAGATCGAGATCGGGCGCGGCAAGCGCGGCCGCAGGGCGTACGCGTTCGACGACATCGCCATCGTGCCGAGCCGGCGTACGCGGGACCCGAAGGAGGTCTCGATCGCCTGGCAGATCGACGCCTACCGTTTCGAGCTGCCGTTCCTCGCGGCCCCCATGGACTCGGTCGTCTCGCCGCAGACGGCGATCCGCATCGGCGAGCTGGGCGGCCTCGGCGTGCTCAACCTCGAGGGCCTCTGGACCCGTTACGAGGACCCGCAGCCGCTGCTCGACGAGATCGCCGAGCTGGACCCGGAGGCGGCGACCCGTCGCCTGCAGGAGATCTACGCGGCGCCGATCAAGGAAGAGCTGATCGGCCAGCGCATCAAGGAGGTCCGCGACTCCGGCGTCGTGACCGCCGCCGCCCTGTCGCCGCAGCGCACGGCCCAGTTCTCCAAGGCCGTCGTGGACGCGGGCGTCGACATCTTCGTGATCCGCGGTACGACGGTGTCCGCCGAGCACGTGTCGGGCGCCGCCGAGCCGCTGAACCTCAAGCAGTTCATCTACGAGCTGGACGTCCCGGTGATCGTCGGCGGCTGCGCCACGTACACGGCCGCGCTGCACCTGATGCGGACCGGTGCCGCGGGTGTCCTCGTCGGCTTCGGCGGCGGCGCCGCGCACACGACGCGCAACGTCCTCGGCATCCAGGTCCCGATGGCGACCGCGGTGGCCGACGTCGCGGCCGCGCGCCGGGACTACCTCGACGAGTCCGGCGGCCGGTACGTGCACGTCATCGCCGACGGCGGCGTGGGCTGGTCCGGCGACCTGCCGAAGGCCATCGCCTGCGGTGCGGACTCGGTGATGATGGGCTCGCCCCTCGCCCGTGCCACGGACTCGCCTGGCAAGGGCCACCACTGGGGCATGGAGGCCGTCCACGAGGACGTGCCGCGCGGCAAGAAGGTCGACCTGGGCACGGTCGGCACGACCGAGGAGATCCTCACCGGTCCCTCGCACTCGCCCGACGGTTCGATGAACTTCTTCGGCGCGCTGCGCCGCTCGATGGCCACGACGGGCTACAGCGAGCTCAAGGAGTTCCAGCGGGTCGAGGTCACGGTGGCGGACTCGGTGCACCGCCGCTGAAAAGCAGCACCACAAAGGGAGGGCCCTACCGCGCACGAGCGGTAGGGCCCTCCCTTTGTAGTGACTGTTCTCGTCACAGCCGGTGGGCGGCTCCGACCGGGGTCGCGCCGCGGGTGTCGAGCAGCAACTGCGCCTTCACCGTGAGGCTCTGCAGGTCGTACGTGCGGTGCGGCTGGAGCAGGATCGTCAGGTCGGCGTCGGCGGCGGCCTCGTACAGGGAGTCGGCGCGGGGGACGGGGTGGCCGAGGACGTTCCAGTGCGGGACGTACGGGTCGTGGTAGCTGATGGCGGCGCCGAGTTCCATCAGGCGGGTGGCGATCTCGTTGGCGGGGGAGCCCTGTCGGCCGGCGAGGTCGGGCTTGTACGTGACGCCGAGGAGCAGCACACGCGCGGCGCGGGCGGACTTGCCGTGCTCGTTGAGGAGGGTGGCCGCGCGCTGGATCACGTACTGCGGCATGCGGTGGTTGATCTCCTGGGCGAGGCCGACCATGCGCAGCGGGTGGCCGGGCGTACGGCTGTGGTGCGGAAGGTAGTTGGGGTCGAGGGGGATGCCGTGGCCGCCGACGCCGGGGCCGGGGCGGAAGGCCTGGAAGCCGAAGGGCTTGGTCTCGGCGCAGCGGATGACGTCCCAGAGGTCGACGCCCAAGTCGTGGCAGAGGACGGCCATTTCGTTGACCAGGGCGATGTTGACGTGCCGGTAGTTGGTCTCCAGGAGCTGCACCGTCTCCGCCTCGCGGGGTCCACGCGCGCGTACGACCTTGTCGGTGAGGCGGCCGTAGAACGCGGCGGCGGACTCGGTGCAGGCCGGGGTGAGGCCGCCGATGACCTTGGGGGTGTTGGCGTAGCCGTGGGTGCGGCTGCCGGGGTCGAGGCGGCCGGGCGAGTAGGCGAGGTGGAAGTCGCGGCCCGCGCGCAGCCCTGAGCCCTTTTCGAGGAGCGGGCGGAGGAGTTCGTCGGTCGTTCCGGGGTACGCGGGGGACTCGAGGATGACGGTGGTGTGCGGGCGCAGCCGGGCGGCGAGTTCGCGGGCGGCGTCGGCGACCTGGCTCAGGTCGAGCGCGCCGTCGGCGCCCAGCGGGGTCGGCGCGCAGATGACGGCCGTGCGCACGCGGCCGAGCTCCGCCGGGTTCGAGGTCGGCCGGAAGCCGCCCGCGAGCATCCGGCGCAGATCGGCGGCGGTCAGGGCGCCCTCGTCGGCGGGCAGCCGGCCGGCGGCGAGGTCGGCGGTGTGCCGCGGGTCGTAGGCGATGGTCTCGATCCCGGACGCGACGGCGGCCTGGGCGAGGGGCAGGCCGAGATGTCCGAGTCCGATGACGGCGAGATCTGCGGGCATGGCGTGGGCCGTCCTTCCCAGTAGCCGGAGCGGGAGGAGAACGCAAGTCCTGTGGACAGAGTGGACCAGCGCAATGTCAGGTTAGGAGTAAATATGACCGTTATGCGGCATTGCGGGCCGACGGACTTCGGAGTGTTGTCCACAGGCGGTGGCTGAAGTCCGTGACTGCGGACAGAATCGACGTTGTGAGCCCGACCACACGGGGGCGACGGGAGGCAGCAGTGAGGACAGCGACACTGGGACCGGCCGAGCGCGCGGAAGCACTCGCGGCCATGGCCGAACGGGAACTCGACGTGCTTGTGGTCGGTGCGGGCGTGGTCGGCGCCGGCACCGCGCTCGACTCCGTCACGCGCGGCCTGTCCACGGGCCTGGTCGAGGCCCGTGACTGGGCGTCGGGCACGTCGAGCCGGTCGAGCAAGCTCATCCACGGCGGCCTGCGCTATCTGGAGATGCTCGACTTCGCGCTGGTGCGGGAGGCGCTGAAGGAGCGCGGCCTGCTGCTCGAACGCATCGCGCCGCACCTCGTGAAGCCCGTCCCGTTCCTCTATCCGCTGCAGCACAAGGGCTGGGAGCGGCTGTACGCCGGATCGGGCGTCGCGCTCTACGACGCCATGTCGATGTCGCGCGGACACGGCCGCGGCCTGCCGATGCACCGCCACCTCAGCCGCCGCCACGCCCTGCGGGTCGCGCCCTGTCTGCAGAAGGACGCCCTGGTCGGCGCGATGCAGTACTACGACGCGCAGATGGACGACGCGCGGTACGTGGCGATGATGGTCCGCACCGCCGCGGCGTACGGCGCGAAGGTCGCCAACCGGGCCCGGGTCACGGGCTTCCTGCGCGAGGGCGAACGCGTCGTGGGCGCGCGCGTGGAGGACGTCGAGGCGGGCGGGGAGTACGAGATCAGGGCCCGTCAGATCGTCAACGCCACCGGAGTCTGGACGGACGACACCCAGGCCATGGTCGGCGAGCGCGGCCAGTTCCACGTCCGCGCGTCCAAGGGCATTCACCTGGTCGTCCCCAAGGACCGGATCAATTCGACGACGGGGCTGATCCTGCGTACGGAGAAGTCCGTGCTGTTCGTGATCCCGTGGGGCCGGCACTGGATCATCGGGACGACCGACACCGACTGGGACCTCGACAAGGCGCATCCGGCCGCGTCCAGCGCGGACATCGACTATCTCCTGGAGCATGTGAACTCGGTCCTGGCCGTGCCCCTCACGAGGGACGACGTGCAGGGCGTCTACGCGGGGCTCAGGCCGTTGCTCGCGGGGGAGTCGGACGCCACCAGCAAGCTGTCCCGGGAGCACACGGTCGCCCACCCGGTGCCCGGGCTCGTGGTCGTGGCCGGCGGCAAATACACCACGTACCGGGTGATGGCGAAGGACGCGGTCGACGAGGCGGTGCACGGCCTGGACCAGCGGGTCGCGGAGTGCGTCACGGAGGACATCCCGCTGATCGGCGCGGAGGGGTACAAGGCGTTGTGGAACGCCCGGGCCCGGATCGCCGCGCGGACGGGGCTCCATGTGGTCCGCGTGGAGCACCTGTTGAACCGGTACGGAGCGCTGACGGAGGAACTGCTCGACCTGATCGCCGACGACCCGTCCCTCGGCGAACCTCTGCAGTACGCGGACGACTACCTGCGGGCGGAGATCGTGTACGCGGCTTCGCACGAGGGCGCCCGGCATCTGGACGACGTGCTGACACGGCGTACGCGCATCTCCATCGAGACGTTCGACCGCGGTACGCGCAGTGCGCGGGAGGCGGCCGAGCTGATGGCGAAGGTGCTGGGCTGGGACGCGGACCAGATCGACAGAGAGGTCGAGCACTACGAGAAGCGGGTCGAGGCGGAGCGGGAGTCGCAGCTCCAGCCGGACGACCTGACGGCCGACGCGGCACGGCTGGGGGCGCCGGACATCGTGCCGCTGTGAGCCTTCAGGTCCGCCGGGCCTCAGGTCCGCCGAGCCTTCAGGTCCGCCCCGCCGTGCGGTCGGTGGAGCAGAACTCGCGCTCCAGGAGCGTCCGTTCGGGCTTGCGGGCCGTGGACCAGTCGGAGTTGAGGCGGTACGTGAGGACGTGGCGGCCGTCGGCGGTCGCGGCGGTGGCGGCGTACGAACCGCGTATGCGGCCGTTGTGGCCCCAGACCGTGGTGCAGGACAGCTCGGTCGGCATCAGGCCCATGCCGTAGGCGCCGTCGGACGCGCGGGTGCTGCGCATCGCGGCGAGCTGGGGTGCGGGCAGGAGGCGGCCGGTGAGGAGGGCGCGGTAGAAGCGGTTGAGGTCGTCGAGGGTGCTGATGGCCTCGCCGGCGGCGCCCGCGCCGGAGGGGTCGAGCTCGGTGACGTCCTCGGGGGAGGCGGGAGTTCCGGAGTAGGCGCGGCCGTGCGGGGCGGGCAGGCGGTGCCGGGTGCCGGGGAAGGAGGTGCCGGTCAGGCGCAGCGGGTCGATGATCCGGCGCCGGGCCTCCTCGGCGTAGCCGCGGCCGGTGACCTGCTCTATGACGAGGCCGAGGACCGTGTAGTTGGTGTTGGAGTACGACCAGTCGGTGCCGGGGGCGAAGAGGGGGCGGTGGGCGAGGGCGGTGCGGAGCAGGGCGGTGGGGGTGTAGCGGCGGTCCAGTTCGGTGGTGCGGGTGCCGGGGGCGTCCGTGTAGGCGAACAAGCCGCTGGTGTGACGCAGGAGTTGACGCAGAGTGAGCTCGCGTCCGTCGTTGCCGTGGCCGCGTACGAGGCCGGGGAGGTGGTGCTCGACGGTGTCGTCCAGGGACAGCCTGCCCTCGGCGGCGAGCTGGAGGACGACCACGGCGGTGAAGGACTTCGTGATGCTGCCGACGCGGAAGCGGTCCGTGCGGTGGATGGGGCGATTGGTGGCGGTGTCGGCGGTTCCGGTGGACTCGTAGCGCTTCGCGGTGTGTGCGGGGGTGGTGAGTTGGGAGAGGGCCGCGGCTCCCGGGGTGTGCGTGCGGTCGGCGAGCGCGGGGAGGGCGGCGAGGCCGGGGGTGGTCGGGGGAGCGAGGGTGCCTCGGCCGGGCGGGAGGGTGTCTCGGCCGGAGGGGAGAGGGCCGTTGCCGGGGGCCAGGGCGACGGCGGCGGCCACGGCCAGGGCCACAACTCCCGTTGCGGCGAGCCGGAGTCGGGGGCGGCGGGCGCGTGCAGGTCGGCGGGCGTCCTCAGGGGTGTGGCGGGGGTCCTCAGGGGAGTTTCGGGGCAGGCGTCGGGCTCGCCCGGGGGCCGTGCGCGTGGCGTGGGGCTCGTGCGGGGCCGGGGTGGGCGAGTTGTGAGGGGTGTGTGGGGAGTGTTTGTCGGTCATGTCGGTCCCTCGATCCGTGCAGGGCCATCATGGCCTGGACCCGGGCCTTCCCCCACCCCGGGCATGAGAGACAATGGACGCTCTGCCAGGGCGGGTTGATTGCAGAGGGGACGCATGTCGGAGGCTGAGCAGCCGCAGGAGAACGAGGGGCGCCTCCTCGCCGGCCGGTACCGGCTGGGGGAGATGCTCGGTCGCGGCGGCATGGGCACGGTCTGGCGCGCGGTCGACGAGACGCTCGGCCGCACGGTCGCCGTCAAGGAGCTGCGTTTCCCCTCGGCCATCGACGAGGACGAGAAGCGCCGGCTGATCACGCGCACGCTGCGCGAGGCCAAGGCGATCGCCCGGATCCGCAACAACGGCGCCGTCACGGTCTACGACGTGGTCAACGAGGACGACCGCCCCTGGATCGTGATGGAGCTGATCGAGGGCAGTTCCCTCGCCGAAGTGGTGCGCCAGGACGGCCATCTGACGCCGCGCCGCGCCGCCGAGGTCGGCCTCGCCGTGCTCGACGTGCTGCGTGCCGCGCACCGCGAGGGCATCCTGCACCGCGACGTGAAGCCGTCCAACGTGCTGATCGCGAAGGACGACGGCCGGGTGGTCCTGACGGACTTCGGCATCGCGCAGGTCGAGGGCGACCCGTCGATCACGTCGACCGGCATGCTCGTGGGCGCGCCGTCGTACATCTCGCCGGAGCGGGCCCGTGGCCACAAGCCCGGCCCGGCGGCGGACCTGTGGTCGCTCGGCGGTCTGCTGTACGCGGCGGTGGAGGGCGTTCCGCCGTACGACAAGGGCTCGGCGATCGCGACGCTCACCGCGGTGATGACGGAGGCGCTCGAACCGCCGCGCAACGCGGGCCGCCTGGAGAAGGTCATCTACGGCCTCCTCGAGAAGGACCCGGACCTGCGGCTCGACGACACCGGCGCGCGGGCCCTCCTCAACGACGTGATCCACGCGCCCGACGACGACCTGGCGCCGCAGGCCGACGACCCGGTGGCCGCGACCCGTGTCGTGCCGCTGCCGGAGCTGCCCGAGCAGAGCGGCGCCCGGCGCGGCGAGGCGGCGGCGGAGCGGCTGCGCGGCGCGCTGCGGTCGGTGCGCAACGCGGCGGCGGCGTCGGCCGCGGCGGCGAGCGCGAAGGCCGGTACGGGAACGAAGGCCGGTACGGGGGCGAGTGGGGTCGCCAACTCCGGTGCGGGGTCGGCCGGTTCGGCCGGGGGCGGAGCCAAGGCCGAGGCCGGGGCGGACAGCGCGGCGGGGGCGAAGGGCGCGGCCGGAACCGGAGTCACCGGGACCGGAGTCGCCGGAACCGGGGTGGCCGGGACCGGAGCTGCCGGTTCGGGGGCGGCCGGAGCCTCCGCCGGCAAGGGCTCCGGCGCGGCCCCGGGCGGCGGGGGCGGGCTCGCGTCCACCCGTGCCTCCCTCACCGACGTGGTGCCGAAGCGGACGCTGCTCGTCCTTGCGGTGGTGGTCGCGCTCGCCGTGCTCGGCACGGTGTTCGCCGTGGCGTTCAGCGGTGACGAGACGCCGGGCGGGAAGGGCCAGGCGTCCGCCTCGGCCGGCGCCGCGGGCGACCAGGGCAAGGACGGGCAGGACAAGTCCGCCGACCCGAAGCCGGACCCGGACGCGAACGACGGCAAGACCGGCGACGGCGCCGGCGGCCAGGGCAAGGACCAGGGCGAGGACAAGGACAAGGGCAAGGAAGAGGGCGGCGAGGACCCCGCGGAGGGCGGGATTCCGGCCGGGTACGCGAAGGTGTCCAACGGCCAGTTCATGTTCGACATGGCGATGCCCGAGGACTTCCGTCGCACCGGCACGGCCGGGCAGAACTCCGGCGCCATATTCAGCGAGAACGGCGGATTCCCGCGCGTCCAGGTCGACTTCAACCGCAGCCCCGGCGACGACGCGGCCAAGGCGTGGCGGCAGCTCAGGTCGGCCGTGAGCGGAAGCATGCCGAACTACCGGCACATCCGCATCGCGGAGGTCGAGTTCAACGGCTACCCGACCGTCGCCGACTGGGAGTTCGAGCGCGACCAGCAGGGGCAGCGCGTGCGGGTCCTCAACCGCGGCTTCAAGGTCGACGCCTCGCGCGGCTACTCGATCATGATCACGTGCAAGGCCGACGCCTGGAACGACAAGGAGTGCAAGACCCTGCGCGAGACGGCGTTCAAGACGTTCGCGCCGAAGGACTGACGGCGTCCCGGACGCTTCAGGACACGGCCGGACTTCGGATGCCGAGACCCGGCGGCACGGCGGGCCGGGGCCACGTATCGTGAAGGTTCGGGGAGCGATATGGCGGTCGGCGCAAGGGCGTTGAGTTGCGCGCGCTGACGGGGAGGCGACGTGGACGACTATGCGGGCCGGGTGCTTGCCGGCCGCTACCGCCTGCCGCTGCCGCCCTCGGATGCGTACGAGTTCGCCGAGACCCGCGCCTTCGACACGTACAGCGGGCAGGAAGTCCTGGTCCGGCAGGTGCCGTTGCCGGAGACGGTCGACGCGGAAGTGGTCGACGAGACCCGGCGCGAGGACGCGTACGGCGGCCACGGCGCGTACGACGAGCACGGCGGGTACGAGGGGCATGGGCCGGGAAGGGCCACGCGCAGGCCCGCCGATCCTGCCGTGCGGCGGGCGATCGAGGCGGCGCAGGCGGCGGCGCGGATCCCCGACCACCCGCGCCTGGACCAGGTCTTCGACGTGTTCGCGGAGGACGGTTCGCTGTGGATCGTCAGCGAGCTCGTCTCGGCGCTGCCGCTGGCCGCGCTGGTGACGGAGCGGCCGCTGTCGCCGTACCGCGCGGCGGAGGTCGCCTCCGAGGTGCTGACCGCGCTGCGCGCGCTGCACGCGCACGGCTGGGCGCACCGCAACATCACCATGCGCACGGTCCTGGTCTGCGACAACGGCCGCGTCATGCTCACCGGGCTCGCGGCGGGCGCCGCCGAGGAGGCGCTGTGCGGGTACGACCCGGTGCCGGAGGAAGAGGGCACGGAGGGCGTGCCGGCGGAGAGCGTCGAGGGCGGGCCCGCACCGGACGTTCCGGGTCAGCGCCGGGAGGCCGACGGCTCCGGCCCCGCGGCACCCGACGCCCCCGGCGCTCCGGACGCTCCCGATGCCCGCGCCGCACGCGCCGGGGCGATCGCCGCGTACCGCGCGGGCACGCGCGCGGGGGCGGCGGCGCGCCTGACGGACGGCCGGGGGGCCGAGGCCGCGGAACCCGCCACCCCGCCCGGCCGCATAGTCGACCCGTACGGAGTCGCCGGGCGGCCCCAGCCGGGGCGGGGAAGCCTTCCCGCGCAGCCGTCGGGGAACGAGCAGCCGTCGGAACCCCAGCCCCAGCCGCAGCCCAACTCCACGAACAGCACGCCCAGTTGGGACAAGCCGCCCGCCCCCCGCAAGGGCCCCGCCACGCCCCTGGCCGCCGAGCGGGCGCGGCAGGCGCGGATGACCGTCGTCGGGCCGGTCACCGAGCGCTGGGCGCCCGAGCAGGCCGGGGCGGTGCACGAGAACTGGCAGCTGGCGGCGCCGGTCGGCCCCGCCACCGACCTGTGGGCGCTCGGCGCGCTGCTGTTCCGCGCGGTGCAGGGGCACGCCCCGTACCCGGAGGACAGCGCGTACGAGCTGGTGCAGCTGGTGTGCGGGGAGCCGCCCGCGTTCGCCGAGGACTGCGGGCCGCTGCGGCCGGTCGTCGAGTCGCTGCTGCGCCAGGACCCCACCGAGCGGCCGGAGTTCGAGGAGCTGCGCGGCTGGCTGCGCTCGCTCGTCCGGTCCGCGCCGGAGCCCGAGGCCGGGCAGAACGTGGTGCAGGCCCCGCCCTTCGACCACACCAAGCTCCCCGTCGTACGCCGCAGGGGCGAGCTCGTGCGCAAGCGCAAGGCGGGGCAGCGCAAGAACCGGCACAAGGGCGCGCACAAGAGCAAGCACAAGCGGAACGCGCGCCCCACAGCAGCACCCGCCCCCGCGTCCGCGAGCCGGGCCGCGCTCGCCTCGGCGGACCTGCAGGAGCACTACCCGTCGGCCAAGGCGCGCGGCGCGTACGCGAAGCCGAGCAGGAGCGCGCGGTCGCAGCAGTCGGGCGCTCCGCGCCGCCTCGGCCGGGTGCTGCTCGCGCTGATCCTGCTCGGGCTCGTCGCGGCGGTCGCGTACGCCGTGCTGTTCATGCCGAAGGCCGAGCCGGCCGGCGGCGAAGGGGCGGGCGACGGCGCCGACGGGCAGGCGGGGACGGCCAGTTCGGCGCCCGCCGAGCCCGGTTCCGGCGGCGGGCAGGGCGGCCCCGGCGACGGCAACGAGGAGTCGCCGACCTCGCAGCGGCCCGACCCGCAGGCCTCGGGTCCCGACGTGCCCGAGGGTTTCGCGCTGCGCAAGGACCGGGCGGGCTTCCGGGTGGCCGTGGCCAAGGGCTGGCAGCGCGTGGGTGTGACGGGGCGCGGCCAAGTGACGTACGCGGACGGGAAGTTCGAGCTGCTCGTCGTCCCCGGCCGGGACAAGGCCACCGGCGCCAGCAGCGACCCGCTCTACTACCAGCGGGAGCGCGAGGCCGAGCTGCAGCCCTTCCGGGACTCGACGTGGGCGACGTCCACGGGCATGCGCCGCGTCGACGTCGGTGGACAGGTGCGCGCCGAGGGCCAGTTCACGTGGACGGACGACGACGGCGCCGAGGTGTACGTGCGGAACGCGGCGCTGCTGATCGACGGGCGGTACCACGTGGTGCTCGTCAAGGGCCCCGAGTCCGAGCGGGACGAGGTGACGCGGCTGCACGAGCAGGCGGTCGCCTCGTACCGGCCGGGCAAGTGAGCGCGCCCGCCCGCCGAACGGCCGCGTACCGCCCGCCGAACGACCGCGTGCGCCCGCTGTTCCGCCCGGGCAAGTGAGGCGAAACCGGACCCGCGGCGGTCGGTCGCCCCGCCACGCGGCCCCGTAACGCCCCACCGCCTTCCGGACGGCGCGGCTCGTTCCTTACGCTGGGCCGGGGAGAAGGACGGGCGGGGGAACGTGGATCAGACCGAAGGCACGGCACAGGGCGGCATACTCGCGGGGCGCTACCGGCTCGCCGAGTGCCTCGGGCGCGGCGGCATGGGCAAGGTGTGGCGCGCCCACGACGAAGTGCTCCACCGCACCGTCGCCGTCAAGGAGTTGACGGCCGCGCTCTACGTCTCCGAGGCCGACCGGGCCGTGCTCCTCGCCCGTACGCAGAAGGAGGCGCGGGCCGCCGCGCGGATCAACCACTCGGCGGTCGTGACGGTGCACGACGTCATCGAGTACGACGAGCGCCCCTGGATCGTCATGGAGCTGGTGGACGGCGGCTCCCTCGCGGACGCGCTGCGCGACCGGACCCGGATCCCGCCGGTCGAGGCCGCGCGGATCGGGGCGTGGGTGGTGCGCGCGCTGCGCGCGGCGCACGCGGCGGGCGTGCTCCACAGGGATGTGAAACCGGCCAATGTGCTGCTCGCCGCGGACGGCCGGGTGCTGCTCACCGACTTCGGCATCGCGGCCATCGAGGGCGACTCGACGATCACGAAGACCGGTGAACTCGTCGGCTCCCTCGACTATCTGGCGCCCGAGCGGGTGCGCGGCGCCGACCCCGGCCCGGCCGCCGACCTGTGGGCGGTCGGCGCGCTGCTGTTCGCGGCGGTCGAGGGGTACTCGCCGTTCCGGCGGCACTCGCCGCTGGCCACCATGCAGGCCGTGGTCGTGGACGAGCCGGGCACGCCGGAGCACGCCGGTCCGCTCGCCCCGGTCATCGCGGCGCTCCTGAACAAGGACCCGGAGGTCCGCCCCGACGCGGACCTGGCCGAACGGCTCCTGACGGAGGTGGCGGAGGGCCGTAGCGCCTCGGTGGCGGAGGAGATGGGCAGGACGCGGCGGTACGAGGTTCCGCAGGGCCTCGGCGCGCCGCCCGCGACGCCCACGCCACCCCAGGCGGCGGCCGCCCCGCAGTACCCCACCCCGCCCGCGCCCGCCCCGCTCGCCGACCTCCCCCCGGCCCCAACGCACGTCTCCCACACCCCACTTGGCCCGACCACCCCCACGGGGACGGCCGAACCGCAGGCCCCGCAGCGCCCCCGGCGGCGTTGGCGCAACGCGCTGGCCGTGGTCGTGGCCGCCGGACTCGTCGGCGCCGGCGCGGCCTTCGGCATCCTGGAGTTCGCCGACCGGGGCGGACCGCAGGGCGGCACGCAGGGCAGTGGCGCCGAGGAGCGCACCGAGGGCGCCGTGCCGAAGGACTGGGTGCGGATCAAGGACGACGTCGCCGGGTTCAGCCTGCTGCTGCCCCCGGACTTCAAGCGCCGCACCTTCGGCGACCAGATCGACTACACCCCGGACAACGGCCGCCACCTGCTGCGCATCGGCGTCAACGAGGTGCCGCCGGAGGAGAATTCGTACGTCCACGCCAAAGCCATGGAGAAGCAGGGCATGGGCCGGCTGCCCACGTACGAGCGGGTGCAGCTGGAGTCCAACACGTTCCGTGGACGGCCGGGCGCGATCTGGGAGTTCAGCTGGACCGAGACCGACGGCGTGGGCAAGGGCGAGCGGCGGGCGATCGACCAGCTGTACATCGCGGAGGACGGCACCGAGTACGCGATCTACATGGCGGGCCCCGCCGCCGACTGGGACCGTACGCGCGAGCAGTTCGAGCACGTGCTGCGCGGCTGGCAGCCGTAGCCCCCGCCCCCGGCTCCCGCGTACGGGCGTGACCTGGACCCATAACCACAGTGGCCGACACCCATAGCCTCGGCGACGGTCCGTCGTGACGTGAGGGGTTGACCGTACGGGTGTGCGGCATGATGAAGTCATGGCGAGCGCGAGCGAGCGGGGCAACAGCCGCTTGATAGCGGGCCGTTACCGGTTGGGGGAGCAACTGGGCCGGGGCGGCATGGGGGTTGTCTGGCGTGCCACGGACGAGCTGCTCGCCCGGCAGGTCGCCGTCAAGGAGGTCGTGCTCGACCCCTCGCTCTCCTTCGACGAGGCGCGGCAGCTGCGCGAGCGGACGCTGCGCGAGGCGCGGACGATAGCGCAGATCCACCACCCGCATGTGATCGTCGTGTACGACGTCCTCGTCCAGGACGGCCGGCCGTACATCGTGATGGAACTGATCGAGGGCGGCTCGCTCGCCGACCGGCTCGACGGGGACGGGCCGCTCGGCACCGAGGAGGCGGCGCGGCTCTGCCTCGCGCTGCTCGGCGCGCTGCGCGCGGCGCACAGCGGGGGCGTGCTGCACCGCGACCTCAAGCCGGGCAACGTCCTGATGGAGGCCGAGTCCGGCCGCGTCGTGCTCACCGACTTCGGCATCGCGCAGGTCGCCGGGGCCTCGACGCTCACCGAGCACGGCTCGTTCGTCGGCTCGCCCGAGTACACGGCGCCGGAGCGGATGTCGGGCGGCGCGGCCGGACCCGAGTGCGACCTGTGGTCCCTGGGCGTGCTGCTCTGCGCCGCGCTCACCGGCCGCTCGCCGTTCCACCGCGACACGCTGGGCGGCATCGTCGCCGCGGTCCTGATGGACGAGCTCGACCTGCCGGGCGTCGCAGGCCCGCTCCTGCCGGTCGTACGCGGGCTGCTGGAGCGCGACCCGGAGCGGCGGATCGACGCGGCCGAGGCGGAACGGCTCCTTCGGGCGTATGTGCAGACCGGCGTCGTCCCGTACGCGCCGGAGCGCCGGGGCGCGCTCGGGGGGCTGCCGCCCGCGCTCGCGCCGCTGCGCACCGCGGTCAAGGTGCTGCCGGGCGCGCGGCGCACACCGGGCGCCGTCGGCGGCTCCGGCCCCGCGCCCGCGCGCAGGCTGCCGCGCGCGCGGGCCGCGCTGCTCGCGGGGGTGCTCGTCGCGGTCGTCGCGGGCGCGGGCGCCGCCGCGGCCGCGCTGCTGCTGCGCGGGAACGCGGACCGGGGCGACGACCGGCCGCCGCCCGCCTCGGACACGGCCGGCACGCACCCCTCCGGGTCGCCGACGCCCACGCCGACGGTCACCGTCACCCGGGTGCCGACCGCCACGGGTTCCGCGCCCGCCGGCTACCACCAGGTGCGCGACCCGGCGGGCTTCGCCCTCGCCGTCCCGGAGGGGTATGTGCGCGAGGCCGAGCCGCCGTCGGTCTTCTACGGCTCGCCGGGCGGGGCCTTCCGGATCGGCGTACGGCAGTCCGACCCCGTGCCGGGCGGCCCGCTCGCCGCGCTCCGCGAGGCGCACGAGCGGGGCCCGCGCACGCACCCCGGCTTCCGCGCGGCCGCGCTGGAGGAGACTCGGCACGACGGACGGGCCGCCGGGCGCGGGGAGTTCACCTGGGACGGCCCCGGCGACGGCTGGGGCGCGCGCCGCGAGGTCCACGTCGCCTGGGAGGAGGCGGGCCGGCTGTACGAGCTGTCCGTCTCGGCCCCTTCCGGCCGTACGCAGGAGGCGCGACGGCACCTCGACCGGGCCCTGGACACGTTCGTACGGGTCTCGTCGGCGGGGTGAGAGCGGTCGCCCGGAGGGTGGGCGAGGCGTGCGAAAAGCGTCACAAGAGCGGCACCGAACCCTCGCGGCAGGGCCGGGCAAATGCCGCGTACAGCAAGCAATCCGGCAGCCCGGGTCACGGGTCAGTGACCGCTGCCGTTCCCGGGTGGAAGGACGGGCCGGGGCCACGGTAAAGATGGGCCCATGAGCAACCACGGGGGAACGCCCTACGGACCGAACGACCCGACGAGCTACGGCCTGCAGCCGCCGCAGCCCCCGCCGGGCGCCCCGGGCCCGTACGGCGGCGACCCGTACGCGCAGCAGCAGCACGCCCAGCAGGAGACCGCCGCGTACGGGCAGCAGAGCAGCGGGCAGCAGCACGGCGGGCCGCAGCCCCCGGCCGCGCCGGCCCCGCCTCCGCCGCCGCAGGCGCACGCCGTCCCGACGCAGGTCGCGCCCCAGCAGCCCCCGCAGCCGCCGCAGTCCCAGCCGCAGGCGGAGCCCGACCCGGGCGCCGGGCGGCTGATCGCGGGCCGCTACCGCCTGCTCTCCAAGCTCGGCCACGGCGGCATGGGCACCGTGTGGCGGGCCAAGGACGAGACCGTCGACCGTGAGGTGGCGGTCAAGGAGCCGCGCATTCCGGACCATCTGCCGGAGCGGGAGCGCGCCAACGCCTTCGAGCGGATGCGCCGCGAGGCGCGGGCAGCGGCGAAGCTGGACCACCCGGCCGTGGTGAGCGTGCACGACGTGGCGGTCGAGGACGGCCAGCCGTGGATCGTCATGGAGTTCGTGCAGGGCCGCTCCCTCGGGGACGTGCTGCAGGAGGGCACGCTCAGCGGCAGCGAGGCCGCCCGGATCGGCCTGGAGGTGCTCGGCGCCCTGGAGGCCGCGCACGCGGCGGGCGTCCTGCACCGCGACGTGAAGCCGGACAACGTGATGCTCGGCCGCCACGACCGGGTCGTCCTCACCGACTTCGGCATCGCCCAGATCGAGGGCGAGACCAACCTGACGGACACCGGCAGCTTCGTCGGCTCGCCCGAATTCATCGCGCCCGAGCGGGTGTTGGGCCAGCGCCCGGGCCCGGCCTCCGACCTGTGGTCGCTCGGCGTGGTGCTCTACGCGGCGACGGAGGGCGTCTCGCCGTTCCGCCGCAACAACACCCCGGCCACGCTCCAGTCGGTGATCAACGCGACCCCGGCCGCGCCGAACGCCGCGAAGGGCCCGCTCGCCGACGCCATCAACCGGCTCCTCATCAAGGACCCGAACCAGCGCCCGCAGGCGGCGGAGATCCGCCGGCTCCTGGAGTCGGCCGCCCGCCCGCCGCAGCCGACCCGTACGCAGCCCTCGGGCACCGCCCGCGGACCGGTCGACGGTGTGCGTGTCAGCCGCAAGGTGCTGTTCGCGGGCGTGGCCGTCGTCCTGGCCTCGGTCGCCACGGCCGCCCTCGTCGTCGCCGACCCCTTCGCCGGGTCCGTGTCCGACGAGGAGGACTGGAAGACGCACGACCTGAAGGCGATCGGCGTCAGCGTCTCGCTGCCCGCGGCGTACGTGAAGCTGCCCGCCGACAGCCTGAACAACGACGACGGCACGCTCTTCGAGTTCAGCGACCCGAGCGCGGCGCTGCACGTCTCGGTCGACCTGGACCGCAAGGCGGACGACAACCTCGGCGAGATCCCGGGCTCCGCGCCGGGCGCGGCCTACGAGGACGAGAAGAACGCCGAGGGCGACTCCGTCGACGTGGTGGACGAGTCGTCCGACGAGGGCGCGCCGGCGCCGACGAGCAAGGTCAAGAAGACCACCTACAAGGAGCGCGAGTCCGCCGAGAACCTCATCACGTACACGGCCGACGCCCCCGCGAGCAGCGACGTGCAGCTGCCGCGCGAGCTGAAGATCTTCTACTACAAGGCCAGGAACGGCGACATGTACCGCGTGCGGATCGACTACCCCGGCAAGGGCGACCTGACCGAGCGCGGCCGTGAGGTCGCCAAGTCCGTGATCGAGAAGCTCGACATCCAAAAGCTCTGAAAATTCCCGCCCGACCCCGACAACAGCCCTGATCAGCCCCTTTGCTGCCAGCAGCCACTGGCACGATGTGCGTACTCCGTGAAACCTCGTTACCGACGGGTACCCAAAAGGTTTCGCGGGTCGTACGCTCACGCCCATGACGGACTCGCAGGCTCCCGCCCAGGGCACGAACGACACGCACGGCACGACCGACACCGGCACCGGCACCAACCCCATCGCTCCGGCGCCCGCGGGCGTGCGTACCGCGGCGGATGTGGTCACGCCCGAGCTGGTCGCCCAGCTCACCCGTGACGTCGTCGGCTCGGGGCGGACCGCCAACCACACGCCGTTCACCGGCGAGAAGCTGGCGGACCTGCCGGAGTCCACGCCCGAGGACGTGGAGCTCGCCTTCAAGGCCGCCCGCGCCGCGCAGCGCGCCTGGGAGGCGACGCCGGTCCGCAAGCGCGCCGCGGTCCTGCTGCGCTTCCACGACCTGGTGCTGCAGCGGCAGGCCGAAGTCCTCGACCTGATCCAGCTGGAGACCGGCAAGGCCCGGCTGCACGCCCATGAGGAGGTGCAGGCCGTCGCCGTCGCCGCCCGGCACTACGGCCGCAAGGCCGCCTCGTACCTGCGTCCGCGCAGCCACACCGGGGCCGTGCCGACGCTCACGAAGGTCGTCGAGAACCGGGTGCCGCGCGGGGTCGTCGGCCAGATCGCGCCGTGGAACTACCCGTTCGAGCTGTCGGTCGGCGACGCCCTGCCCGCGTTCGTCTCCGGCAACGCCGTCGTGATGAAGCCCGACACCGAGACCTGCCTGACCGCCCTGTGGGCCCGCGACCTGCTGATCGAGGCGGGCCTGCCGGCCGAGGTGTTCCAGGTCGTGCTCGGCGAAGGCCCGGTCGTGGGACCGGAGTTGGTCAAGCACGCCGACTACGTCTCGTTCACCGGCTCCACCCGCACCGGCCGCGAGGTCGCCCAGGGCGCCGCCGCCCGCCTCGTCGGGGTGTCGCTCGAACTCGGCGGCAAGAACGCCATGCTGGTCCTGAAGGACGCCGACGTCGACAAGGCCGCCGCCGGCGCCGTCCGCGCCTGCTTCTCGTCCGCGGGCCAACTCTGCATCTCCATCGAGCGGTTGTACGTCCACGAGTCGATCGCCGACGAGTTCGTGGCCCGCTTCGCCGCCCGCACCCGCGCCATGCGCCTCGGTACGTCCCTCGCGTACGGCGCCGACATGGGGTCGCTCGTCGGTGAGCGGCAGCTGGAGACCGTGAAGCGGCACGTCGAGGAGGCCGTCGCCAAGGGCGCCACGCTCGTCGCGGGCGGCAAGGCCCGCCCGGACATCGGCCCGTACTTCTACGAGCCGACCATCCTCGACGGCGTCGAGGCCCCGATGGCCGTCTGCCACGAGGAGACCTTCGGCCCGGTCGTCTCCATCTACCGCTTCAGCGACGAGGAGGAGGCGATCGAGCTCGCCAACTCCACGTCGTACGGCCTGAATTCCTCGGTGTGGACGAAGGACGGCCGCCGTGGCCGCGCCGTCGCCGCCCGGCTGCGCACCGGCACGGTCAACGTCAACGAGGGCTACGCCCCGGCGTACGGCAGCGTGCAGTCGCCGATGGGCGGCATGAAGGACTCCGGCCTCGGCCGCCGGCACGGCTCCGAGGGCATCCTCAAGTACACCGAGGCGCAGACCGTGGCCACCCAGCGGATCATGCCGATGGCCCCGTCCTTCGGCATGGACGACGAGAAGTACGCGGCGTTCATGAGCCGCAGCCTGCGCGCGATGAAGGCCTTCCGCCTGCGCTGACCCACCCCTGGGCCCTGTCTTCAATCTCCCGTCTGCCCCGCGGCTGACCCGCACGTTTCTACGGAGGTACCGGTGTCACAGGACGAGTGTGTCCAGAGCTCTGTCCAGAACCAGGCGGAGCGGGACGAGCCCTACGACTACGACGTGGTCGTCGTGGGCTCCGGCTTCGGCGGCAGCGTCACCGCGCTGCGCCTGACCGAGAAGGGCTACCGCGTCGGCGTCCTGGAGGCCGGCCGCCGCTTCACCCGCGAGGAGCTGCCGAAGAGCTCCTGGGACCTGAAGAACTACCTCTGGGCCCCGGCCCTCGGCCTGTACGGCATCCAGCGCATCCATCTGCTCGGCAACGTGATGGTGCTCGCCGGCGCGGGCGTCGGCGGCGGCTCCCTGAACTACGCCAACACCCTGTACGTGCCGCCCGCGCCCTTCTTCAACGACCCGCAGTGGCGCGACATCACCGACTGGCAGGAGGAGTTGAAGCCGTACTACGACCAGGCCCAGCGGATGCTCGGCGTGCGGCTCAACCCGACGATGACGCCGTCCGACGTCCACCTGAAGGCGACGGCCCAGGCGATGGGCGTCGGCGACTCCTTCCACATGGCGCCGGTCGGCGTGTTCTACGGCGACGGCAAGGACGCCACCGGTGCCGCGAAGGCCGAGCCGGGCGGCGAGGTGCCCGACCCGTACTTCGGCGGCGCGGGCCCGTCCCGCAAGGCCTGCACCGAGTGCGGCGAGTGCATGACGGGCTGCCGGCACGGCGCGAAGAACACCCTGAACGAGAACTATCTGCACCTCGCCGAGCAGGCGGGCGCGACCATCCACCCGATGACCTCGGTCGTCTCGGTCACCGAGGACTCCCGCGGCGGCTTCGCCGTGGCCACGCTGCCGACGAACGACAAGCGCAAGGGCAAGGGCCGGGTGTTCCGCGCCGAACGCGTCGTCATCGCGGCCGGTACGTACGGCACGCAGACGCTGCTGCACCGCATGAAGGACACCGGCCTGCTGCCGCGTATCTCGGACCGGCTCGGCGATCTGACCCGCACCAACTCCGAGGCCCTGGTGGGCGCGCTGACCGACAACCGGCGCTACAAGAAGCGGCACGGCGTCGCCAAGGTGGACTTCACGAAGGGCGTCGCGATCACGTCGTCCATCCACCCGGACGGCGACACCCACATCGAGCCGGTGCGCTACGGCAAGGGCTCGAACGCCATGGGCGGCCTGACGATTCTTCAAGTCCCTTACAGCTCAAGGCGGGTGGCGGCCTGGCTCGCCAACTCGGCCCGGCATCCGATCCAGTCGATCCGCTCGCTGTCCAACCGGCGCTGGTCGGAGCGGACCATCATCGGCCTGGTCATGCAGTCCCTGGACAACTCCCTGACCACGTACCGCAAGGAAAAGGGCCTCGGCAAGGGCTTGTTGACGGCACGTCAGGGCCACGGCGCGCCCAACCCGAACCAGATCGAGGCGGCGACGAAGGCGGCCTCGCTGCTTGCCGAGGAGATCAACGGCTTCGCCGGGTCCAACATCGGCGAGTTGATGGGCACCCCGCTCACCGCGCACTTCCTCGGCGGCTGCCCGATCGGCGCGGACCCGGCGAGCGGTGTCATCGACCCGTACCACCGCCTGTACGGGCACCCCGGGATCTCCGTCGTCGACGGCGCCGCGGTCTCCGCGAACCTCGGCGTGAACCCGTCCCTGACGATCACCGCGCAGGCCGAGCGCGCCATGTCGTTCTGGCCGAACAAGGGCGAGGAGGACCGACGCCCGGCCCAGGGCGGCGCGTACGAGCGCCTCGCCGCCGTCGAGCCCAAGTCCCCGGCGGTCCCCGCGGACGCCTTCGGCGCGCTGAAGCTCCCGTTCCTCGACATACCGGCGGTCCCCCCGAAGAAGTAGCCGGACCACCCCGCCCGCAGGCGCGTACGTACCAAGGACAAGGGACCTGCACCCCCCTCCGAGTGCAGGTCCCTTGCCGTATGCGGGGTTCGGCGCTGTTACGCGACCGCGCCCTCACTCCGGCGGCGCTTGACGGCGAAGACGACGCCCGCGCCGGCGACGAGCGTGATGCCGCCGATCATGCCGATGGTCGGCAGGGCCGAGCTCGAACCGGTCTCGGCGAGGCTGCCGGTGACCTTGGCGGCCTTGTCCTTGCTGGGCTTCTCGGCCGGAACCGGAACCTTGCCGCCTTCCTGCGGCTTGGTGCCCTCGGTCGGGGTGCCCGAGCCGACGATCTGGAACTTGTACGCGACCTGGCCGAAGCCGATGCACTCGGCGTCCTCGTCGCTGTACACGCTGCCGCCGAGCGAGAAGCCGACGCCGACCGGGGCGCTCTGCTTGACGTTCAGGCGCAGCGGGATGTCGACCTGGTACTCGGGCTCCAGGGAGTCCGTCCAGCCGACGAAGCCGGCGGTGTGGCCGTCGGTGCCGATCTGCTCCCAGGCGCCCGTCTCCGGGTTGAGGGCCTGCAGCTCGACCTGACGGGTCTTGAAGATGTTCTCGCCCTCCTTGTCGGCGGACGCACCGGCGACGAAGAAGAGGTCCTTGACGGTCGTGTCGGAGTTGTTCGCGACCGTCATCTTGAACTTGTGCCAGCCGGAGCCGCGGGCGATCTTGCCGGGCAGGCCCTTGATGTCGACGTCGACCTTGGAGTCGGCGCACTCGGACGGCTCGGTCGGCTCGTCGGTGGGCTCCTCGGTCTCCGACTCGGTCGGCTCCGGGGCCGACTCGGAGGCGGTCGCGGTCGGCTTCTCCTCCGGCTCGGTCGGCTCGGGCTCACCGGGGGTGGTCGCGGTGGGCTCCTCGCTCGGGGCCGTCGTCTCCGACTCGGTCGGCTCGGGGTCGGTCGGCTCGGTCGGCTCGGCCGTCTCGGTCGGCTCGGTGCCGGGCGAGGTCTCCGTGACGGCGGAGGGCTCGTCGGTCGCGAACGCGGCCGGCGCGGAGAGGAGCGCGAGCGGGGCTATGACTGCCGTAGCGGCCGCGGTGGCCATGACACGGCGAAGCTTCATGAAGACCTCGGAAAGTCCGGCGTACCGCTCGTGCGGTACGGAGGTGGAGAGGCCTCCGCGGTGGGGCGCGGGTGTGGCCGTTGATACGCATGCATGACCTGTGAAGCGGGGGAATGGTTGCACGCGAACTCACAGGATCTTTATGTGGCCTGGATCACGTCCGGGTCGTGCAACTCGGGGGCCCTTCGGCTGGTCATCTGTCTGCCGTCGCCGAGTGGTCGACGGTGTGCGGGCGGAGAACTCGATCGCCGCCGACGAGCCGAAAGCTGGGAAAAGTTGAAGAGTCGTATGTCGAGGGTGGTGGCCGCCGCGTCGTTCGTGGCCGTCCTGGGGCTCACCGCCGCGTGCGGGGGCGGGGCCGACGGCAAGGGGGCCGACAAGCCCGCGGCGGACAGCGGCAGCTCGGCGTCCGGTGAGGGCAAGGGCAGGGGCGAGGGCGGCGCGGAAGGCGCGCAGGACAAGGGCGCGCCCGCGCTGACCGCGGCCCAGCTGGAGAAGGCGCTGCTCTCCGGGGACGACGTCAAGGGCCTGATGTTCGAGAAGATCCCGGAGAAGGACTACCCGAAGCCGGAGGAGATCCCGGACGCGGGCCCGTGCGACCCGCTGGTGCGGATGGTGACGTTCAGCACCGAGCCGGAGGCCGAGGCCCGGGTCGCCGCGGGCGGCATGGACGCCAAGTTCACCGCGCTGTCGTCGGTGGCGCTGTTCGCGCACGAGCAGTCCGACGCGGAGAAGATCCTCGGCGACGTGCGCGAGGCCCTGGACGACTGCGAGAAGTTCGAGGCCGCGGACACCGGCTACAGCGGCATCGAGGCCAAGCCGGCCCCGAAGGCGGGCGACGAGTCGGTCGCGTACGCGCTGACCGGGGAGTCGGACGGGGAGTCGGGCGCGATCGCGTTCACCGTGGTCCGCAGCGGCTCGACCGTGCTGACCTTCTACACGGCGAACATGCAGGGCGATGACGCGACCGAGGTGCCGAAGGCCGTCGTGGACGCGCAGCTCGCCAAGCTGGAGAAGACCGCGGGCTGAGCCTCGGCGCCGAGCGCACGACGAAGGGCCCCGCAGAGTGCGAGCTGCGGGGCCCTTCGCTGACAGCACCGACGTCAGGGCAGCGTCGGTGCCGTGGGGCGGCGCCGGGGGGTGCGCCGCTGGTTTCGGGGTGCCGGTCGGCGACCCGGCGCACAGGGGGCGCTCAAGTGGTCTCGACCAATGGCAATTCAATTGTGGATCTCGGCGCCTGGTGGAGCGCCTGTGAGGCATCGTGCTGGATGAGCCGGGGACCGCGCAACCGTTTCGGCCAATACTGGCCACGGCCGTCGGACCGTCGGCCGGCTCCGGGCGTCCCCGGAGCCGGCCGATCTTCCCTCGTGACCGGGCTGCTGTCCCCTGCCGACCGGTCACATCTGGAGCGAGGTCCCACGACGCCGGCACCATCCGTACGTCTCATCGCTCCAGCGGAGCCACGCGTGGTTCTTACGGGCCCGCCCCTGGCTGGCACGGACATCGGGACCAACGAAGCCCGCCGCGCACCGGTCACGCGCCGTACGGGTGAGGTCGCACCCGAACTCAGGTCCGCCCGAACGCCGTTGCGCCGCGCGGGTCCTGCCAGGGGTGTGCTCAGACCCGGCCGCGGCACAGTTCGAGGAGCGTCATCGCGAGCGCGGTGCCGGGCTTGCCGAGGGCGTCGCTGTAGTGGCCGAGGATCTCCATCTCGCGGGAGAGGTTCACGCGCCGGCCGCCCGACGCGATCCGGGACTCCTGGATCACGGCCGAGACGGCCATGCGTTCCCGTACGAGGCCGATGATCCGGTCGTCGAGCGCGTCGATGCGCTCCCGCTCGCTGCCGATCAGCTCGGCGGCCTCCACGGTGTGCGCACCGGTCCGCTCGGCGTTCTGCCCGGCGTTCTGTCCGGCGTTCTGCGCGGCGGCGGGGGCCGGAACGGCGGGGGCGGTCGTGGCGGTGGTGAGGGTCGTCATGGTCGGGGCTCCGGTTCTCGTGGTCGAGGGGGCGCGCCCCGGGGGAGAAGGCCCCGGAAACGACAGACGCCCCGGAGCCTTGTCGGCCCGGGGCGCCTGGGAAGTCGCTTCAGTGGATCAAGCAGCACGACCATGGCAGCCGGTGGGCCGGATGCCATAGGTAAACGCGAAGTACGCGGCGGTCTGCTGGGTCACGGGGACAGTATTGCCGTACGCACGCACACCCGGTCAAGGCGGGCCGGGCCCGGGTTCGGATGGTGAGACGAAGAGGCACTCCCGCGCGCCGTTAGAATCGACAAGTAGAGCCCCCCTCCCCACCGCCGGAAGGCCCGCAGTGCCAGCAGTGTCTTCACCTTCGTCAGCTGCCGCCCCCGACACCGTCCTGGTCGTCGACTTCGGTGCGCAGTACGCCCAGCTCATCGCCCGCCGCGTGCGGGAGGCCCGGGTCTACAGCGAGATCGTCCCGAGCACCATGCCGGTGGCCGAGATGCTCGCCAAGAAGCCCGCGGCGATCATCCTCTCCGGCGGCCCCTCGTCGGTGTACGCGGAGGGCGCCCCGCGCCTCGACCGCTCCCTCTTCGAGGCCGGCGTCCCCGTCTTCGGCATGTGCTACGGCTTCCAGCTGATGGCCCAGACCCTGGGCGGCACCGTCGACGACAACGGCGCCCGCGAGTACGGCCGCACGCCGCTGCACGTCTCGAAGGCCGGCTCGACCCTGTTCGAGGGCACCCCGGTCGAGCAGTCCGTGTGGATGTCGCACGGCGACGCCTGCTCCGCCGCCCCCGAGGGCTTCACCGTCTCGGCGTCCACGGACGTCGTGCCGGTCGCGGCCTTCGAGAACGACGAGAAGAAGCTGTACGGCGTGCAGTACCACCCCGAGGTGATGCACTCCACGCACGGTCAGCAGGTCCTGGAGCACTTCCTCTACCGCGGCGCGGGCATCGAGCCGAACTGGACCACGGGCAACGTCATCGACGAGCAGGTCGAGGCGATCCGCGCCCAGGTCGGCGACAAGCGCGCGATCTGCGGCCTCTCCGGCGGCGTCGACTCCGCGGTCGCCGCGGCGCTCGTGCAGAAGGCCATCGGCTCGCAGCTCACCTGCGTGTACGTCGACCACGGCCTGATGCGCAAGGGCGAGACCGAGCAGGTCGAGAAGGACTTCGTCGCCGCGACCGGCGCGAACCTCAAGGTCGTCGACGCGAGCGAGCGGTTCCTGAACGCGCTCGCCGGGGTCAGCGACCCCGAGGAGAAGCGCAAGATCATCGGCCGCGAGTTCATCCGCGTCTTCGAGCAGGCCCAGCTGGAGATCCTCCAGGAGGACGGCCCCGAGGTCGCCTTCCTCGTGCAGGGCACGCTCTACCCGGACGTCGTCGAGTCCGGCGGCGGCACCGGCACCGCCAACATCAAGTCCCACCACAACGTGGGCGGCCTTCCCGACGACATCGAGTTCGAGCTCGTCGAGCCGCTGCGCAAGCTGTTCAAGGACGAGGTCCGGATGGTCGGCCAGGAGCTCGGCCTGCCCGAGGAGATCGTCCAGCGCCAGCCGTTCCCCGGCCCTGGCCTCGGCATCCGCATCGTCGGCGAGGTCACCAAGGACCGGCTCGACCTGCTGCGCGAGGCCGACGCCATCGCCCGCGAGGAGCTGACCGCCGCCGGCCTCGACAGCGAGATCTGGCAGTGCCCGGTCGTCCTCCTCGCCGACGTCCGCTCGGTGGGCGTGCAGGGCGACGGCCGGACGTACGGCCACCCGATCGTGCTGCGCCCGGTCTCGTCCGAGGACGCCATGACGGCCGACTGGACGCGCATGCCGTACGACGTCCTGGCGCGGATCTCCACCCGGATCACCAACGAGGTGGCCGATGTGAACCGCGTCGTCCTCGACGTCACGAGCAAGCCGCCGGGCACCATCGAGTGGGAGTGACCCCCACCGCCTGAACGGCAGAGAGCCCCTCACGTCCGCCTGACGGTACGGAGGGGCTCTCCGGGTTTCCAGATCTGTACGGCCAGATACCGCTCGTCCTCGATGAACGTCCGTACCACCTCGGTCAGTTCGGCGCGGAAGAGGTGGAACGCGTCCGGGTCCGGGGGCTCGACCTGCCGCGTGTAGCGGGCGCGGTCCTCCGGCTCGTGGACCTCGACGGCGCGGCCCGCGACGCGTACGTCGCCGCCGCCCATGTCCTGGCCCGCGCCCGGGTTGGCCTGCAGCGCGAAGCGGGGGTCGCGGCGCAGGTCGTGCGCCTTCAGCGAGCCGGGCATCATGCCGAGCCACAACTCGCCGTCCAGGAACCGGACTTCGAGGCCGCTGGTGCGCGGCGAGCCGTCCTTGCGGAGCGTGGCCAGGACGTGGTGGGTGAACGCGCCGAAGCGTTCCTCGACGGTCGCGGCGAGCTCGGGTTCGGCGGTGGCGAAGGCTTCCCAGGTGCGGTTCGGGGTGAGCGTCATGCGGCCAGTGTGGCCGGGATACCCGACACCTTCTGTCGGACATCCCGGCCGTTCTGCCTTACGCCTGCGCCAGCGCAGGTGCTGTCGCTCGCCGCGGTTCAGCGCAGGTACGTGCCGAAGGCCGCGCCCGGCGCCGGGGCCCCGATGTCGCCCGGGTTCACCGCGTACGTGCCGGAGAGCCCCAGGCGCAGCCAGACCGCACCCGAGCCCTGGCCCGCCGCCGTGTCCTCGTCCGGGGCGCCCGCGACCGGGCCGAGGCCCGCGGGCAGCGCGACCGAGGCGCCGAAGCGGTCGCCCGCCTCCGCGACGCCGGGCACGCCCGCCGTGTCCTGGTGGTAGGCCTTGGCGCCGGAGCCGGTCAGGCCGGAGGCGCCGCCCTTGAGCAGCACCACGGACCCCGCGTCCTTCCCGCCGCCGGCCGCGCCCGCCAGGTCCTCGTACGGCACGCCGGCCGCGATGTCCGCGTAGCCGTCACCGTTCGCGTCGCCCGCGGCCAGCGCGTACCCGAACTGGTCGCCGTCCTCGCTCGCGCCGGGCACGCCCGCCGAGTTCTGGGTGAGGGTCGTGGTGCGGGTCGTCGAGGGCCCGGACGCGGTGCCGTACAGGACCTTGATCGTGCCCGCGTCGTACGGCAGGTTCTCCACCACGCCGCCGGGCACGGTACGGATCACCAGGTCGCCGCGGCCGTCCTTGTCGACGTCGCCGATGGTGGCCGCGGCCGCGTCGGGCAGGGACTTGGCGGTGGTCGCGAGGCCGCTCGCGGTGCCGGCCCAGAACTGGCTCGACTCCGACATCTCCTCGAAGGCGTGCGTCGTCACCAGGTCGTCCCGGCCGTCGCCGGTGATGTCGCCCGCGACCATGCCGGTGGGCTCGAAGGTGCGGCCGGTGGCCAGGCCGGCGGTGCGTGCCGGGGCGCCGTCGCGCTCGAACGGGCCGTACAGCATCCGCAGTTGACCCCATTCGGCGTCCGGGTCGCTGTCGCGGGCGACCAGGTCGGCGTGGCCGTCTCCGTCGAAGTCGCCCTCGGTGAGCGGGAATCCGCCGGCGCGGGCGGTCGCGGGCAGCGGGGTGCCCTGTGCGCTGAGCCCCTGCGCCGAGCCCCAGTGGACGACGACGCTGCTGCGGTCCTGGACCGCCAGGTCGGTGTGCCCGTCGCCGTCGAGGTCCCGCGCGGCCGTGGCCCCGCCGAACGCCGCGCCGCCCGCCGGGGAGGCCGCGGTGAGCGTCTGGTCGCGGCCCCCGCCGTACACCACCGAGACGTACCCGGCGCGCTCCTGGCCCCCGACCGTGGCGGACGGGGCGGCGGAGACGAGGTCGGTGCGGCCGTCGCCGTCGAAGTCCGCCCGCGGCTGGGTGCCTATGGGGGCGGCAGCGGCGGGAGCGGCCGCGGCCGGGGCGGCGAGGGCGAGGGGCGCGGTGAGCAGGGCGGCGGCCAGGGCACAGCCGGCGGCCAGGGTGTGGGGGCGGTGGCGCACGGATCCTCCTGTGGAACGTGTGGTCTGCCCAGGCAGACCTCCGAGGGGGCCACACGGTTGTGCGCCCGGTCCCGGCGAGCTGTGGCTGCGCACTCTTTTCACAGGACGCCCCTGGTCACTTCGGTTGACCGACGGTAACTTCCGCCCCGTACACCAGGAATGGAGGGACGACATGCCCGCGCCCACGCCGATACCCGTCGACCAGCTGCAGTTCGCGCTGCCGCCCGTGCACGAGACCGTCGAGGACGAGCGCAGGCACCGCAAGGAACGGCTCGCGGGCGCCCTGCGCCTCTTCGGCCGCTTCGGGTACGAGGACGGCGTATCGGGTCATATCACCGCCCGGGACCCGGAGTTCACCGACTGCTACTGGGTCAACCCCTTCGGCATGCCCTTCAAGCACATCACCGTCAGCGACCTCCTCCTGGTCGATGGCGCGGGCCAGGTGCTCGACGGCCGCCATCACGTCAACCAGGCCGCGATCACCGTGCACGCGCAGGTGCACGAGGCCCGGCCGGACGTCGTCGCCGTCGCCCACTGCCACTCCCTGCGCGGCCGCGCCCTCTCCGCGCTCGGCGAGCTCCTCGACCCGATCACGCAGGAGGCCTGCGCGTTCTACGAGGACCACGCGCTGTACGACGCCGCCACGCTCGCCGCCGTCGACGCGGACGAGGGCCGCCGGATCGCCGCCGCCCTCGGCGGGCGCAAGGCGGCCGTCCTGCGCAACCACGGGCTGCTCACCGTGGGCGACTCGGTCGACGCGGCCGCCTGGTGGTTCATCTCCATGGAGCGGTCCTGCCAGGTCCAGCTGGAGGCGCGCGCCGCCGGCCGCCCCGTCCTCATCGGCCACAAGGACGCGGTCGCGCTGCGCGAACAGTTGGGTACGGATCTGGTGGCGTGGATCAACTACCAGCCGCTGTGGCAGGACATCAGCCGGGGCGAGCCGGATCTGCTGTCGTAGTCGGCGGTCGGCGGTCGTCGGTCGGCGGTCGTCGGTCGTCGGTCGGCGGTGGGCGGTCGGCGGTGGGTGTCAGCTCATCGGCAGTCGGTGTCTTTCGCCTCGGCGAAGATCGAGTCAACATCGCGCCGCGTCTCTCACCCCCTCTGACCTGACAAGGCGCCCCCGAGGCCTGCGTGGTGCGGCACAATTCCCCATCGATTCAAGGGTGTTGGCGGTCAAGAGGATCGTTGGAGTGATGGGGAGCGCACGTGGCAGTGCAAGTGACGGAGAAGGGGGCGCACGACGGCGGCTGCGCCTGCGGTGACTGCCCGCATGGGGCGCGCACCGGACATCGACGCGCCGTCGCCGAATTCCTCGCCCAGCGCGACAAGTTGGCCTCCGGCGATGGGCTGCCCGCCGCCCTCGCCCACTCGCCCGCCGCCTCCCGGCAGTGGGCCTCCGACGCCCTCACCCAGTCCGCGGCCGTCGTCGCCGAGCGCGGCCGCGCCGAGGGCCGGGCCTGGCTGCGGCAGATGTGGCGGCGCACCCTGATCGCGGTCGGGGCCGCCTGCGCGCTGTTCCTGCTCGCCCAGACGCTCACCGCCATCGGCTCCGGCTGGACGGCCGCCCGCACCGCCGGCGCCCTCGCCGCCGCCCTCACCGGCGGCGCCCTGCTCGTCGTCGGCCGCGCCCACCAGGCGCACGGCGGGGTTCTCGCGCCCCTCGTCGGCGAGGACAACCGGCTCTCCACCTCCCGTGCCGTCGCCGCCGCCTGGCTGTTCCTGACCGGCTTCACCGTCCTCGTCCTCGCCCTCCGCCTCGCCCTCGCGGACACCGCCCGGGAACGCTCCGCCCTGCTCGAAGGCCTCCAACTCGGCGCGGGCAGCGGCCTGTTGACCGTCGTCGCCGTCGTCTCCGGCATCGCCGTCCTGGTGCGCCGCATCGTCGTCGTACGCGTCCAGGCGCAGCGGCTCCAGAAGGTGCCCGCCGACCGGCCCCGCATCTCCGACCTGGTCACCGACGACGCGGGCCGCGGCAGCTTCACCGACGTGAGCTACGTCCTCGTCAGCGCCGGCGCCCTCGCCTTCGCCGCCGTGCGTTTCGCCCGCGAGCCCGGCCGCCTTCCCGATCTGCCGTGGGGGCTCGGCCTGTTGGTGCTCGTCTCGGCCGGCACGTACCTCGCGGGCAAGCTCACCGAGGGCGGGCGGCCCGTGATCCTGTCCGTGGTGCGCGCCCGCGAGCCCGGCGACCTGGACGCGCCCGTCCGCACCGGCGACGACATCGAGATCCGCGGCGCCGGTTTCGTACCGCCCGGCGCGGGCGCCCCGGACCGGCTCGCCCGCGTCGTCGTCCGCGTGGGACCGGTGCACGTCCACGTCCCGCTCGTTCCGGTTCCGGGCGGCTTCACCAATCCCACCGACTCGGTACTCACCGTTCCGGTCCCCGTGGACATCCCGCCCGGCCGCGTGGAAGTGCAGGTCATCACCGCGGCCGGAGTGGAGAGCAACCGCTGCGTCGTCGAGGTGACCGACTGACGTCGCCCCACCGGAACGCTCCGTTCGGCTCCAGGTACTGGTGACACGCGCCCTTCTGCCGTACGTATGGACTGTTGGCGGATCAACGAGAGGCGGCGGGCACCATGGCGCACGGCATGCGAAGCGACCCGTACATCGCACGAGCCGACGGCAACAGCCTGAAGGCGACCCTCACCCGGCACGCTCTCCTCCCTCTGCGGATCTTCCTCGGCGTCACCTTCATCTACGCCGGTCTCGACAAGCTCACCGACGCCACCTTCATGTCCGCCTCCGGCTCCGGTTCCATCGCCGAGACCATGGAAGGCGTCCGCGACTCGTCGGCGATCCCGGCCCTCGTGGACCTCGCCCTGAAGAGCCCGCTCGGCTTCGGGTACGCCATCGGCATCGGCGAACTCGCCGTCGGCATCGGCACGTTGGTCGGCCTCCTCACCCGGCTCGCCGCACTCGGCGGCGCGCTGATCTCGCTGAGCCTGTGGCTGACGGTGAGCTGGGCCGTCGAGCCGTACTACTACGGCAACGACCTCGCCTACCTGATGGCCTGGCTGCCGCTCGTCCTCGCGGGCGCCCCGACGTTCTCCCTGGACGCCCTGCTGCGCGAGCGACGACGCCGCATCCCGTAGGCCACGGCGGCCACGACCGCCGCGACGAACAGTCCGCCGCACACCAGCGGGATCAGCACGAACCAGGCGACGTGCCACGCCCCGGTCGCGTCCCCCGCGTAGGCCACGCCCGCGGCTAGCAGGACGATCCCGGCGACGAACCTGCCCGGCTGAAACTCGTGCAGCAGCTTGCGGGACGGGGGCTGGGCTCGCTGGTCGAGGCTGTCGGCGTGGCTGCCGTCGTCGTACGGGTCGACGTTGTCCGTGCCTCTCTGGTCGTCGTGCGGGGCGGGGCTGTCCGTGCCTCCCTGGTCGTCGTGCGGGGCGGGGCCGTCGAGGCGCCTCCGGTCGTCGGGCCGGGTGACTTCGGCGGGGGGTCTCGGATCGTCGTGCGGGCGTCCCTCGTCGGGGCGTGCCTGCTCGCCGTGCCGGCCCGCCGTGTCGGGGCCTGTCCGTTCGTCGTGCGGGTTCACGTCGTCGTGGCCTCGCTGTTCCTCGTGCGGGTCCGGGCCGTCGAGTCGGCGGTCCTCCTCGTCAGGTCGTCTCACGTCTCACCTCCGCCTGGCCCACGCCGACTTCGAGTCTCAGCTCGACCGTGCCCGCCTCCGGTGTGCCCTCGGGCGGTCTGAGCGTGGTCGTGCGGTCCTGGCCGGGCGCCACGTCCACGTCGTCGGCCGCCTCGCCGGGCAACCGGATGTCGCCGACGCCCACTTCGGCCCGCAGCCGCACCGTCACGTCCTTCGGCACGAGGACGACCGCACGGCCCGCCCCGACCTGCGCGGACGTCGACACGGACTGGCCCTTGCGCAGTTCGAGTCCGCTGAGGTCGAGCGTGCCGACGCCCGAGCCCAGTTCGTACTGCGGCCGCAGCTGCGCCGTGCCGGCCGGGCGCCAGTCCGTACGCGTCCAGGTCGTGCCGATGTTCTCCGGCAGCACCGTCGCCACCGCGAGCAGGCCCGCCGTGAGTACCGCGAGGACGATCGAGCCCGCGCCCGTCCGCCCGAGGAACGCGCTCACCGCGATGCCCAGGCCGAACACGGCGAGCGCGCACGCCAGGCCGGCCTGCAGGCTCAGGCCGAGCGAACCGGCGCCGCCGTTCCCGTCCCACGTGAGACCCGTGCCGAGCGCTCCCGCGACCAGGGCGAGCAGGAACGTCCAGCCGCCGATCCAGCGCGGCCCGCGCGGCTTGGGCTCGGGCGGCCGCGGTGGCGCCCACGGGCCGTGCTTGCTCCGCCAGTCGAGCCCCAGGGCACCGGACCGGAACAGATCGCCGTCGCGTTCCCCCGAGACGTAGTCGATCGGGCCCCATCTGTACCCCGGGCTGTCTCCGCGCTTGCCGTCCTTGTCGACGGGGTCCCGCCACCACGACGCGATCGTGGCGATCGGCGGGGCCTGGGCCTCCGGCGGGGCGTCGGCGACCGCCTGGGCGGTGACCGGGTCGGGGTCGGTGGCGCGGCGGGCCTGCGACCAGTACGCCGTGCCCGCCAGGAGCAGCGAGAGCATCGCGGCGAAGGTCAGCACCCCGGCGTTGTTCAGCATCGACAGGAAGATGGCGCAGCCGACGAGCGCGAAGAGCAGAGCGGACAGCCCGGCGCCGGAGACGCGGCCGGTGAGCAGCTTGCGGCCCTCCGTCTCCTCGTCCCCGTCGACCGGCAGGAACAGCCAGGCGAAGCCGTAGAAGATCAGGCCGAGGCCGCCCGTCACCGCGAGCACGGCGAGGCCGATGCGGAAGATCACCGGGTCCAGGTCGCAGTGTCTTCCCAGACCCGAGCAGACGCCGCCGAGCACGCGGTGCGCCCGCTCACGGCGGAGTACGCGCGGCTCGCTCGGCTCGGCGGGATGCGTCCCGGCCAGGTCCTGATCGTTCATGCGTCCATGGTGCCGGGGCGGGACGGCCCGCGGCAGTCGGGACGACCCTGGTCCGTCCCTGAGATCCGACCCCGAGAGCCTCTCGGGGGCGTGACCGGGAGGCCGCGAGCCCCGGGCGTACGTCCGGGTCGGAGATCAGGGTCGTCTCGGGGACGGACCCTGATGTCTTCCACCGCGCACCGTGTGACCATCGAAGACATGCCGACCGCCGCTCCCGCCACCGAGGACCCGCAGCCGCTGCGCAAGCTCTACCGCAGCGGCGAGGGGCGTTGGCTCGGCGGTGTCGCGCGCGGGCTCGCGGGCCATCTCGGGCTGCCCGTCGTGTGGGTGCGCCTCGTGTTCGTCGGCCTGTTCCTCGCCGACGGCCTGGGGGCGCTGCTGTACGCCGCGTTCTGGTTCTTCGTCCCCCTCGGGGTCGGCGGGGTCGGCGGCGCGGTCGGCGCGGCCGAGCGGCAGCACGCCGTCACCACGGAGGTCGGCCCGGACGGCCGCCGCAGACTGGTCGTACGCAAGGTCGACAAGGGGCAGTTGATCGCCCTGCTCGCGATGGTCGTCGTCGCGATGATCTTCGTGAGCAGCGTCGACGTGAGCGGCCCCGGCAAGGTCTATCTGTGGCCGATCCTGCTCATGGCCGCGGGCGTCGCCCTGGTCTGGCGGCAGGCGGACAACGCCCGCAGGGCCCGCTGGATGGAGGTCGGCCGTCGCAGACGCACCCTCGACCTGGCGCGCACCGCGGCCGGAGTCGTCCTCGTCGGCACCGGAGTCACCGGCATCTTCGTGCTGCAGGGCTCGCTGTCGGACCTCGGCGCGGTGCTGCAGGCCGCGCTGGCCGTCCTGGTGGGGATAGCGCTGCTCGCCGGCCCGTACCTCGTCCGTATGACCCAGGACCTGTCCGAGGAACGGCTGATGCGCATCCGGGCGCAGGAGCGCGCCGAAGTCGCCGCGCACGTGCACGACTCGGTGCTGCACACCCTGACCCTGATCCAGCGGAACGCGGAGAGCCCGGGCGAGGTCCGCAGGCTCGCCCGCGCCCAGGAGCGTGACCTGCGCACCTGGCTCTACAAGCCGGAGGGCACCGGCAAGGAGGACGCGGACGAGCCGGAGAACCTCGCCGACGCGGTGCGCACGGCGGCCGCCGAGGTCGAGGACAAGCACGGCGTGCCGATCGAGGTGGTCGTCGTCGGGGACTGCGAGCTCGACGACAAGCTCACCGCCCAGCTCCAGGCCGCGCGCGAGGCCATGGTCAACGCCGCCAAGTACGGTGGCGAGGGCGGCGCCGTGCAGGTCTTCGCGGAGGTCGAGGGGCGCACGGTGTTCGTCTCGGTGCGCGACCGCGGCCCCGGCTTCGACCTGGACGCGGTGCCCGCGGACCGTATGGGGGTCCGCGAGTCGATCATCGGCCGCATGCAGCGCAACGGCGGTACGGCGCGGCTGCGCGCGGTGCCCGGCGGGGGCACGGAAGTGGAGTTGGAGATGGAGAGGGCGACCACGGCATGAGTGACGCGACCGAACAGACGCAGGGCGAGCCGGAGCGTGAGCCCGGACGCCGGGTCCGGGTCGTCCTCGTCGACGACCACCGGATGTTCCGCGCCGGAGTCCAGGCGGAGATCGGCCGTACGGAGACCACGGGCGTCGAGGTCGTCGGCGAGGCGGCCGACGTGGAGCAGGCCGTCACGGTCATCGAGGCGACGCGGCCCGAGGTCGTGCTGCTCGACGTCCATCTGCCGGGCGGCGGCGGTGTCGAGGTGCTGCGGCGCAGCGCGGCGCTCATGGCGGACCCGGAGAACCCGGTGCGGTTCCTGGCCCTGTCCGTGTCGGACGCGGCCGAGGACGTGATCGGCGTGATCCGCGGCGGGGCGCGGGGCTACGTGACGAAGACGATCACCGGCACGGCGCTGGTGAACTCGATCTTCCGTGTGCAGGAGGGCGATGCGGTGTTCTCGCCGCGGCTGGCCGGCTTCGTGCTCGACGCCTTCGCGTCGACGGACGCCCCGCCGGTCGACGAGGACCTGGACCGCCTCACCCAGCGCGAGCGCGAGGTGCTCCGCCTGATCGCCCGCGGGTACTCGTACAAGGAGATCGCGAAGCAGCTGTTCATCTCCGTGAAGACCGTCGAGTCCCATGTGTCGGCCGTGCTGCGGAAGTTGCAGCTGTCGAACCGGCACGAGCTGACGCGCTGGGCCACGGCGAGGCGGCTGGTCTAGCGCGGCCGCGCCGACGGTGCCGGAGCCGGAGCCGGAGCCGGAGCCGGAGCCGGAGTCGGTCTCGGCCTCTGTCTCGCCGAACTCCCGCGCCCCAGGCGGGAGATGACCCACTGGCGGTGGCCGAACGCCTGGCGTATGCCGAGGAGTCCGGTCACCCAGAGGATCACTCCGCCGCCCATGCCCAGGAACACCTGGAACATCGCGTCCGACCCGGCTGCGGTGGCGGCCGAGACGTAGGAGCTCGCGATGCCGAGCCCGCACAGCACGAACGACAACAGCATCCAGGCCAGGCTCAGGGCAGGGGAGCGCAGCCGCTGGTCGGCGGCCGGGTCGGAGCCCAACTCGGCCCAGGCGTCCAGGAGTTGACGCATCCGTCGCTGTCTGCGGTGCCACATGACGGTGACGACCACGGCCGGGGCGATGATGGCGAGGCCGATCACCGCGACGAACCCGGCCACCAGCACGTCGAGCGGGGAGCCCCCGGACGTCGAGGCCTGCTGCACGGCGCCCGCGACGCCCGACCAGCCGCACAGCGCCAGCAGACCCATCAGCCACAACTGGCCGAGCTGGACGAGGCCGAGGCGACGGCGCCGCAACGCCTCCAACGCCGCACCGCGATCCCGCAGCAGGGCGGCCCGGTCCGGCCACACGCGCAGATGCGGCGGCGGGGGCGGCGGAGGCAGGGGCAGACGGGCCATGGGTGTGAACGTACCGCACGGGCGTTCGCATCCGCAGAGCCTGTGGACAACGCGGAAACGGGCCTGTGGACAACGCCCGACCGGACCCGTGGACACCGCCGAACCGACCGCACGCCCACCGTCGAACCGACCGCACGCCCACCGTCGAACCGCCCGCGCTCCCACCGTCGAACCGCCCGCAAGGCCACTGTCGAACCGGTCACGTGCCCACCGTCGAACCGCCCACACACCCGCTGCCGAGCAACCCGCACTCGCCCCGCACGCCCAACCCCGAACCGCCCATGCACCCACCGCCGGTTCGGCCCGGTGGACGGCTTCGGACAACGTTCGTCGTGCCCCCTAGCATGGCTGACCATGAACATCTCCTCCGGCGCTCCCGCCAGGACCCGCCCGCAGCTCGCCGTTGTCTGGCCGACCGAGGAGGAGGCTCAACTCCAGGTCGGAATCCACCGGTTGATAGGGGACGTCACCGCGGACGGCGGCGCCATCGGCTACCTCGCCCCGCCGCCGCGGGACGAGACGGACGCCTGGCTGGGCGCGGTGCTCGCCGATGTGCGGGCGGGGGACGCGGCGTTCGCGGTCGCCACGGTCGACGGGCGGGTGGCGGGCTGCGGCCTGTGGCAGCGCCGCGGCGCCGTGTCGACGTACCGGCACAGCGGTGAGCTCCGGCAGTTGATGACGCACCCCGCGGCGCGCGGCTTCGGGCTCGGCCGGCGCCTGGTCTCCGGGTTGGTGGAGCACGCGCGCGCGATGGGCCTCGAACTGCTCACGCTCGGGGTGCGCGGCGACAACCACTCGGCCGTCGAGCTGTACTCACGCCTCGGGTTCCGCGAGTGGGGGCGCCTGCCGGGCGGTATCGCGGTGGGCGACGAGCGGGTCGACGACGTGAAGATGTGGCTCCCGCTGGGGGACTTGAGGCCGGGCGAGCGGTAGCCGACAAGGGCGGCACCGCCGCGGCGAGTGCGAGCCCTCTCAAGCCACCCGAGTAGCCCCGGCGAACGGCATCGAGTCCACCGGCGCGAGCCGCACCGGAGCGTTCGGGTTGGGCGCGTGGATCATCTGCCCGTTGCCCACATAGAGGCCGACGTGGCTGATGCCCGAGTAGAAGAACACCAGGTCACCGGGGGCGAGTTCGGACCGTGAGACGCGCTGCCCGGCGTTGATCTGCGTGTACGTCGTCCGGGGCAGCGAGACGCCCGCCGAACGGTAGGCGGCCTGGGTGAGGCCGGAGCAGTCGAAGGAGTTCGGCCCGGACGCGCCCCACACGTAGGGGCTGCCGATCGCCTCGTACGCGTACGAAATGGCCTGCGCGACACGCGAGTTGGGGGCCTTGAGGGGGCCGCGCGGCAGGTCGCGGGAGGCGCGGGCGCCCGAGTCGGCGCCGTGCAGGCCTTCCGTGACCTGGCGGCGCTCGTCGGCGGTGAGCCGGTCGAGGAGGCGCTTGGCGGAGGCCAGCTTTCCGTTGATGTCCTTCTTGTGCTGGCGCAACTTCGCCCGGTGCGCGGAGAGTTCGCCGCTCTCGCGGTCGGCCTCGGCGCGCAGCCGGTCCAGATCGCGCAGCTGACCCTGGACCCGCCGGACGTCGGCGGCCTGCCGTGCACCCGCGCGGTCGGCGCGCATCACCCGGTCCAGGTAGCCGTCCGGGTCGGAGGCGAGGGCGAGCTGCAGGGAGGGCGCGATCGCGCCGGTGCGGTACTGCTGGGCTGCGGCCGAACCGAGCGCGGTACGCGCGGAGTTGAGGCGTTCGGTCCTGCGGGCGGCCTCGTCCTGCAGCTCGTCGACGCGGTCCTCGGCGGCCTCGGCCCGCTCCTTGACGCCGTTGTACTTCTCGGTGGCGATCTCCGCCTCGTGGTACAGCTTGTCGACCTTGGCCTTCACCTGCGCCGCGGTGAGCCGGGGCTCCGCGTGCCCGGTGCCCTGGAGCGCCGCACCGGAGGCCGCTCCGGCGATGGCCAGGGTGGCGGCGGTGCGGGCCGTATGGCCGCTGATCGAGCGCTGCTTGGGTTTTCGGTGCTTGCGTTGCCTGGGTTGCGCGGCCACTGATCCACTTCCTCACGCGTCCGGCGGCGACCCGCACAGGGGGAGCGGGCCGCCGCCGGACTTCTCGGCGGGGGCGACCGGCTGCCGCCCTACGGGGCGGGGGCGGCGTTGGTGCGTGCCGGTCACCTGGCCAAGGACGCTAAACCTCGGAGTCACGGGCCGATGACGGAATGTGCGCAACTGGCCGCAGAGAGTGCCGCCCGACTGCAATTGACCGGCCGCACGCGCGCGTGGTGCCGGTTTTTGACGCTCCTGCGACCGATTTCGCGGTACGCCGAGACCTCCCTGCCGAGTGCTGATATGTGCCCGGCTAGGCTCCGCTCCATGGACGTACTCATCAACGTGTTCGTCGCCCTGCACATCATCGGCATCGCCTCCCTCCTCGGCGGCTTCCTGACCCAGATGAAGGCGATGGGCGCGGGCACGGCACGGTTCACCCCCGCGATGCTGCACGGTGCGCTGACGATGCTGGTCACCGGTGTGGCCCTGGTCGGCCTCAACCAGGCCGACGACCAGACGGTCAACAACATCAAGATCGGCGTGAAGCTGGCCCTGCTGATCGTGATCCTCGGCCTCGTCTACGTGAAGCGCGACGAGGAGAAGGTGGACAAGGGGATGTTCGTGACGGTGGGCGCGCTCACCACCGTCAACATCTTCCTCGCGACGCTCTGGACGTAGCGGCTCCGCACACACGCGCAAGGGCCCGGACCGGAAAACGGTCCGGGCCCTTGCGCGTACCGGGCAGAACCGGCTCAGGCCGGCCGCACCACGCTGTGGATCGGCATGTAGTAGATCGACTCGACGCGTACGTTCGTCCCCGGCTTCGGGGCGTGGATCATCTTGCCGTCGCCGATGTAGATCCCGACGTGGCTGATGTCGTCGTAGAAGAACACCAGGTCACCGGGTTGTGCGTCGGCCGTCTTCACGGTCGTGCCGACCTTCACCTGGTCCCAGGTGGTGCGCGGCAGCGAGATCCCTGCCGCCTGCCAGGCGTCCTGCGTGAGCCCGGAGCAGTCGTACGAGTCGGGCCCGGTCGCGCCCCACACGTACGGCTTGCCGATCTGCGCCTCCGCGAAGGCGATCACCTTCTCCGCCTTGGCGGCGTACGAGGTGTCCGTGCCGGAACCAGAATCCGAACCGGAGCCCGAGCCGGAGTCGGAGCCCGAGCCGGAGTCCTGCTCCTGTTCCTCCTGCTCCTGCCGCGCCTCCTCCTCGGCCTGGCGCCTGCGCTCCTCCTCGGCCTGCTGCCGCGCGAGCTCCTCCGCCTTGCGCTTGGCCGCGGCCTCCTTCTCCCGCTCGATCGCGGCGAGCCGCGCCTTCTCCTCTGCGGTCAGCTTCGACAGCAGTTCGCGTGCCTCGGAGAGCTTGGCCTGCACGGCCCGCTTGCTCTCCCGGAGGTCGGCCTGCGACTCGGTCAGCGTCTCCAGGCTCTTCTGGGCCTTGCCGCGTTCGGCGGAGGCCTCGCGCTGCAGCGCCTCGTAGTCGTCGACGGCGCGCTTCTGCCGGTCGCTGAGGCGGTTCATCAGCTGCCGCTGGTCGAACATCTCCTGCGGGTCGTCGGCGAGGAGCAGATGCGCGGTCTCCGAGGTGCCGCCGTGGCGGTACTGGGCCGCGGCGAGCGAACCGAGCTCGCGCCGCGCCTCGTTGACCTTGTCGGTGCGCTCGGCGACCTGGTCGAGCAGCCCGTCGACCTCGCCGCGCTGCCGGTCGGTTCGCTCCTTGGCGGCGTTGTACTTCTGCGTGGCGACGCCTGCCTGCCGGTACAGGTCGTCGACCTTCTTCTGGACCTCTTCGAGGGACGGCTTCGGCTCGGCCGGTGCGGCGCCCGCGGTCTGCGACAGCAGGGCGACGGAGGTGAGAGCGGCGGTGGTGATGCCGACGGCCTGGGACGTCCGTATCAGACCCGGCCTGGACCGCGGCTTGCGGTGCGACGCCAAAGGAGGCGCTCCTTCCGTTGGCCGCCTACCGGGTTAGCTGTCGGGTTCGGGCGGATGGTTCGGAAGGGCTGCCCTACGGTCTCGTACGTTGTGCTCTTGTACGGGACCGATTCACCCCGGATGTGAAGGTGGGTCCCCGGCTCCGGCTGCCCGCGTGGGGCGCACCGGACTCGGCGCAGGCCGCGCGCTCCCGGCGTTTTTCGCCGGCGGGGGGACGTGCGGCCCGCCAGCAAAGTAGCCAACTCGTGTGCCAGCTGTGAAGGTTGGTGTCCGATAGGCCCGATACATTTTCGTGACTTTCGCTCTGTGTGAGCGGGTGAACACGGCTCGACCGGGCCTGTTCGCCGTACGGCAGAGGGGCGGCCCGGGGGAGGGCGGGGGTGGGCTCGGGGAACCGGGGTCGGGCTGTCAGTGCGTCCGCCTAGACTCGGTAGGCGATGAGCAGCCTCTTTGACGACAGCTTCCTGGCGGACCTCCAGCCCAAGGACGACGGGCCCCCGCCGCCGCCCGAGGAGCCCGCGCCGGAGCAGATTCCGGACGACCTCTTCGGCGGCCGCTTCGACGCGCCCCCGCCCAGGGACGCGTACTACCGCGACGGCGCCCCCCGCCCCGCGGTCGATCCGGCGACCCTGCTGGAGGGGCTGAACGACAACCAGCGCGCGGCCGTCGTGCACTCCGGCACCCCGCTGCTCATCGTCGCGGGTGCGGGCTCCGGCAAGACCCGCGTCCTCACCCACCGCATCGCCCACCTCCTCGCGGAGCGGGACGTCCACCCGGGCCAGATCCTCGCGATCACGTTCACGAACAAGGCCGCCGGCGAGATGAAGGAACGCGTCTCCGACCTGGTCGGCCCGCGGGCCAACGCGATGTGGGTGATGACCTTCCACAGCGCCTGCGTGCGGATCCTGCGCCGCGAGTCCAAGCGCCTCGGCTTCACTTCCTCGTTCTCGATCTACGACGCCGCCGACTCCAAGCGCCTGATGGCCCTGGTCTGCCGCGACCTCGACCTGGACCCGAAGCGCTTCCCGCCCAAGTCCTTCAGCGCGAAGATCTCCAACCTCAAGAACGAGCTCATCGACGAGGAGACCTTCGCCGGTCAGGCCGCCGACGGCTTCGAGAAGAACCTGGCGCAGGCGTACACGATGTACCAGCAGCGCCTCCGCGAGGCGAACGCCCTGGACTTCGACGACCTGATCATGACGACGGTCCACCTGCTCCAGGCGTTCCCGGACGTCGCCGAGCACTACCGCCGCCGCTTCCGCCACGTCATGGTCGACGAGTACCAGGACACCAACCACGCCCAGTACGCCCTGGTGCGCGAACTCGTGGGGAACGGCGAGCCGGTGGCCGACGGCGCCCCCGCGATCGAGCCCGCCGAGCTGTGCGTGGTGGGTGACGCGGACCAGTCGATCTACGCGTTCCGCGGCGCCACCATCCGCAACATCCTCCAGTTCGAGGAGGACTACCCGAACGCGACGACGATCCTCCTGGAGCAGAACTACCGCTCCACGCAGACGATCCTCTCCGCCGCCAACGCCGTCATCGAGCGGAACGAGAGCCGCCGCCCCAAGAACCTCTGGACCAACGCCGGTGAGGGCGCCCGCATCACGGGCTATGTCGCGGACACCGAGCACGACGAGGCGCAGTTCGTCGCCGAGGAGATCGACCGCCTCACCGACGCGGGCGAGGCGAAGGCCGGAGACGTCGCGGTGTTCTACCGCACGAACGCCCAGTCCCGTGTCTTCGAGGAGATCTTCATCCGCGTCGGCCTGCCCTACAAGGTCGTCGGCGGCGTCCGCTTCTACGAGCGCAAGGAGGTCAGGGACGTCCTGGCCTACCTCCGCGTCCTCGCCAACCCGGAGGACTCGGTTCCGCTGCGGCGGATCCTCAACGTCCCCAAGCGCGGCATCGGCGAGCGCGCCGAGGCGATGATCGACGCCCTGTCGCTGCGCGAGAAGATCAGCTTCCCGCAGGCCCTGAAACGCGTCGACGAGGCGTACGGCATGGCCGCCCGCTCCGCCAACGCGGTCCGCCGCTTCAACACGCTGATGGAGGAGCTCCGTACGATCGTGGAGTCCGGCGCCGGCCCGGCCACGGTCCTGGAGGCCGTCCTCGAACGCACCGGATATCTCGCCGAGTTGCAGTCCTCGACGGACCCGCAGGACGAGACCCGCATCGAGAACCTGCAGGAACTCGCCGCCGTGGCCCTGGAGTTCGAGCAGGAGAACGAGGACGGCGAGGCGCAGGGCACGCTCGCGGACTTCCTGGAGCGGGTCGCGCTCGTCGCCGACTCGGACCAGATCCCGGACGAGGAGGAGGACGGCTCCGGCGTCATCACGCTGATGACGCTGCACACCGCGAAGGGCCTCGAGTTCCCGGTGGTCTTCCTGACCGGCATGGAGGACGGCGTCTTCCCGCACATGCGCGCGCTCGGCCAGGTCAAGGAGCTGGAGGAGGAGCGCCGCCTCGCGTACGTGGGCATCACCCGCGCCCGCGAGCGCCTCTACCTGACGCGGTCCACGATGCGCTCGGCCTGGGGCCAGCCGTCGTACAACCCGCCGTCCCGCTTCCTGGAGGAGATCCCGGAGCAGCACCTCGACTGGAAGCGCACCGGTCCTGCCGCGCCGCCGCCGTCGCGCGGCCCGGCCGGCGGGGTCGTCTCCTCGCTCTCGTCCTCCCGTTCCCGCAGCGGCCCGTCCGGTTTCGCGACGCGGCGTACGTCCGGGGACAAGCCGGTGGTCTCGCTCGCGGCGGGGGACCGGGTCACGCACGACCAGTTCGGCCTCGGCACGGTCGTCGGCGTGGAGGGCGCGGGGGACAAGGCCCGCGCGACGATCGACTTCGGCGACCCGAAGCCGAAGGTGCTGCTGCTCAGATACGCGCCGGTCGAGAAGCTCTGACGGTCGGAACGGGGCCGGTCCGACTTGGGCCGGTCCCGACCGCGGTCGGCCCTGAAGGCACCGGTCCGGTCTTTGTGGCCGCGGCGGGCTGGCCGGGGTCGGGCCGGGGCGCGGGGATCAGGTCGGGTCGAGTCCGTGGCTGCGCAGCCACGGCAGCGGGTCGATCGTCGAGCCGCCGCCGGGGCGCACCTCGAAGTGCAGGTGCGGGCCGGTCGAGTTGCCGGAGTTGCCGGAGTACGCGATGGTGTCGCCGGCCTTCACGGAACCGCTGCGGATCTTCGTGCTGGAGAGGTGGCAGTACCACAGCTCCGTGCCGTCGGCGGCGGTCACGATCACCATGTTCCCGTACGCGGGATTCCACTGCGTACGCACGGTGCCGTCCGCGGCGGCCATGACGGGGGTGCCGTACGAGACGGGGAAGTCGATGCCCGAGTGCGTGGACATCCAGTTGATGCCGGACTGCCCGTAGTACGAGCTCAGCCCGCGCTGCTCCACCGGCAGCGCGAACTTCGGCCGCATCGCCTCCTTGCGTGCAGCCTCGGCGGCCTTCCGCTTCCGCTCGGCCTCCTGGCGCTCCCTGAGGTCGATGCGTTCCTGCGTACGGCTGGCGCGGTCGGCGAAGTCGTCGGCGTCCGCGGACAGGTTGGCGAGCTGGGTGTCCAGCTTGTTGTTGGCCGTGGACGGTTTGACCGTGGTCGGGTCGGGCGCGGCCTGCGCCTGCGTGTCGGCCTGGTCCTCGCTCATGCCGCCCGCCACCGACGCGGCCGCGATGCCCGCGACGCCGAGCGCGCACACCGACGGCACGGCGACCGTCAGCAGCGCGGAACGCTTCGCGGGGGCGCGGCGCCGACTGCGGCTACGGGGCGGGGCGCCGGCCGGGGCGATCGGGGCGACGAGCGGTTCGTCGGCGGAGGCGCCGGAGGCACCGGCGGGGCCGGAGTCCGTGGGGTGCGCGGCGTCCGGGGCTTCCGTGACGTCGGACTCGGCGAGGTCGGTGTGGCCGAACTCGGGCCCCGCGGCGGGGTGTTCGGCGACCGCGTGCTCGTCCTGGCCGGACTGCTCGAAGGCCTGGGCGTCGAAAGCCTGGGCGTCGAAGGTCTGGGTCTCGAACCCGGTGGCGTCGAAAGGCTGGGCCTGAGTTTCGAAGGCCAGGGGGTCGAAGTGCTGCGTGTCGAACGCCTGCGGTTCGAGGTGCTGCGCCTCGAGGCTCTGCGGGTCGAGCCCGTGCGTCTCGAAGGCGAGCGGATCGAAGACGGGTGCGGCGGCGGCCTGCGGCTCGAAGCCCTGGGCGTCCAGGCCCTGTACGTCGAGGCCCTGCACGTCGAAGGCCTGGGCGTCGAACGTGCCGGTGCCGTACGGGTCGTACGCGTCCGTGGTGGTCGGAGCGGAGGGCGCGGCCGCGTCGACGTTCCATGCGGTGGCGTCGTACGCGCCCGTCTCCAGGAACTGCTGGCCGTGCTCGAGCCCGGTCGGCTGCTCGAAGGTCGACGCCTGCCACTGGCCGGTCGCGTCCCACTGCTCGGCGGACTGCGGTCCCGGCTGGGCGGGGATGTCGGCGAGCGGCTGGTATCCGTCCGTCGCCCACATGGCGGTCGTGTCGTAGCTGCCGGTCGCGTAACTGCCCGCGTCCTGGGGGGTGTTGTCGTGCAGCGCCGTGTCCTGCAGACCGGTCTGCGTCATGGCCTGCTGGGCGCCGCCCGCGTACGGGTCGTACCCGGCCTGGCCGCCGGCCGACCACTGGCCGTTGTCCCACTGGCCGCTCTGCCCGGCGTCGTATGCGTCGGTCTCACCCGGCATCGCGCCGAACAGCGGGTCGGCGTCGAAAGAGGTGGTGTCGAAGGCACCGGTGGTGTAGCCGTCGTAACCGGCGGCATAGCCGTGCTGGTCGTTCACCAACTTCTCTTTCGCCTCGACAGCAGGGGGCAGAGCAGTGCGAGGACTGTACCCGGCGGTACGCGACGGCGACAATCTTCGGGGGGTTTCCCGCCTTCAGGAAACGGGCAATCGGCCGTCTTTCGGCGGACTGTGGGCAGAGCTTTGGCGCTGCGTTCGAGGAGCGTTCGACGTTCGTACGCCTCGAGGTCGCCTCCGCCGCCGAATCTGACGCGCCGTCAAGGGAGTTGACCGGGTTTCTGCGCTGGTCAACGCAGTGTGGCGGCGTGTGCGCGGGGCGTGCGGGGTGCGCGGGGTGCGCGCGGGGGTGCAGGGTTCGGCCGGCGTCGGGTCAGGCGACGACCGCGGGCGCGCCGCCGGCCGACGCGGCGACTTGGCCTCCCTCGCCCTCTCCGCCTCCTTCTCCCTCTCCGTCGATCGCCTGCCGGATGCCGGCCGCGACCGCCGGATGCACCGGCAGGGCAAGATGCCCGATTCCCGTCACCTGTACGTTCTGCACCGCAAGTTCGGGATGGTCCATGCAGGCCGACTCCGGCGGGGCCACCACCGTGTCGAGCTCGCTCCAGAAACAGACGAACCGCGTACGGCAGTTCGGCGCGGCCTCTCTCAACTCCTCGACCACGTCGGAGTCCGGGCGCATCTGGCGCACGATCGGGTGCGCGCTCATCCACGGCGCGACACTGGTCCCGCTGTGCGGCGTGCCGAGCGTGACCAGCGTCCGCACCCGGCTGTCCCCGCCGAGCCGCTGCACGTAATAACGAGCGATCAGCCCGCCCAGGCTGTGCCCGACGACGTCGACGTCCGGCTGCCCGGTCCGCTCGCAGATCTCCTCCACCTGCCGGGCGAGCTGCTCGGCGGCCTCGCGGACGTCGAGTGTCAGCGGCGAGTAGTTGAGGGACGTGATGTGCCGCCGCCCCTCCTTGGCCAGCGCGCGGCGCAGCAGCACGAAAACCGAACGGTTGTCGATGAAGCCGTGCAGCAGTACGACGGGCCGCTCGGCCGTGGCGCTCGCCGGCAACCGCACGGGCTCGTTCTCGTACTCGCCCTTGTCCTCGTCCGTGTCTCTCCGTAACGACGCGGGCTCCTGGGCCTGCTCCTGCCAGATGCCCGTGGGGTAGAGGAACAGATGCCCGGCGAGCACGGCCAGATCGAGCACCGACGCCTTGAGCAGCGCGGCGGAGAGCGGAAGGCAGGGGGAGCAGGGGAGGAGGGGGACCTGGGGCAGCTGCGGGAGCTGGGGCAGTTGCCGGAACTGGGGGAGCTGGGGGAGTTGGGTCAGGCGCTGCAGGCCTGGGTGGCGCAGTGCCGTTTCGAGGGTCGACATCAGTACGGGCAGCACCTTCACGGCAGACCTCCCGAACCGCACGCGAGGGTCGGCTCCGAGCCCCCGTGTGCCCTTTTGGTTGCCGTGCCGGCCCTGGGGAGCAGCGTCCCGGCGGCGCCGACGGCGACCGTTCCTATGTCAGCTCTGCGTGCTCCTCCACTCCCGTCTCCCCCGTACGCGCTCCCGCTGCGCGGCGGTCACCCCGCCGTCACCGTGAGCGACACCCGGTGTGCGTGTCTCACCATGTGATTTCCCCCTCCCTCCACACCGGAAACTGCCGCGTACGGGATCCTGGAGATAACGTTCGTTCACATCGTTCCTCTGCTGGTTCACCTTCGCGAGACGCCTCGGGGCTGTCGCAGGGCTGGTGGCGGACTCCTGAGGAGCTAGTCGGTACATGGAGGCAGTGATGGGTGTGGCAGCCGGTCCGATCCGCGTGGTGGTCGCCAAGCCGGGGCTCGACGGGCACGATCGCGGGGCGAAGGTGATCGCGCGGGCGCTGCGCGACGCCGGTATGGAGGTCATCTACACCGGTCTGCACCAGACGCCCGAGCAGATCGTGGACACCGCCATCCAGGAGGACGCCGATGCCATCGGCCTGTCGATCCTCTCCGGCGCCCACAACACGCTCTTCGCCAAGGTCATCCAGCTCCTCAAGGAGCGCGACGCGGAGGACATCAAGGTCTTCGGCGGCGGCATCATCCCCGAGGACGACATCGCGCCCCTGAAGGAACAGGGCGTCGCGGAGATCTTCACCCCGGGCGCGACGACCGCGTCGATCGTCGAGTGGGTACGGGCGAACGTCACGCAGGGTGCGGAGGCGTGAGGTCTGAGGCGTGAGGTCTGAGGTCTGAGGCTTGGGGTCTGAGGCATGAGGCTTGGGGCTTGGGGGCCGAGGTCTGAGGCTTGGGGTTCGAGGCCTGGCAGAGGCCGGGCGCGTCAGGGCTGGGCGGCGGGTGCGGCTGCGGTTGAGGTCGCGTCGACTTCGGCGGTCGTGTCCGCCGAGGCCGCGTTTCCGGGCGGGGCTGGGTTTCCGGGCGGTGCCGCGTTTCCGGGCGGTGGCGCGTTTCCGGGCGGGGCCAGCTCGCTGAGCATCGCCGCGCGTAGCCTCAGCGTGCCGACGAGGCGTTGGAAGGCCTCCGCCCAGTAGCCCACCGCGCCCGGTGCCCCGTCCTCCGGTTCGTCCGATATCGCCGTGAGGGACTCCAGACGGCTGGTCTCGGCCGGGTCTAGGCAGCGCTCCGCCAGGCCCATCACCCCGCTGAAACTCCACGGGTAACTGCCCGCGTCCCGCGCGATGTTGAGGGCGTCCACGACCGCCCGGCCCAGCGGGCCCGACCAGGGCAGCGTGCAGACGCCGAGCAGTTGGAACGCCTCCGACAGTCCGTGCGCGTCGATGAAACCGGCGACCCAGTCCGCCCGCTCGGCGGCCGGCAGCACGGCGAGGAGTTTCGCGCGCTCGGCCAGTGACACCGCGCCGGGCCCGCCCGCCTCGGGCGCGGACGGCGCGCCCAGCAGCGCCCGCGCCCACCCGGCGTCCCGCTGACGTACGGCCGCACGGCACCACGCGGCGTGCAGCTCAGGCTGCCAGTCGTCGTGCACGGGAAGCGCCGCGATCTCCTCCGCGCTGCGCCCGCCGAGCCGGGCCGGCCACGTGGCGAGCGGCGTCGCCTCCACCAACTGGCCGAGCCACCAGGCGCGTTGGCCGCGGCCCGACGGTGCGTGCGGGACGACTCCGTCGCGTTCCATCGCCGCGTCGCACGTGTGCGGCGCCTCCACCGTGATGGCGCTGCGTGTCGGATCCATCGCCACGCAGGACGCCGCGCGCTTCGCCATACGCGCCGCGAGCGCCGAACCGGGCAGCGCCGACAGGAGCTCGGCGGCCGTCGCCCGCACGTTCCGGCTGCGGTCGGACAACGCACGCTCCAGGAACGACTCGTCGCCGTCGGACAACCCGGCGCGCAGCGAGTCCAGGAACATCAGCCGGTCCTCGGCCCGCTCCGTCGACCACGTACCGCCCAGAAGCTCACGTGCCGCCGCCGGATCGTCCGCCCGCACCGCCGCCAGCAGGGCGACCCGCTCCGCGAACAGCCCCTCGCCCCACAGGCGTTGGACCGCGCCCGCATCCCGGACGTCGGGCAGCGAGCCCCCTCCCGGCGCCGCGCGGAGCGCGAACTTCCAGTCCGGGTTGAGCCGCGCCAGCCACAACGCCCTCGGCCCGGCGAAGCGCAGGGCCTGCGGCCGCAGGTCGGTGCGGCCCCGGGCGGCGTCGAGCAGGGCGGGCAGCAGCTCGGCGGGCGCCGCGTACCCGTGGTCGTTCGCCGTCGCCAGCCACTGCGGCAGCAGCTCGGTCAGATCGGGGGCCGTGCCGCGCCGACCACCTCCCGGTCCAGGCCGGTCGGCCAGGAGCAGCGCGAGGCGATGCCGCGCGGCCGCGGGCAACGGCGGCCGCGGGTCGGGCGCGGACCGTTCGGGCAGGGCGGCGGCACGCGCGGGCCGCAGCCCTGCCCGACGGCGCACCGTCTCCACGGCCGCCGCGTCGAGCAGCGCCCCCGGCAGGTCCTTCCCGGGCGGCACGTCCAGCGGCGGCCTGCGGCGATCGGTCCCGAGCAGCGCGGAGGTGACGAGGTCCTCCCAGGCCGTGGGGCTCGTGGTGGGCTTCGGTTCGGCGTCGGCGGTTGTGCTGGCGTTCATGCGGTTCTCCAAGGACAAGGGGGATCTCGCGGGAGCGGCACGGGAGTTGAGGGGCGAGAGGGAGGGGTGTCGGCAACCGCCGATGTTCGGGAACGCGTACGAGCACGGGAACGCGTATACGCACGGGCGGGTACGCGCGCGTACGGGTACGGGTACGGGTGCGAGGGCCGACTGCGGCCCGCGCCCTCAGCTCAGCGATATCGCCTCGGCCCCGCGCCCCGCGGGCCAGGCCGTGAGCGGTGTGAAGCCGCCGTGCCCGCATTCGCCGAAGACCGTCACGGGCGCGCCGCCCGATATCGCGACGAGCTTCCACAGCCCCGGCCGCGAAACGGCCTTGTCCGACAACGGCACAGCCAACTGGCCGGTCTCATCGGCGAGTTGCCACCCCTCGTCACCGCCCGCCTCGTCCCGTACGGGAACGACCTGCCGGAGCGTGACCGGCCACGAGTCCAGCCACGGGTCGTCGCGCAGCGCGATGCCGTACGCCGCCGCCGCGTCGGCGACGCCTGTGCCCTGGGGGCGCAACGGCGTCGGCTCGGGCGGGGTGAAGCGTTCGCCGAGCGCGGCCCGCAGCTGGCCGGCCCCCGGATAGGAGGTGAGCTCCGCGTCCAGCGCCAGGCCCACCGGAAGCGACAGCTCCGGTGCGCGTCCCGCGGCCCCGAAGGACAGCAGCAGTGCCGTCCGCCCCGACTCGGCGCCGTACAGCCAGATGCGGCGGGTGGTCAGCTTGGCCTCCGCCGAGTCGTACTGCGCGAGCACCAGCCAGCGGTCCCGGACCGGCGGGCCCTCGGCGGACGTCGGCAGTCCGAGTCTGGTGCGGACCGTGGCCGCCAGAGGTGCGGGGAGCTCCTCGCGGCGCAGCCACGCCTGGTCGAGGAGGTGGAGGAGGGCACACTCCTCCAGCAGTCGCACCGGCCAGCCCGCGCCGGAGCCGGGGATCGCGCCCAACTCCTGTACACGCGAGGCCAGTCCGGGCACTTGGGCGTCCACCATCCGGCGGGCCGTCTCCTCCCACATTCCGTACCCGGCCTGCTCGGCGCCTGCGAGGCCGCCGCGCAGCAGGTCGGTCAGGCGCTGCTCCAACTCCGTCGCGCCCGCCGTCGCCCGCTCCGCCCGCCGCTCGGCCCTGCGCCGCGCGGCCTCCGCATCAACACCCTTGGCCTCAGCTGTAGTTCCCCCTGCCTGGTCCTCGCTCTCGGCGGCCCGCTCGCGTCTGCGGGACAGCCATTCCTCCGCCCACTCCGGCGGACGCCCCTCCGGAACCGTGCCGTCCGCCCCGTCGGGCCCGGCCCAGAGCAGCAGCAGGCCGAGCGCGTGCTTGCACGGGAACTTCCGGCTCGGGCAACTGCACTGGTACGCCGGGCCCTTGGTGTCCACCACCGTCCGGTACGGCTTGCTGCCGCTGCCCTTGCAGAGTCCCCACACCGCCCCCTCGGTCGAACTCCCCGTCTCGGACCACGGACCGGCCGCGCCGAGCTTGCTTCCCGCCTTGCGTGACGCGGCGTCAGGAGCCAGTGCCAGCACCTGATCAGCCGTCCAGCGCACCCCCTGCTGATTCATGTCTGCGACGTTAGGGCCCGCCACTGACAATCGGCCCTGACCTGCGAAGACGGTCGATTGTCAGTGGCGTGGTGCACGGTGGGAACCACAACCGGCGATCAGCTCGGGCCGCGGCCCGGCGATCTGTCGAGGTGCTCAGTCCTGCGCACTTGGAGGGGGATCCATGACTGTGCCCGTCAACACCGCCGTGAACGGCTCGAACGGCTCGAACGGCTCCAACGGCGCTGCGGAGGTGCTGCGGCCGCACGCCGAGGACGCGTTCGCCGACGAGCTGAAGGCGCTCGCGGCCGCCGACGACCGCCCTCGGCCCGCGCGTTGGCGCCTCTCGCCCTGGGCCGTCGCCACGTACCTGCTCGGCGGCACGCTGCCCGACGGCACGGTGATCACGCCGAAGTACGTGGGCCCGAGGCGCATCGTCGAGGTCGCCGTGACGACGCTCGCCACCGACCGCGCCCTGCTGCTCCTGGGTGTGCCCGGCACGGCGAAGACCTGGGTGTCCGAGCACCTGGCGGCCGCGGTCAGCGGTGACTCCACGCTGCTCGTGCAGGGCACGGCAGGCACGCCGGAGGAAGCGATCCGGTACGGATGGAACTACGCGCAGCTCCTCGCCCACGGCCCCAGCCGGGACGCGCTCGTGCCCAGCCCGGTCATGCGCGCGATGGCGGAGGGGATGACGGCGCGGGTCGAGGAACTCACCCGCATTCCGGCGGACGTGCAGGACACGTTGATCACGATCCTGTCCGAGAAGACCCTGCCGATACCGGAGTTGGGGCAAGAGGTGCAGGCCGTGCGCGGCTTCAACCTGATCGCCACGGCCAACGACCGCGACCGCGGGGTGAACGAGCTGTCGAGCGCCCTGCGCCGCCGCTTCAACACGGTCGTGCTGCCCCTGCCCGAGAGCGTCGAGGCCGAGGTGGACATCGTGTCGCGCCGCGTCGACCAGCTCGGCCGCTCGCTCGACCTGCCGGCGGCGCCGGACGGCATCGACGAGATCCGCCGCGTCGTCACCGTCTTCCGCGAACTGCGCGACGGCGTCACGGCCGACGGACGTACGAAGGTGAAGTCGCCCAGCGGCACGCTCTCCACGGCCGAGGCGATCTCCGTGGTGACCAACGGCCTCGCGCTGTCGGCCCACTTCGGCGACGGGGTGCTGCGGCCGTCCGACGTGGCCGCCGGGATTCTCGGCGCCGTCGTCCGCGACCCGGCCGCCGACCGAGTCGTCTGGCAGGAGTACCTGGAGGCGGTCGTCCGCGAGCGCGACGGCTGGCAGGACTTCTACCGCGCGTGCCGGGAGGTGAGCGCGTGAGCAGCAGTTCCACGACGGAACAGCAGACGAGCTCGCCCGCCCGGCCCATGGACAGGGGCGCCGCCCTACACGGGGGTGAGGGCGGCGCCCCGCAGTACGAAGGTTGTGAACGGCCGGACGGGCCCTGGCTGTTGGGGGTGCGGCACCACGGCCCGGGCTCGGCGCGATCCGTACGGGAAGCGCTCGACGCCTGCGCGCCGCGTGCCGTGCTCATCGAGGGACCGCCCGAAGCGGACGCCCTGGTGGAGCTGGCCGGGGCCGAGGGGATGACGCCGCCGGTGGCGCTCCTGGCGCACGTCACGGACGACCCGGCACGCTCGGCGTTCTGGCCGCTGGCCGAGTTCTCCCCGGAGTGGGTGGCCCTGCGCTGGGCGGTGGAACACGGCGTACCCGCACGGTTCATCGACCTGCCGGCGGCGCATTCCCTCGCGGGGGCACCGGGGGAGGAGGGGGCCGACGCCGGCGAGGAGGCCCCGTCGAGGGGGCAGGGCGACCCGAGCGGCCCGGGCGACCTGGGCGGCCCGGGCGACCTGGATGGCTCGGGCAGCCCGACTGGCCCGAGCGGCCGGGATGGTGCGGAGGGCTCGGACGGCCCGGACAGTCCGGACGGCCTGGGCGGGAAGGGCGGCCTGGGGAGGCAAGAGACCCCGGGTGGGGAGGCCGGCCCGGGCACCCCGGATGGGCAAGGCGCCCCGGACGGGCGAGGCAGCCGGGGAGGGCAAGGTGCCTCTGGCGTACAAGGTGGCCTTGAGGGCTGGGGCGGCCCGGATGGCCCAGACGGCCCGGGCGGCCTGGGCAGGGAGGACGGCCTGCGGAGGCAGGACAACCTGGGCGGGCAGTACGGCCCGGACGGGCAACGCACCTCGGACTCGCAAGGCGCCTCGGGCAGGCAGGACAGTCTGGGCGGGAACGCTGGCCCGGGTGCCCCGGACGGGCAAGGCGCCGCGGACAGGAAGGTCAGCCCGGACGGGCAAGGCCCCCCAGACGGGCAAGGTGCCCCGGACGGCCAAGGTGCCCCGGACGGCCAAGGTGCCCCGGACAGGCAAGGTCCCCCAGACGGCCAAGGCGGCCCGGACGGGCAAGGCAGGGTGGTCGAGCGGGGAGTCGAGGGGCAGCAGGATCTTCGGGTCGATCCTCTTGCCGTGCTCGCCGAGGCGGCCGGGTACGACGACCCGGAGCGCTGGTGGGAGGACGTGGTCGAGCATCGGCGCGCGGGCGACGACGCGCTCGCCCCGTTCGCCGCGCTGGCCGAGGCGATGGGCGCCCTGCGCGAGCAGTACGGGGACGGCGGCCGCACGCGGGACGCGGTCCGCGAGGCGTACATGCGGCTCCGACTCCGAGCAGCCCGCAAGGAGTTCGGGGACGAGGTGGCCGTGGTGTGCGGGGCCTGGCACGTGCCGGCGCTCGCGGCCCGCGCCACCGTGACCGCCGACCGTGCGCTCCTGAAGGGCCTGCCCAAGGCGAAGGTCGACATGACGTGGGTGCCGTGGACCCACCGCAGGCTGTCGCGGGCCAGCGGTTACGGGGCGGGCATCGCGTCGCCGGGCTGGTACGCGCATCTGTTCCGCGCCCCGGACCGGCCGGTCGAGCGCTGGATGACCAAGGTCGCCGGGCTGCTCAGGGACGAGGACAGGGCGGTGTCGTCCGCGCACGCCATCGAGGCGGTGCGGCTCGCCGAGACCCTGGCCGTGATGCGCGGACGCCCCCTGCCCGGGCTGTCGGAGACCACCGACGCGGTCCGCGCGGTGATGTGCGACGGATCGGACGTGCCGCTGGCGCTGGTGCACGACAAGCTCGTCGTCGGGGACGTGCTCGGCGAAGTGCCCGAGTCCGCGCCCGCCGTGCCGCTCCAGCGCGACCTGACCCGGACACAGCGCCGCCTGCGCCTCAAACCCGAGGCAATGGAGCGGGAGTTGGACCTCGACCTGCGCAAGGACACGGACGCCGCGCGCAGCAGGCTCCTGCACCGGCTGCGTCTCCTCGGCGTCGGCTGGGGCGAGCCGTCGGCGGGCACGCGGGGCACGACCGGCACGTTCCGCGAGAGCTGGCGGCTGCGCTGGGAGCCCGAGCTGGCAGTGCGGGTCGCCGAGGCGGGAATCTGGGGCACGACGGTGCTCGCGGCCGCCACCGCGAAGGCCGAGTCGGAGGCGGTCGCGGCGTCCGCGCTCGCCGACGTCACCGCGCTCGCCGAGCGCTGTCTCCTCGCCGAACTCCCGGACGCGCTCCCAACGGTGATGCGAGTGTTGGCCGACCGGGCGGCGCTGGACACGGATGTCGGCCACCTCGCCCAGGCCCTGCCCGCACTGGTCCGCTCGCTGCGCTACGGCGACGTGCGGGGCACGGACACCGGTGCGCTCGCCGAGGTCGCGGCGGGTCTAGCCGAGCGGGTCTTCGTGGGCCTGCCGCCGGCCTGCGCAGGCCTGGACGCGGACGGGGCGGCGCAGATGAGAGGACACGTGGACGCGGTGCACACGGCGGTGGGCCTGCTCGCCGAGGCCCCGAAATCCACCCCGGCGCCCACCTCGGCACTCGCCCCGGAGCCTGCCCCATGCGTTCCGGCGAACGCGCCCGGCGAGGCGAACACCCCATCCCTGCAGTGCCGTTGGCGCTCCGTGCTGCGTGTGCTCGGCGGGCGGGACTCGGTGCCGGGGGAGGTGCGCGGTCGGGCGGTCCGACTCCTGCTGGACGAAGGGGAGTTGGCCGACGGTGAGGCGGAGCGGCTGATGAGCCTCGCACTGTCGCCGGGCACGCCCCCTGCGGACGCGGCGGCGTGGATCGAGGGCTTCGTCGGCGCCGGGTCGGGCGGCACGGGCGGCGGAATGCTGCTGATCCACGACGACCGGCTGCTCGGCCTGGTCGACGCCTGGCTGACGTCCGTACCGGCCGAGGCGTTCACGGACGTACTGCCGCTGCTGCGCCGCACGTTCTCGGCGTACGAGGCCGGGGTGCGGCGCACGCTCGGGGAGCTGGTGCGGCGCGGGCCGGGCGAGACGGCCGGGGCGATCGCGGCCACCACCCGGATACGGGGCTTCGCCGCCGAGCCGGACGAGGAGCGGGCCGATGCGGTGCTGCCCGTCCTCCACCTCCTCCTCGGCCTCACCCCCGAAACGGCCCCGCCCTCGACGTCGACCCGCGACCTCACGGAGGTGCCCGTATGAACGGAGGTGCCCGTATGGCCAGCGCAGCCACGACGACGCCCAGCGCAGCCACGACGCCCAGCGCCGCCACGACGTCCAGTGCGGAGGAGCGGCTTCGGCGGTGGCGGCTCGTGCTCGGCGGGGACGCGGCCGACGGGACCGGGTGCAGGCTGAGCGGGCAGGACGCGGCGATGGACGGCGCGCTCAGCTCGCTGTACGGCAAGGGCGACCGCGCCGGGAAGGGCAGGGACCGCTCCGCCGGGCTGGGTGCCTCGGCGCCGTCGGTGGCGCGCTGGCTCGGCGACATCCGCAGATACTTCCCGTCGTCCGTGGTGCAGGTGATGCAGCGGGACGCGATCGAGCGGCTCGGCTTGTCCACGCTGCTGCTCGAGCCGGAGATGCTGGAGGCGGTCGAGGCGGACGTGCACCTCGTCGGCACGCTGCTGTCGTTGAAGCAGGCGATGCCGGAGACGACGAAGGAGACGGCGCGGGCCGTGGTCCGCAAGGTCGTCGAGGACCTGGAGAAACGCCTGGCGTCGCGTACGCGGTCGACGCTGACCGGCGCGCTCGACCGCAGCGCGCGCATCAGCCGCCCGCGCCACCGGGACATCGACTGGAACCGCACGATCGCCGCCAACCTGAAGAACTATCTGCCCGAGCACGGCACGGTCGTCCCGGAACGCCTCGTCGGATACGGGAGGGCCTCGCAGTCCGTGAAGAAGGAGGTGATCCTCTGCGTCGACCAGTCCGGCTCGATGGCGGCGTCCGTCGTCTACGCCTCGGTGTTCGGCGCGGTCCTGGCGTCGATGCGGTCGGTCGCGACGCGGCTGGTCGTCTTCGACACGGCGGTCGTCGACCTGACGGACCAGCTGGACGACCCGGTGGACGTCCTGTTCGGCACGCAGCTCGGCGGCGGCACGGACATCAACAGGGCGCTCGCGTACTGCCAGTCGCAGATCACGCGCCCCGCGGACACGGTGGTGGTGCTGATCTCGGACCTGTACGAGGGCGGGATACGGAACGAGATGCTGAAGCGGGTCGCCGCGATGAAAGCGGCCGGCGTCCAGTTCGTGACGCTGCTGGCGCTGTCCGACGAGGGCGCGCCCGCGTACGACCGGGAGCACGCGGCGGCGCTCGGCGGGCTCGGTGCGCCCGCGTTCGCCTGCACACCCGATCTGTTTCCGGAGGTGATGGCGGCCGCGATCGAGAAGCGGCGACTGCCGATACCGGACGCGGTCTGAACGCGGGGTGAACGCCCGGTCGTGAACGGCGCCTGAAACAGGCGGGAATGGTCGTGGGCGGCTATTCCGGACATGGCGGCCCATCAGTCACAGGGGACTTGCGCAACGCCTGCCGTCGCATGCAAGTATCGACCGCCGCCTACTTGGAGGGCTCCCCGAACTTGACCGAAGCAGCCGCGTTTCCCGCCGCCGCCGAGCGCCTGGTGCGCTCGGCGGGCGGTCGGCGTGCGCTGCGCGCAGCCCTGTTCGTGGGAGTGCTGTTCGCGTTCGGGCTGCTGTTCGGCGGCCGGGCGGAGGCGACGGAAGCGGCGGAACTGCCGCAGCCGTCGGACTCGGTCACGGCCACGTCGAGGACGACGGCCACACCAGACGCCGACACTGACGCCGACGCCGGTGCTGATGCCGACGCCGACCGGGGCACCTTCAGGTCCACCGAGAATCCGTCGAGTTCGGGCACCGGAACCGCGTCCGACAGCCCCTCCGGCCGCTCCGCCGACACCGCTGCCGAGCCCGACGCCGAGGGCCCCACCGCCCCTGCCGGGACGAACGCCGACAGCAACACCCCCTCCCGTACCGGCACTTCGCGCGCGGTGATCCTCGACGGCCACCGGGCCGGACGGAGCGGACCGGCCGCCTCGACCGGCACCGCGACCGCCACCCCGGCCACCTCGCCGCGCACCACGTCTCCGCGCTCCACCTCTCCCCGCACCACCCCCTCGCTCACCACGCGCGTAAGTCACGTCACCCGCTCCGCGACCGCCGCGACCGCGGCGACGGTCTCGTTCGCCCGTTCCGCGGCGGGCGAGTTGACGCGTACGGTCGCGGAACCGCTCGGGGCGCTGGCCGAGGAGGCCGCGCGGCGGATGCCCGAGTCGCCGTTCCCCAGGCCCTCGTGGCCCGGGCTCGGAGACCTCGGACCCGGCACGGGTGCCCCGGCCCCCGGCCCCGCGCAGCCCGCGCCGGAGCCCACCGCTCCGCACGGCCGTGACGGCAAGGCGCGCCAGGACGGCGACAAGGCCGGGGACAAGGGCGCGGCGTACCACCTGCAGGGCCCGGGCGCCGTGGTCGGACACCTCGGTCAGGACGGCGGCACGGGCCGGGAGGCGCGGCGGCCGCAGCCGCAGCTGCCGTTCGACGGCCCGCTGGGCCCCGGCCCGTACGGCATCGCGGCGCACGCGGTGTCCGACGGCAGCGCGCAGCGGCACGGTGAGCTGCACGCGGCGGCCGTCTCCGGTGCGCCCTCCTTCGGGCTCGTGGCGGGCGAGGGCCCGGCCGCGGCGCACCACCCGACCCGCGACAGGCATCGCGACATCCTCGAATTCCCCGGCTAGGGCAGGCCTTTCCCCGCCTCGGACCTGCCGCGCGGGGGCGGGACAGGTCTGCCCATCCCGTGGAGCGCCCCATTCCCCTTGCGCTCCCGACCCCCTCGAATTCGAAGGAATCGACGCAAGCATGAGCAAGCACAGCAAGCCCAGCAAGGCCGTCACCAGCAGCCGGAACCTGCGCCGTTCGATCGTCATAGCCGCCGGCGCCACCAGCATGATCGCGATGGGCGCGGCCGGTGCCAACGCCGCCGAGCTGCCCTCCTCCGCGCTGCCGCTGAGCACCGCGGACGTGGACGTCGACGTCACCGCGGACGAAGGCCTCCAGGACACCCTCGGCGACGCGGTCGAGGGCGCGAACGGCACGGTCGAGTCGACCGTCGGCGGCGTGCAGGACCGCGCCGAGGGCGTGACCGGCAAGGCGACCGGCACGGCGAAGTCCGCGGCCGGCCAGGTCAAGGGCGCGAAGGGCCAGGTCAAGGGCCAGGTCAAGGGCGCCGCCGGTCAGGCCAAGGGCGCCGCGGCCGACCTGAAGGACCTGCGCGCCGGAGACGTCCAGGACGCCGCGGGCCAGGCCCGCCAGTACGTCGAGGGCGAGCTCCCGGCGTACGGCGCGATCCCGGCCGTCGGCACCCCGGAGCTCGGCGCGGTCCAGGGCCACCTCGACCAGGCGCAGGGCCACGTCGGCGAGGCCGCGGGCTACGCGCAGGGCCACGCCGCCCACGTGCAGGGCCACCTCGACGAGGCGAAGGGCCACGTGCAGGGCCACGCCGGCGACGTGCGGGGCCACGCGGAGGACCGGGTCGCCGACGCCAAGGGCGACGTGGACTACCTCTTCGGCCCGCTCGCCGCGTTCGCCCCGGAGCTGGCCGCGCAGGCCCCGGCGCTCGCCGAGCAGGCCCCGGGCCAGGTGCAGGACACCCTCCTCCAGACGCAGGGCCAGGTCCAGGACACCCGCCTCCAGGTCCAGGACCAGCTGCGCACCCAGGTCCAGGACACCCGCGGCCAGGTCCAGGACACCCGCGGCCAGGTCCAGGACACCCGTGACCAGGTCCAGGGCGTCGGCCTCCAGGTGCAGGGCCAGGCGCAGAGCCTGGTCGCCGGTGCGCCGGGTGCCGTCCAGGGCGCGGTCGCCAAGGCCCAGCCGATCGTCGACGAGACGTCGTACGCCGTGCTGCCGCCGCTGGCCTCGGCCGCCGTCGACTCGGCCGTGCCGGTCGCCGGCCAGGCCGTGACCGACGCCGGTGTGCTCGCGCAGGACGTCAGCGTCGACGTGCAGCCGTTCGCGGCCGGTGTCGTCGGTGAGGTGCAGCCGTTCGCGGGCGCCGTCGTCGAGGACGCCAAGCCCGCCGTCGCCGGCATCGCCGACGAGGTCACCACCCTGGGCCAGGGCGTGGGCGAGAGCACCAAGGGCCTCACCCAGAACGTGACCGCCGGCGTCCAGCCGCTCGCGCAGGACCTCACCACCACGGTCAAGTCGGACGTGAACCCGCTCGTGAACAACGCCGTCTCCGGCGTCACGAACACCGTCTCGGCGATCACCCCGGGCTTCGTCTCGGGCCTCTGATCCCCACAGGGTCGGCCTCTGATCCCACGAGGTCGGCCTCTGTTCCCACAGGGCCGGGCCTCTGATCCCGGGGGCGGCCCAGGGCCGGTACGGGGCCGCCGCCTCCCGCGACCACCGCGCGGAGGCGCCCGTACCGGCACGGCACCACTCAGACAGCGGGTCGGGCGGAGACCTGCTGCGCAACCCTTCCGGGCGTGCCCGGAGGCAACGCGCAGCGCCGCCCGGCCCGTTTTCTGTGACCGTAATCACCGCCGGAGTGTGATCTGCGATTTAGGGACCCACGTCCCGCGGCGATAACCTGCGAGACGGACATGCCGCGTCCACGGACACCGTGCACGCCTCCCTCAGTGACAGCGCCGTCACGTTGCCCTTCGCGGCACGCCCACGCAGAAAACGAACGTGACAGAACGCGAAAGCGACAGCGCACCGAAAAGAAGTGCCTGCCGCACGCGATCGACGCGATACCACTGAAAAGGGACGGACGCGCGTGGACCTGTTCGAGTACCAGGCGAGGGACCTCTTCGCCAAGCACGGTGTACCGGTGCTGGCCGGTGAAGTCATCGACACGCCTGAGGCAGCCCGCGAGGCGACCGAGCGGCTTGGCGGCAAGTCCGTCGTCAAGGCCCAGGTGAAGGTCGGCGGTCGCGGCAAGGCCGGTGGCGTGAAGCTGGCGGCGACCCCGGACGAGGCCGTCGCTCGCGCGACGGACATCCTCGGCATGGACATCAAGGGCCACACGGTCCACAAGGTGATGATCGCCGAGACGGCTCCCGAGATCGTCGAGGAGTACTACGTCTCGTACCTCCTCGACCGTACGAACCGCACCTTCCTGGCCATGGCGTCCGTCGCCGGTGGCATGGACATCGAGGAGGTCGCCGCGTCGACCCCCGAGAAGCTCGCGAAGGTGCCGGTCGACTCCAACGAGGGCGTCACCATCGAGAAGGCCCGCGAGATCGTCGCGCAGGCCAAGTTCCCGGCCGACGTCGCCGAGAAGGTCGCCGAGGTCATGGTGACCCTGTGGGACACCTTCGTCGCCGAGGACGCCCTCCTCGTCGAGGTGAACCCCCTCGCGAAGGTCGCCTCCGGCGACATCCTCGCCCTGGACGGCAAGGTGTCGCTCGACGCGAACGCCGACTTCCGTCAGCCCGAGCACGAGGCGCTCGAGGACAAGGACGCAGCCAACCCGCTCGAGGCTGCGGCCAAGGCCAAGGGCCTCAACTACGTGAAGCTCGACGGCGAGGTCGGCATCATCGGCAACGGCGCCGGCCTGGTCATGTCGACCCTGGACGTCGTCGCGTACGCCGGTGAGAACCACTCCGGCGTCAAGCCCGCCAACTTCCTCGACATCGGTGGCGGCGCCTCCGCCGAGGTCATGGCGAACGGCCTGGAGATCATCCTCGGCGACCCGGACGTCAAGTCCGTCTTCGTCAACGTCTTCGGCGGCATCACCGCCTGCGACGAGGTCGCCAACGGCATCGTGCAGGCCCTGGAGCTCCTCAAGTCCAAGGGCGAAGAGGTCACCAAGCCGCTGGTCGTGCGCCTCGACGGCAACAACGCGGAGCTGGGTCGCAAGATCCTCAGCGACGCCAACCACCCGCTGGTGCAGCGCGTGGACACCATGGACGGCGCGGCCGACAAGGCCGCCGAGCTCGCGGCCGCGAAGTAAGGGACGAGGGACAGAACAGCCATGGCTATCTTCCTCAACAAGGACAGCAAGGTCATCGTCCAGGGCATGACCGGCGCCACCGGCATGAAGCACACCAAGCTCATGCTCGGTGACGGCACCAACATCGTCGGCGGCGTGAACCCGCGCAAGGCCGGCACCGAGGTCGACTTCGACGGCACGTCCGTCCCGGTCTTCGGTTCCGTCAAGGAGGCCATGGAGAAGACGGGCGCCAACGTCTCCGTCCTCTTCGTGCCCCCGGCCTTCTCGAAGGCCGCCGTCGTCGAGGCCATCGACGCCGAGATCCCGCTCGCCGTGGTCATCACCGAGGGCATCGCCGTCCACGACTCGGCCGCCTTCTGGGCGTACGCCAAGGCCAAGGGCAACAAGACCCGCATCATCGGCCCGAACTGCCCCGGCCTCATCACGCCGGGCCAGTCCAACGCCGGCATCATCCCGGGCGACATCACGAAGCCGGGCCGCATCGGCCTGGTCTCGAAGTCCGGCACGCTGACGTACCAGATGATGTACGAGCTCCGTGACATCGGCTTCAGCTCCGCCGTCGGCATCGGTGGCGACCCGGTCATCGGCACCACGCACATCGACGCCCTCGAGGCGTTCGAGGCGGACCCCGACACCGACCTGATCGTGATGATCGGCGAGATCGGCGGCGACGCCGAGGAGCGTGCGGCCGACTACATCAAGGCCAACGTCACCAAGCCGGTCGTCGGTTACGTCGCGGGCTTCACCGCCCCCGAGGGCAAGACCATGGGCCACGCCGGCGCCATCGTCTCCGGCTCCTCCGGCACCGCGCAGGCCAAGAAGGAGGCCCTCGAGGCCGCGGGCGTCAAGGTCGGCAAGACCCCGACCGAGACGGCCAAGCTGGCGCGCGCCATCCTCAACGGCTGAGCCGCACCGCTTCACGCACGCGGGCCCGCACCCCTCCTGCCAGGGGTGCGGGCCCGCGTGCGTTCCGGTGGCGGACGGCGAACGGCGGACGGCGGAAAGGTGGAAGGCGGAAGGCCTTGCCGTCCTACTCGACGAGCGGGGCGAGCCGTTGGGGACCGTTCCCGGGGTCGGTCCGCAGCTTCTTCTGCAGCCACTTGTCCTGCGCCGTCAGCGGTGCGGGCCCCATCCGCGGCGGCACCCCGGCGATCGGCGCACCGGGCGCGGGCACCGGCTCGTACTGCCGCGGGGACGTGGCGAGCGCGAGCGCGGAGGCGCCGATGATCAGTGCCGTGAACGCGATCGCGGCCCGCGTCCAGAACCGTGAGCGGTGCTCTCCGCCCTGGCGTACGACGGGGGCGGGGCCGGAGCCCAGCTTCTCGGCGCGCGCCAACTCGTCCAGCCTGCGCTGCAGTTCGGCCGGTTCGGCCAGCTCGGGCAGTTGCTGGGCGACGGCCTCGCGGGCGTGCAGGAGCCGGTGCGCCGCTGCCGGAGTGGAGGCCTCCGTCTCGGCGGCGGTCTCCGGCAGGTCCAGCCCGACGCCGTCGTAGAGGACCAGGGTCCTGCGGTAGGGCGCGGGCAGGCTGAGCAGGGTGTCGAGGAGCTTGCGGTCCTCGGCCTCCGCGGGCGGCACGTCCGGCTGCCGGTGCCTGCGCCGCAACCGGTGCCACGGCGACAGCGCGTACTCGTACGCCGCCGCCCGCACCCAGCCCACCGGGTCCCGGTCGACGGCCACCTCCGGCCAGCGCTCCCAGGCCTGCTGGAACGCCCGCTCCACCGCCTCCTTCGCGAGCCCCCGCCGCCCGGTGAGCAGATAGGTCTGCCGTACGAGGGCGGGCGCGGTGAACGCGTAGAGGGCGTCGAAGGCCTGATCGGGGGTCAGACGGCTGCCGACGGATTCGGTCGCCGATTCGGTCGCGGATTCGGGTGCAGAGGGGCTCGCGGGGCCGGTCGCCGCCCCGGCACCCTCGACGGCGGCTGCGGCCGGGGCGGGCTCGGTCGGCACGCCCTCGGCCGGCGCAGGGTCGGTCCGCGCAGGCTCGGTCCGCGCAGGCTCGGTCGGCGTCCCCTCCTCCGCGGCAGCGGCGACCTCCGGACCGGCGACCTCCGCGTCGGCGACCTCCGGAGCGCCGGGCTCCGCAGTGGCGGTCGCCTTCGAGCCGTGGGACTTCCCGCCCCCGTGCGCCGCCTTCGCGTTCCGGGACGCCGAGCCCGAGTGGCCCTTCGACGTTCCGCCCGGTGGTCGTTTGCGGGCCGGGGCGGCGGCGAGCAGGCGGGCGTATGCTGCGCGCTTGCTTCCTCTCGGGGTGGTGCGGCCGGTCTCCCAGGACCTGACCGTCTCGCGGGTGACGCCGACCTTCGCGGCGACCTGTGCCTGCGTCAGATCCTGCGCCTCCCGCAGCCGTCGGCACTCCTTGGGGGACGGCAGGGGGTCGGCGGCGCTCTGGGTCATGTCGGACTCTCCACACCGTGGGCCGTAGGACCGTCGTTCGGGCCGTCGTGCGCAAGAAGGACCGCGGTGGTGCGTGCGGCCCAATGGCGTACGAAAAAGAACATAAACGTATATTGGGCGACACTGCGTGTATTCGCCTGTTACGACGAGAAAGCGCGTGTCGTTGGGACCATGGCGGGCGTGACGCACACGACCGACCGCAGCTCCTCGCCCCGTCCCCCAGCCGGTTCGCAGGCCTCGGCGGCGCCCCCGTCGGTGCTCGGCGGGCTCGCGCGCAGCGGTCGGCGGCGCAGAGCCTCGGCGGTCGTGGGCAGTGTCGTCGGGGGAGTGGTCGCGGCCGGGCTCGGGCTCGGGGCGCTGGCCGTCCTCGTGATGGCGGGCTGGATCAGCTCGCCCTACCCGGACAGCGGGCCGGACGACGCGCTGCACGTCACCGCCGCCCTCTGGCTGCTCGCCCACGGCGCCGACCTGGTCAGGTCGGACACGCTCACCGGCAGCCCGGCCCCGCTCGGCGTGACCCCGCTGCTCCTCGTCGTCGTGCCCGCGCTGCTGCTGCACCGCGCGGGCCGGGACGCCGCCGAGGCCGCCGACGCCGCGGAGCGGCCGCGGCTCGCGTTCGGCGGGGTGGTCGCCGGATATCTGGCGGTCGGGGCGCTCGCCACGTGGTTCGCGGCGGACGGGCCGTTGCGCGCCGACTCGTTGAGTGCCGTCCTGCACCTCGTCGCGCTCGCCGTCCTCGGCACGGCCGCCGGGGTGTGGGCCGCGTACGGCCGACCGCACGGCCCGCTGCCCGCCCCGCTGCGCCGCCTCCTCGACGCCCTCGACCCGGAGCCGGACGGGCAGACGAGCGGGAAGCCGGGCAAGGGCCCGGACGCGGAGCCGGGCGCGAAGCCGGACCGGCTCGCCGTACGGTCCCGTGCCGGGGCCGCGCTGCGGGCGGGGGCGGCCGGGGTACTGGTGCTCGTGGGCGGCGGGGCGCTGCTCGTCGGGGTGTCGCTCGTCCTGCACACGCAGGCGGCGCAGACCTCGTATCTGCAGTTGAGCGATGTGTGGTCGGGGCGGGGCGCGGTGCTCCTGGTGGCCGTCGCGCTGGTGCCCAACGCCGCGGTGTGGGGCGCCTCTTACGGGCTCGGGCCGGGCTTCGCGCTCGGTGCGGGCGGTGCGGCCTGGCCCGCGGCGGCTTCGACGGAGGTGCTGCTGCCGCCCTTCCCGCTGCTCGCCGCGGTCCCGGACGCGGGTGCGGGTACGCCGCTGACCTGGTCGGCGTGCGCGGTCGGCGGGGCGTGCGGGCTCACCGTCGGGTGGTTCACGGCGCGGGCGGCGGTGCCGAAGGGGGAGCCGGAGGCGGCCTGGTCGCGTGGCGCAACGGCGTTGACGGCGGGGCTTGCGGCGCTGGTGTGCGGGCTGGCGCTCGCGGCTCTCGCGGCGCTCGCGGGCGGCCCGTTGGGCGACGGGGCGCTGGCGGACTTCGGGCCGGTGTGGTGGCGGACGGGCGGTGCGGCGCTGCTGTGGGCGGGGCTGCTCGGGGCGCCGGTCGCCCTGGGGCTGCGGGCGTGGCGGGTGCGGACGCGGCGGGCGGGCCGCGCGGGGGACGCGTGGACCCGCCTCGGGGGACGGTTCCGGCTGCCGTCGTTCGGGCTGTCAAGGCTGCGGGCCAAGCTCCCCGCGCTCAACATCCCTGCCCCGAGGCTCCCTTCGGTCCGGCTCCCGGGCATCCGGCTTCCGCGGGTACGGCTCCGCCGGCGGCGGAAGCGTGCGGACGGTGCGGACGAGGAGGGCGCCGGCTTCGAGCCGTACGACTTCACGGCGACGCTCGTCGGCAGGAGGGCCGGTAAGGGGAACGGGAAGGAAGGCTGAGGCGGCCGGCCTCCAACTCGGCTTCCGCACAAGCCGGTTCCGTCGGATCGTAGCCACTCCCTAACGCGGCAACAAGGGTTCTGGTAAACCGCATTAGTAACTCCCAGCTAAATCGCATTAGTTGGGTGCGATGTATTGACGTGTCTGCATGGCACGGGCAGCTTTCCTTCCGGACTTCCCCGTAGGACTTCCGCGTAGAACTCCCTACCTTCCGTGAAGGGCTGATGACCTGATGGACCGCAGAACGTTTCTCGGCATGCTCGGGGCGGCAGGGGTGGGCGTCGGTCTCGCCGGTCCGGTCGGGCCGTTCGCGCTCCCGGCGAGCGCCGCCGCCGACCCGGCCCCCGGGCGGGCCCCGCACCAGCCCTACATGCACGGCTACAACGCGGCCTCGCTGAAGAACTGGAGCCCGCAGACCGACCGTTGGGCCCGCTACTTCCGCTCCCGCGTCCCGCGTGCCGCCCGCATCGCGCCCTTCGCGGCGACCCAGGCCGACCCGGACCTCGCGACCGGGCCGCAGCTGATGAACCTGAGCTACGACTACGACAACTCGTTCTTCACCGCGTACAAGTACAACGACGTCTACGCCCGCAGGCTGCTGCGCTTCTGGCAGTACACCGACCTGTACGGGTCCTGGCACGGCATGCCCGTCGACGGCTCGCCGACCGAGAACCCCGAGCACGGCCTGATCAACCTGCCCAACCCGGCCTACACCGACGCCGCGCACCGCAACGGGGCGAAGAGCCTGGGCTGCTGGTTCTGGCCGCGCAACGGCGAGTTCGCCGACTATCTGGAGCGGCGCGCCGACGGGAGTTTCCCGGTCGCGGACAAGCTGATCGAGATGGCCGACTACTTCGGCTTCGACGGCTACTTCATCAACCAGGAGGCCGAGACCGCGCCCGCCGACGCGGCGAGGCTGCTGGAGATGCTGAAGTACCTGCGCGCGCAGGCGCCCGAGGGCTTCCACGTGCAGTGGTACGACACGATCATGGTGAACGGGCAGCTGGACTACCAGAACCAGCTCAACGACAAGAACGCCCCCTGGATCCTGGACGGCGAAACCCCCGTCAACAACAGCCTGTTCGCCAACTACTGGATGCCGGACGACGCCCAGGTCGAGAAGTCCGTCGAGACGGCCAGGAAGCTGGGTCTCGACCCGTACGAGGTCGTCTTCCACGGCACCGAGAACGAGAAGTACGGCTACAACCCGCCGTACGACACCCGCCTGGTCTTCCCCGAGGGCAAGCCCGCCCGCACCAGCTGGGCGCTGTTCGGCTCGCACTTCGCCTGGGACCGCTACCCGGACCGCGAGAACCCCGACGCGCAGCCGGCCGTGTTCCAGCGGGAGCGGCGCTACTGGTCGGGCCCGAACGAGGACCCGACCCGCACCGGCCGCACCGAGTACGTGCCCTGGCCGCACGAGGACGACGGCAAGGGCCGCGACATCGACAACCACAAGAAGTGGGACGGCGTCGCCCGCTACATCACCGAGCGGTCCGTGATCGGCGCGTTCCCGTTCGTCACCCGCTTCAACACCGGCCACGGGCGCGCCTTCTGGCTCGACGGCAGGCCCGCGGGCGAGCGCGAGTGGGCCAACGCCGGCATCCAGGACATCCTGCCCACCTGGCAGTTCTGGACCCGCAGCGGCGGCACGGGCGCCCCGCTGACCGTCGACTACGACTACACGCGCGCCTACGACGGCGGCTCCTCGCTGCGCCTCTCCGGTGAGCTCGGCCCCGAGAACCCCACGACGGTACGGCTGTTCAAGACCGCGCTCGACGTGCGCGGCGGCGAGACGCTCGCCGTGACGTTCCTGACCGGGCGGGCAGGCGCCGACAGCGGCCTGGAGGTCGGACTGCTCTTCGCCGACGCGCCCAAGACCTTCGAGTGGCTGCCCGCGGGCCGCGCCGAAGGCGCCTCCTGGACCACCGCCAAGCACCGCCTGGACGCGTTCCGGGGCCGCACCATCGCCGCGATCGGCGTCCGCGTCACGCAGGCAAAGGCCGGTGAATACGCCCTGAACATCGGCGAGTTGGCCCTGCTCGGCGCCGACTCCGCCCGCCCCGACACCCCGTCCGGCTTCACCGTCGACGCCACGCACGTCGCCGCCGACGGCCGCTCCGCCGAGGTCTTCCTGTCCTGGCGGATGCGGGAGCAGGGCGTCTGGTACTACGACGTCCACCGCGAACTCCCGGACAGGCGGCGGGAGTCGGTGGGCCGGATCTACGACGAGGTGTACTACGTCAAGTCCCTGACCCGCGCGGGCACCGAGCGCACCACGTCCCTGCAGCTCGTCGCCGTCGCCCCGGACGGCGCCCGCAGCACCCCGGCGACCGCGGAGGTCCGCTGGAACTGATCGGTTCGGAGCACCCCATGTCCCACCCCGAGAGACCTGGAGGAACGCTGTGCCCCGCTTGGCCAGAACCCTGACCGCGCTCGCCGTCGCCACGTCCATGGCCGCCACCGTCTCGGCCGCCGCCCCCGAACCCGCCCCGCGCGCCGGCGCCGCCGCCGAGGCGTCGCTGCCGGTCGTGTCGCCGACCCCGCGCGCCATGTCCCGCACCGGCGACGACGTCCTCGTGCCCGGCCGCGCCGAGCTCGTCGTGGACGACCGCACGGACGCCGCCGCCCGCCGCCTGATCGTCGAGACGCTGCGGGCCAACGGCGTCAAGGACATCGACGTGCGCCGACAGGCGAGCGGCAACGCCCCGTTGACGCTGCTGCTCGGCCCCGCCGACCGCGCCGACGTCGCGCGGGCGCTCGGCGACACCGCCGTGCCCGACCACGCCGAGGGGTACGCGCTGCGCGTCTCCGGCGGAGCGCGCGCCTCCGGCACCGTCGCCGTGGGCGGCACCGACGCGGCCGGGCAGTTCTACGCCGTGCAGACCCTGCGGCAACTGTTCACCCGCACCGAGGAGGGCACCGCGAGGATCGCCGGAGCCTCGGTCAGCGACCGCCCGGCGATGCCGCTGCGCGGCAGCATCGAGGGCTTCTACGGGCCGCCGTGGACCCACGAGGAACGCCTCGACCAGATGGAGTTCCTCGGCGACGTCCGCGCCAACACCTATGTGTACGCGCCCAAGGACGACCCGTACCACCGCGAGAAGTGGCGCGAGCCCTACCCGGCCGACAAGCTCGCCGAACTGGCCTCGCTGGTCGAGCGCGCGAGCGACCACCACGTCCGGTTCACGTTCGCCGTCTCGCCCGGCGCCTCCATCTGCTACTCGGACCCGGCCGACACCAAGGCGCTCACGGCGAAGCTGCAGGCGCTGTACGACGTCGGTGTCCGCTCCTTCTCCATCCCGCTCGACGACATCAGCTACACCAAGTGGAACTGCGCCGCCGACGAGGCGGAGTTCGGCGCTCCGGGGCGCGGCCCGGCGGCCGAGGCGCAGGTGCGGCTGCTCAACACCGTGCAGCGCGAGTTCATCGAGACCCGCGAGGGCGCCAACCCGCTGCAGATGGTCCCGACCGAGTACGGCGACCTCACCGACACCGCGTACAAGCAGCTGATGCGCGCCACCCTCGACCCGCAGGTGGAGGTGATGTGGACCGGCACGGACGTGGTTCCGCCGGAGATCACCGACGAACAGGCCGAGCGGGCCGCCGAGTTGTTCGGCCGCAAGGTGTTCGTCTGGGACAACTACCCGGTCAACGACTTCGCCAGGACCCGCGGCCGGCTGCTCCTCGCCCCGTACGACAAGCGGGAGCGCGGGCTCTCGGCGCACATCAGCGGGCTCGTCTCCAACCCGATGAACCAGATGTCGGCCAGCAAGCCCGCCATGTTCACGATGCTCGACTTCGCCTGGAACGACGAGGCGTACGACCGCGAGCGGTCCGCCCGGCAGGCCGCCCTGTACCTGTCCGGCGGCGACGCGCGGGTCGCGGACGCGCTGCAGCGGTTCGTGGACCTCAACCACCTCGCACCGACCTTCGGCGACCAGCCGTGGCAGCCGCAGTCGCCCCGCCTGACCGCGGAGACGGCCGCGTTCTGGACGGCGTACGAGGCCGAACCGGCCGCCGCGCTGCGGGAGTTCGGGGACGTCGTCAAGGAGATCCGCCGGGCCCCCGCGACCCTGCGCGAGGGCCTGCCCGACCGGCTCTTCCTCTCCGACGCCGACCGCTGGCTGGACGCGACGCAGCTGTGGGGCGAGGCCATGGACCACGGCCTGAACACGCTCGCCGCGATCGAGGCGGGCGACGCGGCGAAGGCGGCGGCCGAGCGCGAGGCGATGGACGCGGCGGCCGCCGCGGCCGGAAAGATCACGGTCGATCCGGAGGAGCACCACCAGGTCGGCCCGGTGCTGCTCGGCGACCCGGTGATCGAGGAGTTCCTCGCGGAGGTGGCGAAGCGGCACGACGCGACCGCGTGAACAGCGGCGGGCCTTCGGAATCCGTACGTCGTCCGTACGTCACGGGATTCCGAAGGCCCGCTCGCGTCGCTACTCCGGCGTGCTCGCGTTCGTCTCCAGGAGCGGGCGGAGCTGCTCCGGCAGGTGGTCGGCGCAGCGCTCCTGGGCCGTGGTGGTCAGGGCGTCGTTGACGCACGTGAAGTAGTCCCGGTACACGAGCTGCGCCGAGAACGTCACCGCCACGACCGCCAGGGCAAGCGAGCCGACCACGATGCCGCTGATCGCCGCCGTCCGCTGCGGCCGCGCGGGCTGCTGACCGGGAGCGGGGGCCGACGGGGCCGGTGCCGCGGAAGAGGCCGGGGGCTGTGCCTGCGCCTGGGCCCGACCGGTGATCGCGTCCACGTCGGCCTTCGCGGCGTCCGGCTTCGCCCCGGCCTTGGCCCGCAGCGAGCTGATGCCCCAGTACAGCGCGAGCGCGCCGAGCAGCAGGCCCACGTACGTCCAGCTGAACAGGGCGAAGAAGAAGCCCCACATGCCGGCGAGCAACGCGTACCGCGCGCGGCGCTGGACCGGGTCCGTCGGGTCCCAGCGCAGGCCGCCGCCGGGGCCGCCCTGCCCGCCCTGGCCGTCGCCGCCCTCGCCGGGGCGCTGGCCGAACGGGCCGGAGGAGCGGCCGGGCTGCCGGCTGCTCCAGCGGCCACCGCCCTGCTCGTCACCGCCGCCCTGCTGCCGCGGCTGCCACGGCCGGTCCGGGCTGCCCTCGGGCGGGGGCGCGAAGGGGTTGTCCGCGCCGCTCGGGCCGTCGCCCCGCGACCCGGTGCTCTCCGTCCTGGAGCCGGTGCGCTCCGTGTCCGGGCCCGCGCTCGGCCGGGGCCCGTCCTCGGACGGGTCCTCCTGGGACGAGGACGGGGGCGTGGGCAGTCGGTCCGGCATCTGGTGTGCGTCTTCCCCTAGTTGAGGCCCTTACAGGGCATGCGTAGCGCTTGCTTCCCTGACGCTACCTTCCGGCCGGGTCCCCGTCCCGCGGGGGCCGCATCGTGTGCCGGTATCGTTGCTGACGGTCGAGCGCTTCGTAGAGTTCCCCGTATCGGGACCCATGAAGCATTCGTACGACCGCACAAAGCCGAGCAAGCCATGAAAGGGCCCCGTCGTGGCCTCATCCGCCTCCGCCCCGAAGCGCCTCGTCGTGCTCGTCTCCGGGTCCGGCACCAATCTGCAGGCGCTGATCGACGCCGTCGACGCCGCGGGCAGCGCCGCCTACGGCGCCGAGATCGTCGCCGTGGGCGCCGACCGCAGCGGCATCGCCGGCCTGGAGCGGGCCGAGCGTGCGGGCCTGCCGACGTTCGTGTGCCGGGTGCAGGACCACGCCACGCGTGCGGAGTGGGACCGGGCGCTCGCCGAGGCCGTCGCCGCGTACGAGCCCGACCTGGTGATCTCCGCCGGGTTCATGAAGATCGTGGGCAAGGAGTTCCTCGCGCGCTTCGGCGGGCGGACCGTGAACACCCACCCCGCGCTGCTGCCCAGTTTTCCCGGTGCCCACGGCGTCCGCGACGCGCTCGCGTACGGCGCGAAGGTCACCGGCTGCACCGTCCACTTCGTCGACGACGGCGTCGACACCGGCCCGATCATCGCCCAGGGCGTGGTCGAGGTCCGGGACGAGGACCACCAGGACGGTGGCGAGGCGCTCCACGAGCGCATCAAGGAAGTCGAGCGCAAGCTGCTCGTCGAGGTCGTGGGGCGTCTGGCCCGGCACGGCTACCGCATTGAGGGACGAAAGGTTTCCATCCCGTGACCGCCGAAGGTACGACCGTAGAAGGTCCCCGCCCGATCCGCCGGGCGCTCATCAGCGTCTACGACAAGACCGGTCTGGAAGAGCTGGCGCTCGGGCTGCACGAGGCCGGGGTCCAGCTGGTCTCCACCGGCTCCACCGCCGCGAAGATCGCCGCCGCCGGGGCCCCGGTCACCAAGGTCGAGGAGCTCACCGGCTTCCCCGAGTGCCTGGACGGCCGGGTCAAGACGCTGCACCCGCGCGTGCACGCCGGCATCCTCGCCGACCTGCGCCTGGACAGCCACCGCGAGCAGCTCGCCGAGCTGGGCGTCGAGCCCTTCGACCTGGTCGTCGTGAACCTGTACCCGTTCACGCAGACCGTCGCGTCCGGCGCCGGGCCCGACGAGTGCGTCGAGCAGATCGACATCGGCGGCCCGTCGATGGTCCGCGCCGCCGCCAAGAACCACCCGTCGGTCGCCGTGGTCACCAGCCCCGAGCGGTACGCGGACGTGCTGGCCGCCGCCAAGGAGGGCGGCTTCGACCTGGCCGCCCGCAAGCGGCTCGCCGCCGAGGCCTTCCGCCACACCGCCGAGTACGACGTGGCCGTGGCCTCCTGGTTCGCCGCCGACTACGCGGGCGAGGGCGAGGAGTTCCCGTCCTTCATCGGCGTCACGTACGAGCGCAAGAACGTGCTGCGCTACGGCGAGAACCCGCACCAGGCCGCCGCGCTCTACACCGGCGGCTGCGGCGGTCTCGCCAATGCCGAGCAGCTGCACGGCAAGGAGATGTCGTACAACAACTACACGGACACCGACGCCGCGCGCAGGGCCGCGTACGACCACTCCGAGCCGGCCGTCGCGATCATCAAGCACGCCAACCCGTGCGGCATCGCGGTCGGCGCGGACATCGCCGAGGCGCACCGCAAGGCGCACGCCTGCGACCCGCTGTCCGCGTTCGGCGGTGTGATCGCGGTCAACCGTCCGGTCTCCGTCGCGATGGCCGAGCAGGTCGCGGAGATCTTCACCGAGGTCATCGTGGCCCCGGACTACGAGGACGGCGCCGTTGAGATCCTCGCCAAGAAGAAGAACATCCGCGTCCTGCGCTGCCCCGAAGCGCCGGAACTGGTGGCCGAGTTCAAGCCGATCGACGGCGGCGGCCTCGCCCAGGTCACGGACACCCTGCAGGCCGAGGGCGACGACCCGGCGAACTGGACCCTCGCGACCGGTGAGGCCCTGTCCGAGGCCGAGCTGGCCGAGCTGGCCTTCGCCTGGCGGGCCTGCCGGGCGGTGAAGTCCAACGCTATCCTGCTCGCCAAGGACGGCGCGTCCGTCGGCGTGGGCATGGGCCAGGTCAACCGGGTCGACTCGGCGAAGCTCGCCGTCGAGCGCGCGGGCGCGGAGCGGGCGGCCGGTTCGTACGCCGCGTCGGACGCGTTCTTCCCGTTCCCCGACGGCCTGGAGATCCTCACCGCGGCCGGCGTCAAGGCCGTGGTCCAGCCGGGCGGTTCGGTCCGCGACGAGCTGGTCGTGGAGGCGGCGAAGAAGGCGGGCGTGACGATGTACTTCACGGGGACGCGGCACTTCTTCCACTGACCGGGCACGTCAGGTACGACGGGCGGCGGGTCGCAGCACAGCGCCCCGCCGCCCGTCGGCGTTCGTTCGGGATCAGGCCTCGGTCAGCCTTCCACCACCCCCAGCTGCTGCATCAGTCCGAGGTCGTCCCAGTTCCACCAGGACTCCGCGATCCTGCCGTCCTTGCAGCGGAACGTGGCGTGCCCGGTCCCGGAGACGTCCTTGTTCGTCGCCTCGATGCCCTGGAACTCCCCGGTGTGCTTGCCCCGGAAGGTGATCCGGCAGCACACCGTGTCACCCTCGGCGATGATGCTCTCCACCGTGAGCTGCGGGTTGAAGGCGTCCATGACCTCGCCGTTCTCCCGCTTGGCCTGCGCGAGGTCGATGTCGTACGAGGAGAGGGCCGGGTCGTGCTCCCGGTAGTCGGCGGTGCACAGCTCGTCCGCGAGGTCGAGGTTCTTGCCGTTGACGACCTCGTCGAAGAAGCGTTGGCAGGTCGCCTTGTTGAGCTGCTCGTCGCGGACGACGTCGAGGTCCGTGAACGTGGGCATCCCGTCGCAGGCGGCGACCATCTCCTCGAAGATCCGGTTGGTCTCGGGGAGGTCGGAGTTCTTCATCGCCTCCTCGTACGACGGGAACTCCACGATCTCGACGACGTGGGTGGAGTCGGAACGGTCCCGGCCGACGATCGAGTGCGTGGCGGTCCGCTTTCCCTGTGTCGCTACGACCCAGTCGTCCATCAGCCGGTTGAGCCGGTCGAGGTCGTGGGTCTTGATGTCGATGAGCTGGACGAACGTCATGAGTCGCTCCTGAGGAAGAGCGACCGTGCTAACCAGTGGGGGATTTCAGGCTATACCCGGCATCGCGGACCGTCGCGCCGGACCTCCCCGGGGCCCCGTACGACGCGCAGCGCCCCTCTCCGACCGCTGCCGGAAAGGGGCGCTGCGCACTGCCAACTACGGGGCCGTTACGGCTTCTTGATGACCAGGGTGTGGGCGGCCTTGTCGTGCCAGCCCGCCTGGCGGCCCGAGTTGTCCCAGAGCGGCGACAGGAACACGAGCAGTGTGCCGATGCCGCAGAGCAGACCGCCGAGCTGCGGGATGACCCACCGTACGAACCCGCCGCCGATGCCCGGCGCCTGCCCGGTGTCGTCCTTGACGACCTTGATGCCGACGGCCATCTTGCCGAGCGTGGCACCCGCGAAGGAGATCATCAGCCACTCGTAGAGGAGGGTGATGAGGAGCAGAGCGGCCATGACGCCGAGGCCCACGAACAGCGCGTTCATGAAGGCGTCGTCACGGCAGGCGTAGTAGTCGGCGTCCCGCCAGTCGCATTTGTCCGCCTCGTCGGCCAGCCCCAGCGCGCCGAGCAGGCCGACGGCCGTGAAGATGCCGTAGATGATCCCGATCACGACGCCGTCGATGAGCCGGGCGCCGAACCGGGACCCCATGCTGGCGAGTTGGACGGTGCCGAGCGCGGGCAGCTGCACGAAGCCGTGCCCGACCGGGGGCTGCGCGGCCGGCGGGTAGCCCGGCTGCTGGTAGCCGTACGCCTGCTGGGGCGGGACGCCCTGCGGGGCCTGCTGGGGGTAGCCGTAGCCGGGCTGGGCCGGGGGCTGCTGGGGCTGCTGGCCGTACGGGTTGTTCGGGTCGCCGAAGCTCATGGCGTCTTCCTCGAAGAGAAAGCGCCGGCGGCGGCCGGCGCTTTCGTCGTTGGTGTGGTCGTGCCGTCCGCTACGGCTTCTTGATGACCAGGGTGTGGGCGGCGCGGTCGTGCCAGCCCTGGGTCTTGCCGGAGTTGTCGAAGAGCGGGGACAGGTAGACGAGGAGCATGCCGATACCGCAGACCAGGTAGCCCGCGTACGGGATGATGTAGCGGATGAAGCCGCTGCCGGCGCCGGGAGCCTGGCCGGTCTCCTCCTTGACGACCTTGATGCCGACGGCCATCTTGCCCAGCGTGGCGCCCGCGAACGAGACCATCAGCCACTCGTAGAGCAGACCGATGACGATGAGCAGGCCCACCATGCCGAAGAAGACGCCGAAGAAGCCGGTCGACGCGTCCTGCATACAGGCGTCGTAGCCCGGGTCCATGTAGTCGCCGCACTCTTCGGCGGCGTTACCGGCCACGCCCACCATGCCCATGACGCCCACGACGGACAGCACACCCATGATCACGGAGATGATCAGGCCGTCGATCACGCGGGCACCGAAACGGATTCCCATGCTGGCCAGCTGCACGGTGCCCAGCGCCGGAATGTTGATGTAGCCGTTGTTGGCCTGGACCGTGCCCGGCTGCTGCGGGTAGCCCGGGTAGCCGGCCTGCGGCTGCTGCTGCGGGTAGCCGTAGCCCTGCTGGGGCGGGACGCCCTGCGGGGCCTGCTGCGGGTAGCCGTAGCCGGGCTGGCCCTGCGGCTGCTGCGGGTAGCCGTACGGCTGGCCGCCCTGCTGGGGCTGCTGCGGCTGCTGGCCGTAGGGGTTGTTCGGGTCGCCGAAGCTCATGGCGAGGCTCCTCCGGGGAGTTGGGGGGGACTGGGTTCGAGCGGTGTTCAGTAGCGCGGGCGCTGGAACCACTGGGCCGTTTCGCGCTTCGCGGCGAACACGATCAGCAGGATCGACAGCGCGATGAGCGCGAGGCCGAGGCCGTACGTCGTGATGTTGAAGATGCCGGTGATGATCGCGAGCGAGCCGTAGACGATCGCGAAGACCCGGACGCCGTTGCCGCCCGTCGGCCACTTCAGGAAGAGCGCGAGGCCGACGATCGCCCACACCGTGGCGAGCACCAGGAAGAAGCCGATGAAGCCCATGCCGAGGCCGGCGGCGGCCGTGGCTTCGTCACCGGTGAGGCCCGAGTTGTCGACGTAACTGTCGAAGACGGCCATCGCGACGCCGTACAGGATCGCCACGAGCAGGTGCGCGCCGGCGACGATCGCCAGGAAGATCCGGGCCTGCCGGGCGGGCTTCGGCATCTCCGTCGGGCCGACCGGGTAGCCGCCGTACGGCTGCTGGACCGGCGGCGCCTGCGGGTAGCCGTAGCCGGGCTGGCCCATGGCCTGCTGGGGCTGGCCGTAGGGCCCGGCCTGGGGCTGCTGCCCGTAGGGACTGTTGGGGTCGCCGAAGCTCATGGCGCTTGTTTCCTCCGTTGACGTGCGTGGACTACGCGGCTGGTACGGAGGATCTTGGTCAGAGCGGTCTTGCGGTGTTCCCCCCGTGCACTGCCCGCGGCACTGCGCCGCTCATCGTTCTAAAAGCGCGGCGTATTTGTCCAGCCACGGCCGGAAGAGTTGTGCAAGTGCAACACAGGGCGGACACAAGCCGGACTCCGGGCGGGATCGGGCCGGATTGGAGCGGGGGGCGGGTCATCCGCGAGGATGGGGGCATGACCGCCCAGATTCTCGATGGCAAGGCCACCGCCGCAGCGATCAAGGCCGACCTCGTCCGCCGTGTGGAAGCCCTCAAGGCGCGGGGCGTGACGCCCGGCCTCGGCACCGTGCTCGTCGGGGAGGACCCCGGCAGCCAGAAGTACGTCGCGGGCAAGCACCGCGACTGCGCGCAGGTGGGCATCGCCTCCATCCAGCGCGAACTGCCCGCCACCGCCACGCAGGACGAGATCGAGGCGGTCGTGCGCGAACTGAACGAGGACCCGGCCTGTACGGGGTACATCGTGCAGCTGCCGCTCCCCAAGGGCATCGACGAGAACCGCATCCTGGAGCTCATCGACCCCGCCAAGGACGCGGACGGCCTGCACCCGATGAACCTCGGCCGCCTCGTCCTGAACGAGCCGGCGCCGCTGCCGTGCACGCCGTGGGGCGTCGTCAAGCTGCTGCGGCAGTTCGGGGTGGAGCTCAACGGGGCGCACGTGGTGGTCGTGGGCCGGGGCGTGACCATCGGGCGGTCGCTGCCGCTGCTGCTGACCCGCAAGTCGGAGAACGCGACGGTGACGCAGTGCCACACCGGCACCCGTGACCTGTCGGCGCAGCTCCGCCAGGCCGACATCATCGTGGCCGCGGCCGGCTCCCCGCACCTGATCAAGCCGGAGGACGTACGGCCGGGCGCCGCGGTGCTCGACGTCGGCGTCAGCCGGGACGAGAGCGGCAAGATCGTCGGCGATGTGCACCCGGGCGTCGCCGAGGTCGCGGGCTGGCTGTCGCCGAACCCGGGCGGCGTGGGCCCGATGACGCGGGCGCAGCTGCTCGTGAACGTCGTGGAGGCCGCCGAGCTGGCCGCGGACGCGCAGGGTGCGCGGTGACGGGACATGGGTGAGGTGGCTGTGTCGGTGAGCGAGGGCGCGGAATCCCGCGAGGGCGCGCAGGGGCCCGCCCCGGAGTCCCGCGAGGACGTGCAGGAACCCGTGAAGAAGAAGACGCGGCGCTTCCCGTCGATCACGCGGGACACCGCGCGTCCCGAGGGCGGCGGTCGCGCGGCCGCCGGTGACGCGCCCGCGCCCGCCCGCCAGTGGCCGATGCTCACGGTGCTCGGCCTGACCGGGCTCGGCCTGTTCCTGACGGCCCTCGACCTGTTCCGGGTCGGCACGGTCCTGATCGGCGTCGCGCTCCTCGTGGGTGCGGGCCTGCGGTGGGTGCTCCCGTCGGTCGGCATGCTGGCGGTCCGCTCCCGGTTCACCGACATGGTGACGTACGGGGTGATGGGCGCGGTGATCGTGCTGCTCGCGCTGATGGCCCAGCCGGACGGGCTCGAGATCCCGTTCCTGGAAGGCATCCTGCACTTCACGGTGACGAGCTAGCCGAGGCGGTACGGCAGTACGGCAGTACGGCGGTACGCACGCGCGGACGGCGCCCGTCCTCTCCCCCGAGGGAGGACGGGCGCCGTCGGCTTTTCCGGGCGGGGCCGGATGCGTTTCCCCGCCCGGAATCCAGAGTCATGGACGTGACAACCGAGGATCAAGGGCCGCCTGTGGCCTGTGACGCGGAGGTGACCATTCCGACACGGTGTGTGCGGACGGCAACGATCTTCACGAGCCCGTAATGACGTTCCCGCAGGTGCCGCGGGGTCCATGTGGCACTTCCGCTCCGCGGTGGGAGACTGGGCGGCACGCGCGGGGGGAGCAGGGGACAGGGGACAAGGGGGGAAGCATGCCTCGTTGGAAGGCGCTACCGGAAGAACTCGATCCACAGGTACGGGAGTTCGCGAGCCAGTTGCGCAGGCTCGTCGACCGCAGCGGCCTGAGCATCGCGGCGCTCGCGGACCGTACGGGATACAGCAAGACGTCGTGGGAGCGGTATCTGAACGGGCGGCTGCTCGCGCCCAAGGGGGCGATCGTCGCGCTCGCCGAGGTCACCGGGACCAACCCGATGCACCTCACCACGATGTGGGAGCTCGCGGAGCGTGCCTGGAGCCGGTCCGAGATGCGGCACGACATGACGATGGAGGCGATCCGCATCTCCCAGGCGCGGGCCGCGCTGGGGGAGTTCGGGCCGGCGACGCAGGCCCCGTCGGCGACGTCGGCGGCCTCGGGCCCGTCGGCCCCGTCCAAGGGGAAGGCGCAGGCCTCGGCTCCGCCGCCGGGTGCGGGTGCCGCCACCGCCACCCCGGCCGGGCCGTACGCGCCGCAGCCGGGCCCCTCCTCCCGTCCGCCGCACCAGACCCCGCCTCCCAAGCGGAAGGGCGCTGCTGTCCTGCTCGGCGTGCTGCTCGTGCTCGGCGTGATCGCGGGCGCGCTGTACTTCACCGGGTTCGGGTTCGGCGGCGGCGAGCCCGTGGCGAAGCCGTCCCCGTCCCCGACGAAGAGCGAGCAGAAGCTGCCCGACGGGGTGAAGTGCGTGGGCGCGGACTGCACCGGCGAGGATCCCGAACGGATGGCGTGCAGCGGCGAGTTGGCGCTGACCTCGACCAGCGTCACCGTCGGCACGGCCCTCGTCGAGGTGCGCTACAGCGAGACGTGCGGCGCGGCCTGGGCCCGCATCACCCAGGCCGCCCCCGGCGACACGGTCCGCATATCGGGCACGGCAGGCTCCGACGACCAGCGCGGCGAGGTCGACGGCGACGGCGACGCGTACACCCCGATGGTCGCCGTGAAGAACGCCACCGAGGCAAGGGCCTGCGCAACCCTCACCACGGGCACGAAGGGCTGCACGCCCCCGACGAACAGCTGACGAACCACCCCGCCCCCGGCGCCGCCCCGCCCCCGGCGACCACCCAGCCCCGCCGTCCAGGCGGTCCCGTGGCGGCGGCCCGACCGCGGTGGCCAACGGCCCCGGCGTCCGGCCGGGAAGACTTCCCCCAGCCAAGTTCTCCCCGGCACGCATGCCCCGCTTCTCTCGGGGCAGGCGCTGGGGCGTCCCCCCACGGGAGAAACGGGTCCTCGGGTGTGAGTCCGGGGCCTGCGGCCCCCGCGTGGTGGCGGTCGGCGCTCATCCCCTCCCGGGCGGCGGCCGCCGCCGCGACGGACGTTCAGCCGTACGTGTGGGCCGGGCCACACAGGTCCGGCGGTGCGGTCCGGACGGGGCGGTATAGCCTGACCGGTGGATCTCTCTTGACGCCAAGAGATCGATCATCGAAGAACGGTCGGTGGATCGGTACGACGGCGCCGGTACGGAGATCCCGCACCCCGGGGCAGGGCCCCAACCGCCAGCTGTCTTAACGGAGATCGCCATGACCCGCACTCCCGTGAATGTCACCGTCACCGGCGCGGCCGGCCAGATCGGCTACGCGCTGCTCTTCCGCATCGCCTCCGGCCACCTGCTCGGCGCGGACGTGCCGGTCAAGCTGCGCCTCCTGGAGATCCCGCAGGGCGTGAAGGCCGCCGAGGGCACCGCCATGGAGCTCGACGACTGCGCGTTCCCGCTGCTCAAGGGCATCGACATCTTCGACGACCCGAACCAGGGCTTCGAGGGCGCCAACGTCGCGCTGCTCGTCGGCGCCCGCCCGCGCACCAAGGGCATGGAGCGCGGCGACCTGCTCGCCGCCAACGGCGGCATCTTCAAGCCGCAGGGCAAGGCCATCAACGACCACGCCGCGGACGACATCAAGGTCCTCGTCGTCGGCAACCCGGCCAACACCAACGCCCTGATCGCCCAGGCCGCCGCCCCGGACGTACCGGCCGAGCGTTTCACCGCGATGACCCGCCTCGACCACAACCGCGCCCTGACGCAGCTGGCCCAGAAGACCGGCGCCTCCGTCGAGGACATCAAGCGCCTCACCATCTGGGGCAACCACTCGGCGACCCAGTACCCGGACATCTTCCACGCGGAGATCGCCGGCAAGAACGCCGCCGAGGTCGTGAACGACGAGCAGTGGCTGGCCGACACCTTCATCCCGACCGTCGCCAAGCGCGGCGCCGCGATCATCGAGGCCCGGGGCGCGTCCTCGGCCGCCTCCGCCGCGAACGCCGCCATCGACCACGTCCACACCTGGGTCAACGGCACCGCCGAGGGCGACTGGACCTCCATGGGTGTCCCGTCCGACGGCTCGTACGGCGTCCCGGAGGGCCTGATCTCCTCCTTCCCGGTCACCACCAAGGACGGCAAGTACGAGATCGTCCAGGGCCTGGACATCAACGAGTTCTCGCGCGCCCGCATCGACGCCTCCGTCGCGGAGCTCGCCGAGGAGCGCGAGGCCGTGCGCGGTCTCGACCTGATCTGAGCCCCGCTCCACAGGAGTTCGACCTCCGCCTCCACCTCCGCCCCGGCGGGCCGCGCGACGGCCGCCGGGGCGGAGGTTTTTTCGTGCGACGCACCTCCCCGACTCCTCTATGATGTGACCTCGCACACATCGAGCGTCAACTCCGGTGTGTCGTACGGAAGTTGACTCGCAGGGCACAGGGGGAGCGTTGTCGCAGCAGGCGCAGGTGCCGCCACAGTCAGGACCCGCCGAGCCCACGGACGCGGGGCTTCCGTCGGCTCTGCCGGTCACCCCGCCCGGCGCCAGCGAGGCCACCCGCCTGCTGTGCGCGGGCAGTTACCTGGACGAGGCCTACCGCGACGCGGTCATCGACGAGCTGTACGTCCACGAGGAGCGCATCGTCGCCCCCTCCCTCGGCTTCGACGCGGCCCGCGTCCTCGCGCACGCGCTGCGTGCCCGCCGGCTCGAACTGGGCTGGGCGGCGGGCGTGTTGTTCCTGTGGATCGTCGGCATGGTCCTCAGCGAGTACCTGCTGATCGTGTTCCTGACGCCCTCGCTGCTGCTGTTCCTTGCCACGAAGGTGCGCGGCCCGGCCGAACAGCCCCCGGTCTGGCGCCGTTTCCCGGCCTGGTGGATCAAGTGGTACGGGCGGCTGATGCTGCTTCTCGCGCTGGGCAGCCTGATCGCCGTGATCGCGGGTGAGGCCGAGGACCTGAGCGTCGCCCGGTTCCTCGCGGACGTGCTGCCCGAACCGATCGCCCAGTTGGTCCTCGCCTTCGAGTCGGGCGGCCCGGTCGAGCCCTTCCACGCCTGGGTCTGCCTGGTGACGCTGCTGCTCGTCGCGGCCTGCGTGGCGGCGCAGCGCGGCCAGTTCGCGCGGGCCCTCGCCGGGGAGCTGCACCCGCAGAAGTTCGGGGACATCGCGGCCGACCCGGCGGAGCGCGCCGAGAACGGCCGGTTCCAGCGGCTGCGCCGCCGTATCCGCACCGAGCAGCACGCCCCGCTGGTCATGTACCACGCGGCCCGCCCCTTCTGCGGCGCGGGCGAGCCGTACGACGCGTGGACGCTCGCCGTCGAGCTGCGGCCCGACCCGGAGCGCACCCAGCTGCCGATCGGCAACCGCATGATCCTGGAGGCGGTGCGGCCGCTGCTCGCCGAACTCCGGGTGCCCGCGCCGCACGCGGCCGGCACGGTCCGGGACCGGCTGCGCCAGCTGCAGATCGACGAGTGCGTGTTCCTGCCGGTCGACGGCCTGCCGCAGCGCGATCTCGCGCCGTACGACGACCAGGCGTTCCGGGTGCACCGGGCCGAGGCCGTCGAGGAGGGCGGGGAGACGCGGCGGCACTTCCTGCGCATCCGGGTCGGTGGCTGGGAGGAGGAGGTCGTCACCACGGTCTTCGTGCGGGTGCACACGCAGGGCGGCATGCTGATGCTGGAGATCGCCCCGCACGTGCTGCTGCCGATCCGCAAGGACTTCGAGAACGCCGACCGGATCGCGCACCAGTACCGCCACAACAGCCTGTTCGGCAAGGCCGTCTGGGCGCTCGCGCGCACGCCGCGCTCCCTCGTGTCCGCGCTCACCACCCTCGGCCGCGGCATCGCCTTCTCCTGGCGCATCCTCACCGGCGGGTACGGCGCGGCGATGCCGGACGGGCCCGCGTGCTCGGTGCGCGAGCTGGGCTCCGACGGCGAGTCCTCGCTCTTCCAGGACATGGACGTGCGCCGCTATCTGAAGTCCGTGCAGGACCGGGTGGCGAACGGCGTGCGGGCCGCGCTGCGCGACGCCGGGTACCGCACGGACGAGTTCGCGCAGAAGATCGTGAACGTCAGCGGCGGCGGCACCCTCATCGAGAACGCCAGCGGCGCCTTCGCCGTCGGCGACCACAACGTCATCACCAACCAGACGGTGCAGCCCGGGAGTTCGGGCAGTCGGCCCGGGCCGGGCTCGCCGTTCACCAAGTCGGGGGGAGACTCCAGTGGCAGCGAACGATGACCCGATCACGGGCGGCGTGCACATCAACCACGTGAGCGGCGGCGCCTTCGCCGTGGGCAACAACAACCAGGTGAGCAACGTCGACAACCGCAACGCCGGCGCCCCGCGCGACCCCGCCCAGGAAGAGCTGCTCCGTACGATCCGTGAGCTGCGCGGCGACCTGGCGCGGTTCGCGCAGAGCGAGGCACGGGACGCGCTCGACGCCGAACTCGCGGACGCCGAGGGCGAGATCGAGCGGGACGGGCGGGCCGGGCCCGGACGGCTCGGGCGGCTGCGGCAGGCCCTCACGGACGGGGCCGCGGTGACCGGGACCCTCGCCTCGGTCGTGGCGGTGTCGCAGGCCGTCGGCGCGCTCCTCGGAGGCTGAGCGTGCCGGACCAGGGGCAGGGCGGGGTGCGCTGGAACCCCGAGACGCAGCGCTGGGACACCGGCGGCCCGCAGCCCGCCCCGTACACCCCGCCGCCTCCGCCGCGCCCCGAGCACGCGCCGGGGGCGGCCGAACCCGCCCCGTACACACCGGAGTCGAGCCCGCCGGAGTACACCCCGGAGTCGAGCCCGCCGGACGGGCCCCGCCCCCGGTTCCGCCGTGGTGTGGTCGTCGGCGCGGTGGCCGTCGCCGTGCTCGCGGTGGGCGTCGGCTCGTATCTGCTGTGGGGCCGGGGCGAGGGGCCGCCGCCGGACGCCAAGCCGTCGCCCACGCCGAGCGCCGTCACCTCGCCCCCGGCGGAGGAGACGCCGTCGGACGCGCCGAGCCCGTCGCAGTCCGCCTCGCCGTCGGCCACGGTCCCGGCGGGGTACGTGGCCGCCGTGGAGGACGAGTTCACGCTCGCCGTGCCGGAGGGCTGGGAGCGCCGCACGGAACAGGGCAAGAACGGCGTCACGCTGTACTACTACGAGTCGCCCGACGGCCCCGAGCGGCTGCAGGTCTTCCGGGTCACCGAGCCCGGTGCGACCCCGATGAGCACGGTCGAGCTGGCCGAGAAGGACCTGAAGCGGCTGCCCGCGTACGAGCGGAACGCGCTCGGCCCGGTCGCGGACCCGCGCGGGGAGGCGGCCGAGCTGGACTACTCGTACCTGAGCGAGGAGTGGGCGATGGAGCTGCGCACCCTCGACCGGATCGTGCCCGGAGGCCCGGACGACCCGGCGCTGTGGGCGGTCCTGAGTATCGGGCCCGAGGAGGACTGGCCCCGGCAGCGGCAGGTCCTGGAGGACGCGCTCGGTTCGTTCGCTCCGGCCCCCTCGTCCTGAGGTGCTCAACTCGCCGTGGCACGGGGTCAGTTGATGTCGACGGTCTGGTCGTCCGACGGGGCCTGCACGTCCACCGGCTTGTCGAACTCGGAGAAGGTCATGGCGATCTCGACGCCTCGCGTCGGGTCGTCGGCCTCGACCTTCAGGGGGTAGGGCTTGCCCTCGGTGGAGACGTACGTCCTGCCCTTCTGCTGGTTGTTGGTGATGTTCAGCAGGACGGCGGGGCGGCCGTCGACCTCCGTGCGCCCGCCCTTCTCGACCGTCGCGTTCCGGGCCTTGCCGGACCGGTCGGTGATCTGCTGCTTGAAGGAGTTGAGGTCGCAGAGCTGGGCGATCTTCGCGCCGTCCGCGTTCCGCACGGTCGTCCCGAAGAACTTGCCCTTGAGCAGCTCGGCCGCGTCATTGCCCTTGAGCTGCGGCATCTGCGAGGCCAGCCACTTCTCGTCCGGCCTGATCCACACCCGGTCGCCCTTGCGGACGACCTCCATCGTGCCCTTGTCGTTCTGGTTCGTGACCGTGCCGGTGCAGTTGTCCTTCGTGTCGTACGAGAGCTCGAAGGAGGCGGGGGCCGGTTCGGCCATGCCCTTGATCTCCGCCTCGACGTGCAGCGACGTCACGCTCAGCAACGCGGTGCGGGACGCCGTGCCGATCTCCTGGGGGCTTTTGTCCGCGATGCCGTTGTCGTCGGCGGCGGTCGCGGTGCCGCAGAGCCCGCCGACAAGAGCAGTGACACAGAGAGTGACACCAAATGTGCTGAAAGTTGCCTTACGGGGCTTGGGCATGACGCTTCCTCCCGCCGGGAGATTCCGCAATAAACCGTACGACCCGGGCAATTTGATCGCATGCGGAGTGACGCGCGGCACTTTCGCAGCGGGAACCGACATGCTTTTCGGCCCCAAGGGCAGGGGCATCGGGTCACCGCAGAGACACCGGGTGAACAAATCGGTAAACGGAAGGCAAGACGCGAAGTGTCGGTACAACAGACCATCCACGTGGACGGAGAGTGGCGCACCGCCGCCTCGGGAGCCACGCGCGAGATCCTCGACCCCGCGGATGCCAAGCCGTTCGCCGTGGTGGCGGAGGGTGACGCGAGCGACGCGGACGCCGCGATCGCCGCGGCCCGCAAGGCATTTGATCACGGTACGTGGCCGGACACCCCGGTCGCCGAGCGGGCCGCCCTGCTGCGCCGCGTCGCCGACCTGCTCGTCCGGGACCGGGAGAAGATAGGCCTCCTGGAGAGCCGGGACGCGGGCAAGACCCTCGAGGAGGGCCGTGTCGACGTCGACTGCGTCGCCGACGCCTTCCGCTACTTCGCCGACCTCGTCATAGGCGAGGGCGCCGGTCGCGTCGTGGACGCCGGCACGGACACCGTGCACAGCGTCGTCGTGCACGAACCGGTCGGCGTCTGCGCGATGATCACGCCCTGGAACTACCCGCTCCTGCAGGCCAGTTGGAAGATCGCCCCGGCGCTCGCCGCGGGCAACACCTTCGTCATCAAGCCCAGCGAGATCACCCCGCTCACCACGGTCGCGCTGATCGAGCTGCTCGTCGAGGCCGGACTCCCCGCCGGTGTCGCGAACATCGTCACCGGCCCCGGCCACAGCGTCGGCGCCCGCTTCGCCGAGCACCCCGACGTCGACCTGATCTCCTTCACCGGCGGACTCCTCAGCGGCACCAAGGTCGCCCAGGCCGCCGCCGTCACCGTCAAGAAGGTCGCCCTCGAACTCGGCGGCAAGAACCCCAACGTGGTCTTCGCCGACGCCTGCGCCACCGAAGAGGGCTTCGACACCGCCGTCGACCAGGCCCTCAACGCCGCGTTCATCCACAGCGGCCAGGTCTGCTCGGCCGGCGGCCGCCTCATCATCGAGGAGTCGGTCCGCGACCGCTTCGTCGCCGAACTCGCCGTACGGGCAAGCAAGATCAAGCTCGGTCGCGGCACCGCGGAGGGCGTCGAGTGCGGCCCCCTCGTCTCGCAGCAGCAGCTCGACAAGACCGAGTACTACGTCGACACCGCCCTGGAGGAGGGCGCCAAGCTGCTCACCGGCGGCAAGCGCCCCGAGCCGAGCGACATCCGTCCCGCCGAGGGCTACTTCTACGAGCCGACCGTGCTCGACAACTGCCACCGCGGCATGCGCGCCGTCCGCGAGGAGGTCTTCGGACCGGTCCTCACCGTGGAGACGTTCACCACCGAGGACGAGGCCGTCGCCCTCGCCAACGACACCGAGTACGGCCTCGCCGGCGCCGTCTGGACCAGCGACTCCGGGCGTGCGCGCCGCATGGCCCGCCGGATGCGGCACGGCACGATCTGGATCAACGACTTCCACCCCTACCTCCCGCAGGCGGAGTGGGGCGGCTTCGGCAAGAGCGGCGTCGGCCGCGAACTCGGGCCCGCCGGCCTCGCCGAGTACCGCGAGTCCAAGCACGTCTACGAGAACCTCGCGCCGCAGCCGGTGCGCTGGTTCACGGGCTGAGACCACCGCGGGCGCCGCGAACTCCTGCGCGGCGCCCGCCCCTTAAGCGCAAGCACCTTGTGCACCACCCTCGCAGGAAGAGGAGCAGTACCCGAATGACCGGAACCGAGTTCGACTACGTCATCGTCGGCGGCGGCACCGCAGGATCGGTGATCGCGTCCCGCCTCACCGAGAACCCGGACGTCACCGTCGCCGTGATCGAGGGAGGCCCGTCCGACATCGACCGCGAGGACGTGCTGACCCTGCGCAAGTGGCTCGGCCTCCTCGGCGGCGAGCTCGACTACGAGTACACGACCACCGAGCAGCCCCGCGGCAACTCGCACATCCTGCACAGCCGCGCCAAGGTCCTCGGCGGCTGCTCCTCGCACAACACGCTGATCTCCTTCAAGCCGCTGCCGTCCGACTGGGACGAGTGGGAGGAGGCCGGCGCCACCGGCTGGAACGCCAAGGCGATGGACCCCTACTTCGGCAAGCTCCGCAACAACATCGTGCGGGTCGCCAAGAAGGACCAGAACCAGATCGCCACCGACTGGGTCGAGGCCACCAAGACCGCGCTCGGCGTGCCCGAGGTCGTCGGCTTCAACGACCAGCCCTTCGAGGAGGGCGTCGGCTTCTTCGACCTCTCGTACCACCCGGAGAACAACAAGCGGTCCTCCGCCTCCGTCGCCTACCTGCACCCGCACATGGAGGCCGGCGACCGCCCGGGCCTGCACCTCTTCCTGGAGACCTGGGCGTACAAGCTGGAGCTCGACGGGACCACCGCGCGCGGCGTGCACGTACGCGCCAAGGACGGCGAGGAGAAGCTGCTCACCGCCCGCCGTGAAGTCCTGGTCTGCGCCGGCGCCGTGGACACCCCGCGGCTGCTGATGCACTCCGGCATCGGCCCGAAGAAGGACCTCGAAGCGCTCGGCATCCCGGTCGTGCACGACCTGCCGGGCGTCGGCGAGAACCTGATCGACCACCCCGAGTCGGTCATCGTCTGGGAGACGAACGGGCCGATCCCCGACAACTCCGCGATGGACTCCGACGCGGGCCTGTTCGTGAAGCGGGACCCGGACCACAAGGGCCCGGACCTGATGTTCCACTTCTACCAGATCCCGTTCACGGACAACCCGGAGCGCCTGGGCTACGAACGCCCCGAGCACGGCGTCTCCATGACCCCGAACATCCCCAAGTCCCGGGCCCGCGGCCGCCTTTACCTCACCTCGGCCGACCCCGAGGTCAAGCCCGCCCTGGACTTCAAGTACTTCGAGGACGAGGGCGACTACGACGGGCAGACCCTCGTCGACGGCATCAAGCTGGCCCGCAAGGTCGCCGAGGCCGAGCCGTTCAAGAAGTGGCTCAAGCGCGAGGTCTTCCCCGGCCCCGAGGTCACCGAGGACGCCGAGATCAGCGAACTCGTCCGCAAGGCCGCGCACACCGTGTACCACCCGGCCGGCACGTGCCGCATGGGTGCCGAAAACGATGAACTCGCCGTAGTGTCCCCGGACCTCACCGTCCGCGGCCTCGATGGCATCCGTATCGCCGACGCCTCCGTCTTCCCGACGATGCCCGCAGTGAACCCGATGATCGGGGTGCTGATGGTGGGGGAGAAGTGCGCGGACCTGCTGACCGGGAGTGATGTCCGATGACCGAGACCGACACCAAGACCACGGCGCCGACCGCGGGGGACCCCTCCGCGCCCGCCTTCGCCGTACGCGAGCTGTGGAAGGTCTTCGGACCCAAGGCGGACCGCATCCCCGGCGACCCGGCCCACAAGGAGCTGACCACCGCCGAGCTGCGTGAGAAGACCGGCTGCACGGCCGCCGTCCGCGACGTCAGCTTCGACGTGCAGCGCGGCGAGGTCTTCGTCGTCATGGGCCTCTCCGGCTCCGGCAAGTCCACCCTCGTACGGACCCTGACCCGGCTGATCGAGCCGACCTCCGGGTCCATCGCCATGGACGGCGAGGACGTCCTCGCCATGGACAAGAACCGGCTGCGCGAACTGCGCCGCCGCCAGACCGCGATGGTCTTCCAGAACTTCGGCCTCCTGCCGCACCGTTCGGTGCTCGACAACGTCGCGTACGGCCTGGAGATCCAGGGCGTCGGCAAGGCCGAGCGGCGCGCCAAGGCCCAGGAGATCGTCGAGAAGGTCGGCCTCGCCGGCATGGAGGAGCGCCGCCCCGGCCAGCTCTCCGGCGGCCAGCAGCAGCGCGTCGGCCTGGCCCGCGCCCTCGCCGTCGACCCCGAAGTGCTGCTCTTCGACGAGCCGTTCAGCGCCCTCGACCCGCTGATCCGCCGGGACATGCAGGAGGAGGTCATCCGCCTGCACCGCGAAGAGGGCCGCACCATGGTCTTCATCACCCACGACCTCAGCGAGGCGCTGCGCCTCGGCGACCGCATCATGCTGATGCGCGACGGCGCCATCGTGCAGCTCGGCACCCCCGAGGAGATCGTCGCCAACCCGGCCGACGACTACGTCCGCGACTTCGTCCGCGACGTCCCGCGCGAGCAGGTCATCTCCGTACGCCGCGCGATGCGCCCCGCCGACGCCGCCGAGGCCGGCTCGGGCCGGGAACTCGCCCCCGACACCCTCGTCGTCGACGCCATCGAGGCCGTCGCCGACTGCGGCGAGCCCTGCCGCGTCGTCGAGGACGGCCGCACCCTCGGCGTCGTCGACCACGAGCGGCTGCTCGCCGTGGTCGCCGGCCTCGACGGCCGCCCCGACACCGAGGGCAAGGAGGTCGCGGCCGTATGAGCACCCACCTTCCGATACGCCCGCATGCGGACGGGGGCCGCCGATGAGCGCGACTCCCACAACTCCCGTACTGGACAAGGCCGATGCGGCCGAGCAGGCACCGGCGACCCCGCAGGCGCCCGGTTTCCTCGCCCGGCTCGCCGCCAGCCCCAAGGCCCTGCTGCTGATCGCGGCGCTGCTGCTCGCCGTGGTGAGCGCCGCCGTCACCGGCAGCGGCGTCTGGCCGGACAGCCTCACCTTCGATCTGCGCACGCCGCTCACCGACCTCAACGAGTGGCTCGTCGAGAACCGTGAGACCCACTGGCTGTTCCTGTACTTCCTGCTGCACATCAGCAACACCGCCGAGTCCTCCGTGGACCTCGTCGTCAGCCTCCTGGAGTCGCTCGGCTTCATCGGCGTGACCGTCCTCGCCGTGCTGATCGCCTGGTACGCGGGCGGCGCCGGACTGCACCGCCGCGCCCTGCGCACCGCGGGCACCGCCCTCGTCACCTTCCTGGTGATCGGCGTGCTCGGCATGTGGGAGCCGGCGATGGAGACCCTCGGCCTGATGGTGATCTGCGTGATCGCCTCGGCCCTGGTCGGCCTCGCCCTCGGCCTGGTCGCCGGGCTCTCCGACCGCGGCGAACGCGTGCTCCGCCCGGTCTTCGACACCATGCAGGTGCTGCCCGCGTTCTCGTACCTGCTGCCGTTCGTGCTGATCTTCGACGTCGGCGTGCCCGCGGCGTTCGCGGCCACCGTGATCTACGCGGCCCCGCCGATGGCCCGCCTCACCGCCCTCGGCCTGCGCGGCGCCGACCCGGTCGCCCTGGAGGCGTCCCGCTCGCTCGGCGCGACGCCCTGGCAGCTGCTCGCCAAGGCCCGGGTGCCGCTGGCCCGCAAGCAGATGTTCCTCGGCCTCAACCAGACGATCATGATGTGTCTGTCGATGGTCGTGCTCGCGTCGATGATCGGCGCCGAGGGCCTCGGCGAGGAGATCTTCCGCGCCCTGTCGATCCTCGACATCGGCCAGTCCCTGGGCGCCGGCATCGCCATCGTCCTGATCGCGATCTGGTTCGACCGCACCACGTCCGCCGCCGGCGAGCGCCTCGACGACCCGTCGGCGGTACGCACCCGGGGCGCGGCCTGGATCCAGGGCGGCGTGGTCGTCGTCGGCACGGCGATCGCCGCCGTCGTCGGCTCCGCGCTCGGCCGGGTCGAGTGGCCCGACGCGTGGGTCGTCTCCATCTCCGGCCCGGTCAACTCCGCGACCACCTGGATCGAGGACGAGCTCGGCTCCGGCATCCCCGTCATCGGCGGCACCCTGACCTGGGCGTCCGGCTTCGCGAACTACGTCATCAACCCGATGCGCGACGCCCTGCAGGCCACCCCGTGGTGGGCGGTCCTCGTCCTCGGCGGCGTCCTCGCGTACCTCGCGGGCCGCTGGCGGGCGGCGCTCACCACCGTCCTCGCGCTCGGCGTGATCGGCGGCATGGGCCTGTGGACCCGCTCCATGGACACCCTGTCCCAGGTCATCGCCGCCCTGGTCCTCACCCTGATCCTGGGCTTCGCGATCGGCGTCCTCGCCGCCCGCGTCGACTGGCTGGACCGCGCGATCCGCCCCGTGCTCGACACCATGCAGACGCTGCCGCAGTTCATCTACCTCATCCCGATGGTGGCGCTGTTCATGGGCGGCCGCTTCGCCGGTGTCGCCGCGGCCGTGATCTACGCGCTGCCCGCGGTCGTACGCATCACCAACCAGGGCATCCGCTCCATCAACCCCGCCGCCCTGGAGGCGGCCCGCTCGCTCGGCGCCACGACCGGCCAGCAGCTGCGGCAGGTCCAGATCCCGCTGGCCCGCAAGTCGCTGCTCCTGGCCGTCAACCAGGGCGTCGTCCTCGTCCTCTCGATGGTCGTCATCGCCGGAATGATCGGCGGCGGCGCGCTCGGCGTGGACGTGGTCAAGGGCCTCGCCAAGGGCGACCTGGGCCTCGGCATGACGGCCGGTATCGCGATCGTCTGCCTCGGCGTCCTGCTCGACCGGATCTCGCAGCCGGGCGCGGACGCGAAGCAGGGCCTCTCCTGACTCCTCCGCACTTCCGCACTTCTGCAACTCCCCTGCCATGTAAGGACGTTCAAGTGAAGACCAGCAAGCACAGCCGCAACCGCCGGATAGCCAACTCCCTCGTCGCCGGTGCCGGTGTCCTCGGCGTCGTCGCCCTCAGCGGCTGCGCCGCCGAGACCGGCAAGACCGGCGGCTCCGACGAGGTCACGATCACCGTCCCGTCGTGGGTCGGCGCCCAGGCCAACGCCGAGGTCGCCAAGGTGATCCTCGAGGAGGAGCTGGACGTCAAGAAGGTCACGCTCAAGACGATGGACGAGCCCATCGCCTGGGACGCCCTCAACAACGGCAAGGCCGACGCGATCATGGAGGACTGGGACGGCCAGCCCGAGAAGCAGAAGCTGTACCTGGACGACGGCACCGGCGGCAAGAAGAACGAGAAGAAGAAGGTCGTCAAGGGCGGCGACCTCGGCGTGACCGGCCACATCGGCTGGTTCATCCCGAAGTACTACGCCGACAAGCACCCCGAGGCGAAGACCTACGAGGGCCTCAACAAGCTCTACAAGGACTTCCGCACCTCCGAGTCCGGCGACAAGGGCGAGTTCCTCGGTGCGGCCCCCTCGTACACCACGTACGACGAGTACCTCATCAAGAACCACAAGCTGAACTTCAAGGTCAAGGAGACCGGCAACGAGGCCGCTCAGATCAAGGAGATCCAGCAGAAGTACAAGAACAAGCAGCCGTTCATCACCTACTGGTGGGAGCCGCAGTGGCTGAACAACGACGTGGAACTCGTCGAGGTGAAGCTGCCGGAGTTCAAGGAGGGCTGCAACGAGCCCGCCGCGAAGACGGAGTGCGGCTACGCCAACACCCCGCTGCAGAAGTACCTCAACAAGGACTTCGCGAAGAACGGCGGTGACGCCGCCGAGTTCCTGAAGAACTTCAAGTGGACCACCGAGCAGCAGAACGAGGTCGCCAAGTGGATCGCCAAGGACAAGATGTCCGGCGAGGAAGCGGCGAAGAAGTGGGTCAAGGAGAACAAGGACGTCTGGGAGGCCTGGCTGCCGAAGAAGTGAGGCGGCGGGCCTGAGGGCCTGAACGCGCCGGTGCCGGGCACCCTTCTGCGGAGGGGGCGCCCGGCACCGGCGTTCTGGGAGTGCGTACGTGTGTCTGCGTACGTGTGTCTGCGTACGGGTGTCGGCGTACGGGGGTCGGCGTACGGGTGTCAGGGCACGAACGAGCCGACGAACATCACGACCCAGCTGAGCGCCCCCACGGCGAGGCCGCCGAGAAGCACGAGCCCGACCCGGTCCGCCACCCGCGTGCGCCGCGACGGCTTGCGGGGCGGGTCCGCCTTCCACGCGGGCGGCTTGATCCCCAGGTACGCGACCCAGGCGAGCATCACCACGGCGAACCCGACCTGCCACAACTCACCGGCCACACCCCACACCCCGGTCCGCTGCACCCTCCCGGACTCCTCCGGCACGTCCCCCCTCCGCGCGTCGAAGGTGTAGCCGTCCGGATAGTCGTGCCCGGTGTCCTCCAACTTCTGGGACGTGGCGTACCCGCCGTCCGGCAGGAACTCCCCGTAGCAGGAGTAGTCGGAGTTCTTCGAGCTGCTGTCGGCGTCGTGACAGGAACTCACCTTGTACGTACCGGGGGTGCCGTACAGCCCGGCGGACAACGCGAGGTCCACGGAGGCGGTGACGAACCAGAACGCCCCGGCGAACGCGACCAGCGCACTGCCGAGCCAGAGGAAGGCGCGGGCCGCGGGGTGGCGGCGGGCGGGGGCGCGGGTGGTCGTTCCGGTACCGGTCTCGGTCTCGGTCATGGGGTGTCAGATGATCCGCTGGTTCAACTCGGCCTCGGCAGCCCGCCGCACCCGCCCGGGGCTCGCCTGCCGCCGCTCGTCCGCCGTGCCGTCCCAGTCGTCCGGCTGCATGAAGAGGAAGACACCGCTGGACGGCACGTACCCGACGACGCCGAAGTGCGGGTCGCCCGCGATGTACAGACCCTCGTCGATCCCCTCCGGCCACGGATTCCGCCAAGGCCCGCGCCGGGGAACGGGGTTGACCCGCATGAGCGGCGACTCGTGCCCCTCCGCGGTGTGCAGCGTGAGCGTCATGCCCTTCGGCCGCCCCCGGGTGGCGTCGGCGCCGTCGACCTTGGTGATGCGGGGGATGAAGGTGTCGAAGGTGTAGTGGGAGAGGGCGCGGCCGGCGCCGCGCACCACGAACAGTCCGGGGAGGGTACCGAAGACGGTGCCGAGGAAGCCGAGGATGCCGATGAAGATGAGCGGCCCGCCGACCACGGGCACCCAGCCCATCCCGGCACTCTTCGCCGCCTGCCCCACGCCCGGCGTCGCGAACGCCATGAGCCCGTAACCCACGGTGTTACGGATCCCGACCCACCAGACCCGGTTCACCATCTTCCGTCGAAGCGCGGCGGTGTCCAGTCCGCTCGCTTCACGTTCCATACGAGACCTTGGGCTCCCGCTCGAGGCGCTTCGTGATGCCCGACCGCTCTGCGCGGGCAAGCCGTTCAGGGTCGGCCTGGGCACGTTCGGCGGCGAACTTGTCCCAGTTCTCGGGCTGCATGAAGAGCAGGTCGAGGGTTCCGGGAACGACCATGACCGCGCCGAACGCCAGGTCGCCGGCCACCCAGGCGCCGCCCGTCTCAGCCCCCTTGGGCCAGCGGCGGACGGCTGAAGCGTTGACGGCCCGCATGCGAGGTGCGCCGTGCCGACCGCGAACGGAGACCTTGACGGTGTGGACGTCGCCCAGCAGCAGCCACTGACTCGACTTCTTGTCCACTCGCGTGTGGTACTCGAGCGGGTAGGTGTTCAACACCCGCTTGCTCACGCCCATGCGCAGGCCGTTCGAGAGTCGGATGACCGCGAAGAGGAACACGAAGGCGGCGACGACAAAGAAGGGAACCAGCACCGGATCGGGGGTTCCCAAGGCGTGCAGCCCGTAGGACGCGACGATCAGGAGCGCGATGAGCGCGAGACGGCCCGCGGCGTGCCTGTACAGCACGCCGTAGTTGCGTTTCAGCACCTCTGCCACGTCAGGTGCCTGGGTCGGTTGGGTCATCCGAAATCGCTCCTGATGGCCGCGGCCACGGAGCCGGGGGCCTGTTCTACGTCTTGGTTTTGGTCAGCCGTCCGGGATCGCTCCGGATCGGCGAAGGTGACGGTGCGCGCGACGCCGAGCAGGATGTCCCGGTAGGAGTCGGCCAACTCCAGCGATGACGTCACCAGTTGGATCACGATGATGTCGGGCGTGCCGGTGCCTGCGATCGCCACGGTGCCCTGCCAGACGGTCCCCATCAGCGGACCGTCGCTGCCCTCTGGAGGGTTGCCGAGTGCAGGCGTACGCCGCTTCTCCTCAGCCAGGTAGGCCAGGCCGCAGGGCAGTTCGAGCGGCCGCATTCCCTTGTCCGAAGAGTCCGCCGCCGTCCCCGCCAGCCCGGCGATGACCAGTTTCGCGCTGGCCCCTTGAGTGGGCACGGTCGAGACCGTGATGGTGGACGAGGCGTAGCCGCCGGATTCGTCCGGGTGGAGGCCGACCGCACAGGCATGGACGTTCTGAGCCTTGAGAGACCTGACGAAGCCCGCGTAGAACTGCAGGACCTGATCCGCCTGGTCGCGCATTTCAGCGGGCAGCTCGAGTGCCTGCTCCACCATGGACTCGATCTGCTCCCGCGGCGGATCGAGGTCCAGTTTGATGTAGCCGTGCGGGATCCCGAACCAGAAGAGCGGCTCCGGCTCGCCCGGTGATTTCGAAATGACATCAGACACGATGTCCCACCTTTCAGAGGCTTGCTGTCACCGCATGAACGAGCTGATCAGGGCGGGCACGCCGTAGGCTCCTGCGCCGGCCTTGGTGATCTCCGCGGCATTGTGCGCAGCCCCGTCCTTCGGCACCACGCCGGCTGTTTCGAGCGAGGACTCCACGTTCGCGGCGACGTTGAGGCCGTTCACGCTGATATCGGCCATCAGCTTGGCGGAGCCGCCGGCGCTCGCCCTGGCCGCGTCCCAGGCCTCGTCGACCTGTGTCGCGGGAGCTGTTTTGAGGACGTGCCACGTTTCCTTGGTGAATTCCGCTACCTTTTCGGAATTCTTCACGACTGTGCCGACTTCGTCGGCGTACCTGAGTCCTTCGCCGATTTCCTTGGCGGCGGTCCCCAACGCCTTTCCGCCGGGCACCATGCCGAGAGTGTCGCCACCGAACGAGGCATAGGCGGAGAAGGTGTCCATGTTCCACCCGAACTTGTCGCCCCAGGGAAAGAAGGCTTCCCTGAAGTTCTTGTCTGCGAAGTTCTTGGTCATCGAGGTGCCGCTCGCCACGATGGCGATTCCGGCGAAGAGGGGTGCCAGTGGCGTCGGGAACAGTGCGAGCAGGCCCGCGATCGCACCGATGGTGCCCGCGTGCTCGTACAGGAAGGTGCCGATCGACGCGAGCACATCCCCGACGCTCTCCCAGAACCCCTTGTCCGGCGCCTTGTCCGCCTGCACGGAGAGTGCCTTGGCGATGACGTCCGCCTGGTCGGAGTGGTGGGCCTCCAACTCCTTGATCTTGCGGTTCAGTTCGTCGTACGCGTCGTTCGCCTTGGTGAGGGCCGTGCTCGCCTCGCGGAGCTCGCTCTCGGCGGTGCGCATCCGGGCGGTCGCGGCGTCGGCCTCCTCCTGGGAGGGGTACCGTTCGGCGGGCCTCAGGTCCGGGTTCTGGGCCGCCTGGTCGTACGCGCTCTTGGCCTTGTCCGCAGCCGCCTTCTTCTCCCCGGCGGCCTCGTCGTACTTCGTCGCCAGCTCACGGTTGGAGCCCAACTGGCCGTCCCACTTGTGCAGGTGGTGGGCGGCGGCGCGCAGGGATGCCCCGGCCTTCTTGAGGTAGTCCGACAGGTCGCCGTCGATGTTCTCGCGGAATTTCTCCGCCGCGTCGCCCTGCCAGTAGCTGCTCTCGGCGGTGAGCCTGCTCAGCTGGCGGTGGGTGTTCTCCAGGGCCGTGGCTGCCGCGGCAACCTTCTCCTGCAGTTTGGAGACCTCGGCAGGGATGCCCGGTACGGGATTGAAGCCGATGTTGGAGTAGGGGTTCGCCGCCATCACTTACCGCCCCCGCCCGAGGTGCTCTGGTCGGCGATCTGCTTGAAGGCCTTCTCCAAGGCCTGTTCGACCTCTTCGTAGCCCTTCTTGTTGCCCTCGACGCCCTCCTTGATCTCGCCGATCAGTTCCTTCGTCTTGTCGGAGCCGTACTTCCACTCCATCTGGAACTTGTCGCAGGCCTCGTCCAGGCGGGCCGTGCCGATCTGGTCGCCGCGGACGTGGGCGAGGGCGGTCCGGGCCTCGTTGAGTTCGTCGACGCATCTCTCCAGGTTCGACAGGAATTGCTGGAGTTGGTCGATGTCCGTCTTGAAGTGCTCTCCCATGAACCGCTGTTCCCCGATCGGCGCTGGACGTGAAAGGTCCAGGGGGCGTGTCGCCCGCTGGACCTCTCGGCACCCTACATCCGTCATATAAGCCCGCTGGTCAGCCCCTTTGCCCTTGAGGGGCCGGGAGGGAAGCCCGCACTGGATCTGCACCGGGTCACTACTCGACGGGTGCATTCGCCAAGGCCGAGGCGTGCGAGGGGAGTCAGCGCAACCCCCGAGCCATCTCCCCCACCACCCCCATCGCCCGCCTCAGCAGCCCCGGGCCGAACGTGACGCGGGTCGCGCCGAGTCGGCTCAGTTCGGGTGGGGGTGGGCCGTCGGGGAGGGCGAGGGCGTTCAGGGGGGCCGGGACGGAGGCGGACAGGGTGGGGAGGTGGTCCGGCGGGCACAGGATCGGGTAGACGGCGTCCGCGCCGGCCTCGACGTAGAGGCGGGCGCGGCGGATGGTCTCGTCGACGTCCGGGACGCCCCGTACGTACGTGTCCACGCGGGCGTTGACGAACAGGGCGTCGCCCGCCGCCGCGCGCACCTCGGCCAGCCAACCCGCGTGCCGCGCAGGGTCCTTGAGGCCGGATATCGGGCCGGAGTCCTCCAGGTTGACGCCGACCGCGCCCGACTCCAGGGCGCGGTCGACGAGTTCGCGGGCCGGGAGGCCGTAGCCCGACTCCAGGTCCGCGGAGACCGGGATGCCGAATGCCGAGACCGCGCGGGTGATCCGGGCGACCGCCGCGAACATCTCGTCGGCCGGGGTGGACCCGTCCGCGTGGCCGAGGGATTCCGCGATGCCCGCGCTCGGCGTGGCCAGGGCGGGGAAGCCCGCCTCGGCGAACACGCGGGCGCTGGCCGCGTCCCACGGGCCGGGGAGGATCAGCGGGTCGCCGGGCGCGCGGTCGAGGTGCAGATTCCTGAACGCCGTCACGGCCATGCCGGGCCTCCGGGCTGGATGCGGCGGGCGACCATCAGGCGGTTCCAGGAGTTGATGGCCGTGATCACGCCGATGAGGTGGGCGAGTTCGCGGTCGTCGAAGTGGGCTGCGGCCTCCGCGTACACCTCGTCCGGCACGAAGCCCGTCGACGTCAGCTCCGTGATCGCCTCCGTGAGGGCGAGCGCGGCGCGTTCGCGGGGCGTGTACGTGCCGTCCGTCTCCTCCCAGGTGGCGAGGAGGTCGAGCCGGTCCTCCGACTCGCCCGCCTTCCGGGCCAGCGTCAGATGCATGTCGAGGCAGAACGCGCACCGGTTGAGCTGCGAGGCGCGGATCATGACCAGCTCGGCGAGGACCGCGTCGCCGAGCCCGCGCTTGGCGGCGGCGCTCAGCGACTGCATCGCCGTACGGAAGCCCGGGTCGAGCGCGGTCGTACGGGGGTACGTACGGGGAGTCGCGCTCACGAACGGGCCCCCTGCGCCGCCGGCTTGTAGTGGCCCGGGACCTTGCGCGTGGCCACGCTGAACCGGTTCCACGCGTTGATCGCCGTGATCCCCGCGATCAGCTGGGCGAGTTCGGCCTCCTCGAACTCGGCGGCGGCCCGCGCGTACACCTCGTCCGGCACGAAGCCCTCCGTCAACACGGTGACGGCCTCGGTGAGTTCGATCGCGGCGATCTCCTTGCGCGTGTAGAAGTGCTTCGACTCCTCCCAGGCGCTCAGCTGAATGATCCGCTCCACCGACTCGCCCTCGGCGAGCGCGTCCTTGGTGTGCATGTCGAGGCAGAAGGCGCAGTGGTTGATCTGCGAGGCGCGGATCTTCACCAGGTGGTAGAGGGCCGGGTCGAGGCCCTGGCGGGCGGCCTTCTCCAGCTGCCACATCGCCTTGTACACGTCGGGGGCGAGCTTGGCCCATTCCATGCGGGGGGTGTGTTCGGGGGCGTAGCCGCGCCCGTCTCCGTGCTGCTGCTCGTGATGGTTCATGGACTCGACCCTACGGACGTGTTGGCCCAGGCGTATGGTCCACTTCCATGGCGAAATCATGGGCCACTTTGCCGGGCGCCGGGCCCTCCGGCACCGGCGTCGACCTGCACATCGACCTGCGCGAAACCGCCGCCCGCAGCGGCTCCGGCGTGCGCAGAGCCCTCACCGACGCCCTCCGCGAAGCGGTCCGCGGCGGCCGGCTCGTGCCCGGCACCCGGCTGCCCTCCTCCCGCACCCTCGCCGTCGACCTGGGCGTCGCCCGCAACACCGTCGCCGACGCGTACGCCGACCTCGTCGCCGAGGGCTGGCTCACCGCGCGCCAGGGCTCCGGCACGCGGGTCGCCGAGCGCGCCGTGTCCCGCCCGGCCGCGCCCCCGCCGCCGCCCCGCACGCCGGGGCCCGCGCGGCACGACCTGCTGCCGGGCAGCCCGGACCTGTCGGCGTTCCCGCGCGCCGCATGGCTGCGGGCCGCCCGCAAGGCCGTCGCCGCCGCGCCCAACGAGGCCTTCGGGTACGGCGATCCGCGCGGCCGTGTCGAGCTGCGCACCGCCCTCGCCGACTACCTCGCGCGCGCCCGCGGCGTGTACGCCGACCCGGACCGCATCGTCGTCTGCGCCGGCGCCGCGCACGGCCTCCAACTCCTCGCGGGCGTACTGCGGGAGGGCCGAGGCGGCAGCCCCTCCGTCGCCGTCGAGTCGTACGGCCTCGACGTGCACCGCGAACTCCTCACCGCCGCGGGCCTGCGCACGCCCCCGCTGCCGTACGACGAACAGGGCACCCGCACCGACGCGTTGCCGCGGCTGCGGCCCGACGCGGTGCTGCTCACGCCCGCGCACCAGTTCCCGCTGGGCGTCGCCCTGCCGCCCGAGCGGCGCGCCGAGACCGTCGACTGGGCGCGGCGCGGCGGCGGGCTGATCGTGGAGGACGACTACGACGGGGAGTTCCGCTACGACCGGCAGTCCGTCGGCGCCCTCCAGGGCCTCGACCCGGAACGCGTCGTGTACCTCGGCACCGCCAGCAAGTCCCTCGCCCCCGGCCTGCGGCTCGGCTGGCTCGTGCTGCCCGCCCGGCTCGCGGCGGACGTGGCGCGCGGCAAGGGCCCCTCGGACTGGGCCTGCGGCGCACTCGACCAGCTGACGCTCGCCGAGTTCCTGACGTCGGGGGCGTACGACCGGCACGTACGGGCCTGCCGGCTGCGGTACCGGCGACGGCGCGACCAGCTCGTGGCGGCGCTCGCCGAGCGGGTGCCGCAGGTGTCGGTGAGCGGGATCGCGGCGGGGCTGCACGCGGTGCTCGAACTCCCGGCGGGGGCCGAGCAGTCGGCGATCCGGGCGGCGGCCTGGCAGGGCCTGACCCTCCTCGGCCTCGACCGCTTCCGCCACCCCGACGTCCCGCGCACGGACCGCGCGGCCCTGGTCGTCGGCTACGGCACACCGCCGGACCACGGGTGGGCGGGGGCGCTGGACGCGCTGTGCGAGGCGCTGGCCGCGGTACTGGCCGAGACCCCCTGACCCCAGGGGGCTCCGCCCCCGGCCCCCCGCTCCTCAATCTCCCCCAGCTACCGCTGGGAGGTGCCCCCAGAGGGGCTCCGTCCGGGTCGTCTTCCGGCTTACCCGCCGTCGCGGCTGGTCGCGCAGTTCCCCGCGCCCCTTATCAGGGCTCCCACAGCAGGCGTGGGGGATCCGTGCCCCGACAGGGGCGCGGGGAACTGCGCGATCAGCCACAGCGGCGCGGCAGCCGAACGACGCCCCCGGGGCCCGGGGCGGAGTCCCGGAGTTGTCCGCTGAGGACTTTCGGGAAGGGGCGGGGTGGGGGGGACGAGCCGTGGCGCGAACCGCCACCAACCCGCACGAAGAAACCTCCCCCCAAGCCCCAACTTGCGGCCCCGAGGGGAGGGTTCTCTACCCTGACCCCAGTCGAACATCAGACACGTACAACGGGGGAGTGGCCGAATCATGACGAACGTCGACACTGCGACCGAAACCGCGCCCGGCACGGGCACCGGCACACGCCGCCCGCGGAAGTTGCGCTCCAGCACAGTGATACTCGGCGGCATGGGCCTCCTCGCCGTCTCCCTCAGCGCCTGCGGCTCCGAGCCGGACAAACGCTGCGTGGACCCCATGTCCCGCAAGCAGCTGCCCAGCTACGAGTGCAAGGGCGGGGGCAGCGGCGGCAGCGGGGGCAGCGGCTCGTACTACTACGGCGGCAGCTCGAAGAACGGCAAGGTCGAGGGCGGCAGCTTCGACAAGTCGTCCGTGTCCCGCGGCGGCTTCGGCTGCTCCTCCTCCAGCGGCGGCTGACCCGTGGAGCGCCGCACGATCGAGCCCCGCGAGGGCTGGCAGCAGACCGTCGAGGAGCAGGGCTGCATCTACCCGCTGACCCGCTACCCGGACGATTCGCTGCGTCCGTACTGGGACGAGAGCGCGTACTACGTCTTCTCGCTGCCGGAGGTCGAGGCGCTGGAGGAGGTCGTCGAGGAGCTGCACCGGATGTGCCTGGCCGCGGCCGCGCACATCGTCGAGCAGAACCGGTTCGCCGACCTCGGCATCACCGATCCGCGCCTCGCGTCCCTGGTCGCGGACGCCTGGCGCCGCAGGGCCGAACTCCCGTCCGTGTACGGCAGGTTCGATCTGCGGTACGACGGCACGGGCCCGGCCAAGATGCTGGAGTACAACGCGGACACCCCCACCTCGCTCGTCGAGGCGGCCAGCCCGCAGTGGTTCTGGATGGAGGAGCGCTTCCCGGGCGCCGACCAGTGGAACTCGCTGCACGAGCGCCTGATCGACGCCTGGAAGAAGCAGGCCGCGCTGCTCCCGCCGGGCAGCCCGCTCTACTTCGCGCACTCCAACGGCGACGAGCTGGGCGAGGACCTGATGACGGTCGCGTACCTCCGCGAGACCGCGCAGCAGGCCGGGATCGACACCGAGGCCATCTCGATGGAGGACATCGGCTGGGACAAGCTGTCCGGCCGGTTCGTGGACGAGAAGCTCCGCTTCATCCGCAGCTGCTTCAAGCTGTACCCGTGGGAGTGGCTGGCCACCGACCCGTTCGGCCCGCAGGTCCTGGACACCCTGGACAACGGCGGCGGCACCGGCACCACCCTGTGGATCGAGCCGGCCTGGAAGATGCTGCTCTCCAACAAGGCGCTGCTCGCGATCCTCTGGGAGCTGTACCCGGGCCACCCGAACCTGCTGCCCGCCTACCTCGACGGCCCCCGCGAACTCGCCGACAAGGGCGGGTACGTGGCGAAGCCGCTGCTCGGCCGCGAGGGCGCCGGCGTCACGGTGCACGAGCCGGGCGAGCCCGCGGTCGTACGCGAAGAGCCGTGCTGCTACCAGGAGTTGGCGCCGCTGCCGGACTTCGACGGCAACCGGGTCGTGCTCGGCGCGTGGGTCGTGGAGGACGAGTCGGCGGGCCTCGGCATCCGCGAGTCGTCGGGCCTGGTCACGGACGAGTACGCGCGGTTCCTGCCGCACGTGATCCTCTAGTCGGCGTCGAGGGTGCCGTGGCCGACGGCACCCTCGACGAGTACAGCGGCCTACTTGGCCGACAGCACCGACCGCAACTGGTCCAACCCCCAGTCCAGGTCCTCCTTCGAGATCACCAGCGGCGGCGCGATCCGGATCGTCGAGCCGTGCGTGTCCTTGACCAGCACGCCCCGTTCCATCAGCTTCTCGGAGATCTCCCGGCCCGTGCCGTGCGACGGGTCGATGTCGACGCCCGCCCACAGGCCCCGCCCGCGCACCTCGCGCACCGCGCCGCCGACGAGCAGGCCCAGCTCGCGGTGCAGATGCTCGCCCAGCTCCGTGGCCCGCTCCTGGAACTCGCCGGTGCGCAGCATCGCGATCACCTCCAGGGCGACGGCGCAGGCGAGCGGGTTCCCGCCGAACGTCGAGCCGTGCTCGCCCGGCTTGTAGACACCCAGCACGTCCGCCGACGACACCACCGCCGACACCGGCACGACCCCGCCGCCGAGCGCCTTGCCGAGCACGTACATGTCGGGGACGACGCCCTCGTGCTCGCACGCGAAGGTCTTGCCCGTACGGCCGAGGCCCGACTGGATCTCGTCGGCGATGAACAGCACGTTCCGCTGCCGGGTCACCTCGCGCACGCCCGCCAGATAGCCGGGCGGCGGCACGAGGACGCCCGCCTCGCCCTGGATCGGTTCGAGGAGCACGGCGACCGTGTTGTCGGTGACGGCTGCCCGCAGTGCGTCCAGGTCGCCGTACGGCACGATCTCGAAGCCCGGCGTGTACGGGCCGAAGTCGGCGCGCGCCTCCTGGTCCGTGGAGAAGCTGATGATCGTCGTCGTACGGCCGTGGAAGTTGTCGGCGGCGACCACGATCTTCGCCATGCCGTCGAGGATGCCCTTGTTCCGGTAGCCCCACTTCCGGGCGGTCTTCACCGCCGTCTCGACGGCCTCCGCGCCCGTGTTCATGGGCAGCACCATCTCCATGCCGCACAGCTCGGCGAGCTGCCCGCAGAAGTCCGCGAACCGGTCGTGGTGGAAGGCCCGCGAGGTCAGCGTGACCCGCTCCAGCTGGGTGCGGGCGGCGTCGAGGAGGCGCCGGTTGCCGTGCCCGAAGTTCAGCGCCGAGTACCCGGCGAGCATGTCGAGGTAGCGCCGGCCCTCGACGTCCGTCATCCAGGCGCCCTCGGCCGTGGCGACGACCACGGGCAGCGGGTGGTAGTTGTGCGCGCTGTGGGCGTCCGCCGAGGCGATGGCCTGTTCCGTACGGGACACGGGATCTCCGTTCGTCGTGGAGCTGGGTCCGACAGGGGAGCGGATGACGCCCCTGTGCCTATGGTCGCTCGCATCACGGACGGGGAAACCTCGCCGCGACGCTCGCCGGTAAGGTGAGCAGCGGGCCGTGACTGGCGTGCTGAGATGGGATCAACCATCGGGGAGCGGTCCGTGAACTGTGTGCCGTGCGCCTGGGCCGTACCGAGAACGTCGTACGAGACCGTACGAAGCGTCGTACCGAGAAACGACCGTCACCGCGTCCGGAGGTCCTCACCATGTCCGCCACCCCGCCCCGCTCCACGGAGTCGACCGCGTTCCGCAGCGCCCTCGACGTGATCCGCGGCGTCGAGCCCCGCGTCGCCGACGCCATCGGCCAGGAGCTGACCGACCAGCGCGAGATGCTCAAGCTGATCGCCTCCGAGAACTACGCCTCCCCGGCGACGCTGCTCGCGATGGGCAACTGGTTCAGCGACAAGTACGCGGAGGGCACCGTCGGCCGCCGCTTCTACGCCGGCTGCCGCAACGTCGACACCGTCGAGGCCCTCGCCGCCGAGCACGCCCGCGAGCTGTTCGGCGCCGCGCACGCGTACGCGCAGCCGCACTCCGGCATCGACGCCAACCTGGTCGCGTTCTGGGCGATCCTCGCCGACCGCGTCGAGGCCCCGGCCCTGGAGCGCGCCGGCGTCCGCAACGTCAACGACCTCACCGACGCCGACTGGGCCGAGCTGCGCCAGGCCTTCGGCAACCAGCGGATGCTCGGCATGTCCCTGGACGCGGGCGGCCACCTCACGCACGGCTTCCGCCCGAACATCTCGGGCAAGATGTTCGACCAGCGCTCCTACGGCACCGACCCGGCCACCGGCCTCATCGACTACGAGGCGCTGCGCGCGCAGGCCCGCGAGTTCAAGCCGCTGGTGATCGTCGCCGGGTACTCGGCGTACCCGCGCCTGGTGAACTTCCGGATCATGCGGGAGATCGCCGACGAGGTCGGGGCGACGCTCATGGTCGACATGGCGCACTTCGCGGGCCTCGTCGCCGGCAAGGTCCTGACCGGCGACTTCGACCCGGTCCCGCACGCCCAGATCGTCACCACGACCACCCACAAGTCGCTGCGCGGCCCGCGCGGCGGCATGGTCCTGTGCGACGACAGCCTCAAGGACCAGGTCGACCGCGGCTGCCCGATGGTCCTCGGCGGTCCGCTGCCGCACGTCATGGCCGCCAAGGCCGTCGCCCTCGCCGAGGCCCGCCGCCCCGACTTCCGGGACTACGCGCAGCGCGTCGTCGACAACGCCCGCGCCCTCGCCGAGGGCCTGATGCGCCGCGGCGCCACCCTCGTCACGGGCGGCACGGACAACCACCTGAACCTGATCGACGTGGCGTCCTCGTACGGCCTGACCGGTCGCCAGGCCGAGGCCGCGCTGCTCGACTCCGGCGTGGTCACCAACCGCAACGCGATCCCCGCCGACCCGAACGGCGCCTGGTACACGTCCGGCATCCGCATCGGCACGCCGGCGCTGACGACGCGGGGCCTCGGTACCGCGGAGATGGACGAGATCGCGGGGTTGATCGACACGGTCCTCACGGCGGCGGAGCCGGGCACGACGGCGAAGGGCGCACCGTCGAAGGCGCAGCACGTCCTGGAGGAGAAGATCTCCGACGAGGTGGCCCGCCGCGCGACCGACCTGGTGTCGGGCTTCCCGCTGTACCCCGGTGTGGACCTGAGCTGAGTTTCCCCTGACCCGCCTCAAACGCCGGAGGGGCTGAAAAACCAGCCCCTCCGGCGTTTGAGGAGCGGGGGTCCGGGGGCGGAGCCCCCGAAGCTCCGCAGGATTTCGGGAAGGGGCGGGGTGGGGCAAACAACACGTACCCCGGGCCGAACACGCCCCCGCACCTGAGACAATGGGCCCCATGGCCAACCGACCTCGCGTGCTCTCCGGTATCCAGCCCACCGCCGGCTCGTTCCACCTCGGCAACTACCTCGGCGCCGTCCGCCAGTGGGTGTCGCTGCAGGAGACCCACGACGCGTACTACATGGTCGTCGACCTGCACGCGATCACCGTCCCGCAGGACCCGGCCGAGCTGCGCGCCAACACCCGGCTGGCCGCCGCCCAGCTGCTCGCCGCGGGGCTCGACCCGGAGCGCTGCACGCTGTTCGTGCAGAGCCATGTGCCCGAGCACGCCCAGCTGGCCTGGGTGATGAACTGCCTCACGGGCTTCGGCGAGGCCTCGCGGATGACGCAGTTCAAGGACAAGTCCGCCAAGCAGGGCGCGGACCGGGCCTCCGTGGGTCTGTTCACGTACCCGATCCTGCAGGTCGCGGACATCCTGCTGTACCAGGCCAACGAGGTCCCGGTCGGCGAGGACCAGCGGCAGCACATCGAGCTGACCCGGGACCTCGCCGAGCGCTTCAACGGCCGCTTCGGCGACACCTTCACGGTCCCGGCGCCGCACATCCTGAAAGAGACGGCGAAGATCTACGACCTTCAGGATCCGTCGATCAAGATGAGCAAGTCGGCCTCCACGCCGAAGGGCCTCATCAACCTGCTCGACGAGCCGAAGACCACGGCCAAGAAGGTCAAGAGCGCCGTCACCGACACGGACACCGTGATCCGCTTCGACCGGGAGGCCAAGCCCGGCGTCTCCAACCTGCTGAGCATCTACTCCACCCTGACCGGAGCGGGAATCGAGGAACTGGAGCAGAAGTACGCCGGCAAGGGCTACGGTGCGCTGAAGACAGACCTCGCCGAGGTCATGGTCGAGTTCGTGACCCCGTTCCGCGAGCGTACGCAGGCGTACCTCGACGACCCGGAGACGCTGGACTCGATCCTGGCCAAGGGTGCGGAGAAGGCCCGGTCGGTGGCGGCGGAGACGCTGGCCGCCACGTACGACAGGGTCGGTTTCGTACCGGCGAAGCACTGAACCCGTACCACCCCCTGGCCCCGGCGCCGACCGCCGGGGCCCTGCACAGGCCAGTCGCACGACGGAGGAGAACGACGTGGGGACCGTAACGCTCGGCGTTTCGATCGCGGTCCCGGAGCCTCACGGCAGCCTGCTCCAGGAGCGGCGCGCGGGCTTCGGTGACCCCGCGGCACACGGCATTCCCACCCACGTCACGCTGCTGCCGCCGACCGAGGTGGAGGCGGAGCGGCTCCCGGCGATCGAGCGGCACCTCGAAGAGGTCGCGGCGGCCGGCCGGCCCTTCCCGATGCGGCTGTCCGGCACGGGCACGTTCCGCCCGCTGTCCCCTGTGGTCTTCGTGCAGGTGGCCGAGGGCGCCGAGGCCTGCACCTGGCTGCAGAAGCAGGTCCGGGACGCCTCGGGCCCGGTCGCGCGCGAGCTGCAGTTCCCGTACCACCCGCACGTCACGGTGGCGCACGGCATCGACGACGCGGCGATGGACCGCGCCTTCGCCGAGCTCAGCGAGTACGCCGCGGAGTGGTCCTGCACCGGCTTCGCACTGTACGAGCAGGGCGCCGACGCGGTCTGGCGGAAGCTGCGCGACTTCGCCTTCGGCTCGGCGACCACGGTGCCGGTCCAGGGTGGGCCGCACGACTCGCGTACGCCGAGCGGGCCGCTGCCGACGGCCTGACGCCGTTCCTCCAGGTCCGACTCACCCTCGTCCAGGGCCCGTTCACCTCGCGGTGGGCGGGCCCTGTCGCGTGCCCCGGAATGGCGTATCCCAGAAGGGTGTGCCCCGGAATGGGTGATTGAGCGAGTGTCGCCCCATATTGCCGTCATTCTTCGTTTCTTCAGCGGAAGGTTATTTGCGGCAAAACGGGATATTCGACAACCGCTTGGGAGGCCCGGTGCACGACCTGGACCTGGACCGCAGACTCCTCGCCGCGCTACGCGACTGCGGCAGCGACCGGCGGGTGGCCGCCGCGGCCCGCGCCCTCTCGTTCGCCGGGGAGCACGGCGCGCTCTGGCTCGCCGCCGGCCTCACCGGCGCCGCCCTCGACGCCGACCGCCGCCCCGCCTGGCTGCGCGCCACCGCCCTCACCGCCGCCGCCCACCTGACGAGCATGGGCGTCAAGCGCGTCGTACGCCGCCCCCGCCCGGCCACCGAGCCGCCAGGGGATGCTGCGGGGGCCTCGCAGCCTCCCCTCGTCGCCACCGCCGGCCGGCACTCCTTCCCCAGCTCGCACGCCACCTCCGCCGCGGCCGCCGCCGTCGCGTTCGGCGCCCTGCATCCGCTCGGCGCCCGCCTCGTACCGCCGCTCGCCGCCGCGATGTGCGTGTCCCGGCTTGTCGTCGGCGTGCACTACCCGAGCGACGTCGCCGCCGGGGCCGTCCTCGGCGCGCTCGCCGCCCGCGCGGGCGCCGTCCTCATGGGCGGAGGCGGCCGTGGCTGAGCGCACCGCACTCGTCGAGCAACGCCGCCCGCCGCGGCAGGCGCCCGCCGCGGTGGGCCCGGTCGGTCTGCCCCTCGGCCTGCTGCGGACCGCCCGGCCCCGGCAGTGGGTCAAGAACGTCCTCGTGGTCGCCGCCCCGGCCGCCGCGGGCGAGCTGTTCTCCCGTACCGCCGCCGTCCAACTCGCCCTCGTCTTCGCCCTGTTCACCGCCGCCGCCAGCGCCGTCTACCTGATCAACGACGCCCGCGACGCCGAGGCCGACCGCGCCCACCCCACCAAGTGCCGCCGCCCCGTCGCCGCGGGCCACGTCCCCGTGCCCGTCGCCTACGCGGTCGGCGGTGTCCTCGCCGTCCTGGCGCCGCTCGCCGCCGTGTTCCTCTGCAACCCGATGACCTCGGCGCTGCTGACCGCCTACCTCGGCATGCAACTCGCGTACTGCGTCAGCCTGAAGCACGTCCTCGTCGTCGACCTCGTCGTCGTCACCACCGGCTTCCTGATGCGCGCGATGATCGGCGGGCTCGCCCTGGAGATCCCGCTGTCCCGCTGGTTCCTGATCACCACCGGCTTCGGCGCGCTGTTCATGGTCGCCGCGAAGCGCTACTCCGAGTCCGTCGGCGTCGAGGACGCCCGCACCGGCGCCACCCGCGCCCTGCTCACCGAGTACACCGCCGGCTACCTCCGCTTCGTCTGGCAGCTCGCCGCCGGCGTCGCCGTCCTCGCGTACTGCCTGTGGGCCATGGAGTCCGGCGGCGTCGCGGACGCGGGGCTGCTGCCGTGGCGCCAACTCTCCATGGTCGCCTTCATCCTGGCGGTCCTGCGGTACGCGGTCTTCGCCGACCGGGGCACCGCCGGCGAACCCGAGGACGTCGTCCTGCGCGACCGCCCGCTCGCCCTGATCGGCCTGGTCTGGCTCGCCCTGTACGCCCTCGCGGTCGCCGACCTGTGAGCGTACGACGCGGCGAGCTCGTCGGCTTCGCCCTCTCCGGCCTCTGCGCGTACGCCGCCGACCTGGCCCTCTTCGTCTGGCTGCGCGGCCCGGCCGGCTGGGACCCGCTGACCGCCAAGGCCGCCGGTTTCGTCGCGGGCTGCACGGTCGCGTACGCGGGCAACGCCCTCGGCACGTACCGGCACCGCACGCCCGAGGGCTCGCGGCTGCGCCAGTACGCGGTGTTCCTCGCGGTGAACGTCGCGGGCGCCCTCGTCCAACTCCTCTGCCTGGCCTGCTCGCACTACGGGTTCGGCCTCACCTCGCAGACCGCGGACACCGTCTCCGGCGCGGGAGTCGGTATGGCGCTCGCCACTGTGGTGCGCTTCTGGGGTACTCGGACTTTGGTCTTCCGCTCGGAGGGCAGACAGAGATCATGGACTGGCTGAAGAACCTCCCCGTCGTGGGACCGCTCGTGACCCGCCTCATGGCCACCCACGCCTGGCGCTCCTACGAAACCCTCGACCAGGTGCACTGGTCCCGGCTCGCCGCGGCCATGACGTTCACCAGTTTCCTGGCGCTCTTCCCGCTGCTCACGGTCGCCGCCGCCGTCGCCGCCGCGACCCTCGGCGAAGAGCGGCAGCGCGAGCTCCAGGACAAGCTGAGCGAGCAAGTCCCCGGCATCTCCGAGCAGTTGGACATCGGCGCGCTCGTCGCCAACGCGGGCACCGTCGGCCTCGTCGCCGGCGCGGCGCTGCTGTTCACCGGCATCGGCTGGGTCGGCTCGATGCGGGACTGCCTGCGGGCGGTGTGGGGGCGGGACGACGAGGAGGAGAACCCCATCGCCCGCAAGGCCAAGGACGCGGGCATCCTGCTCGGCCTCGGCGCGACCGGCCTGGTCTCCCTCGTCGCCTCCGCGGTCGGCAACACGGCCGTGCACTGGATCACCCGCGAACTCGGCGTCGACGACCAGGTCTGGGTCGGCTGGCTCCTCACCGTCGCCGTCTTCGCCCTGGCCGTCCTCGCGGACTTCCTGATCCTGCTGTACGTCCTGACGCTCCTGCCCGGCGTCCATCCCGACCGCCGCCCGCTCGTCGTCGGCGCGCTGATCGGGGCGGTCGGCTTCGAGCTGCTGAAGGCGCTGCTCGGCGGCTACATGAAGGGCGTGGCCGCCAAGTCCATGTACGGCGCGTTCGGTGTCCCCGTCGCGCTCCTCCTGTGGATCAACTTCACAGCGAAGCTGCTGCTGTTCTGCGCGGCTTGGACGGCTACGCGGGCGCCCCGGACGGAGGAGCGGGAGGACGTCTCGTCCGTCTGACCCGCCGTCGTGGCTGGTCGCGCAGTTCCCCGCGCCCCTAAGGGGCGCACTGGCTGTGGGCAGGCGTTCCGCAGGGCGATGGGGGTCCCCCTGCTCGAGCGGAGCCGAGAGCTTGGGGGAGGGTGGGCACAGCCCACCCACGGAGGGGAAGCCGAACGACGACCTCGGGGAGCCTCTCCGGCGTTTGAGGAGCCGGGGGGCCGGGGGCGGAGCCCCCTGGGGGTGACCCCGTCAACGGCGCGGAATACGACGTACCAGATCCGGCAACGGCCACCGCCGGTTGACCAGGAACACGCCCGCCCCGACCAGCACCAGCACACCCCCCGTCACCGCGAGCGCGATCCCGAGCCCGCTCGACTCGCCCTCCGCCGCCGCAGCCTCGGACTTCTTCTTCTCCCCGCCCGGGGACTTCTCCGGCGCGGCCGCACCCTCCGCGTTCCGCTTGGCGCTCGCCGGTGCGACCAGCTGCCCGACGGGCTCCACCTTGTCGGCCGCCGCGAAGCCCCAGTCGAGGAGCCGGGCGGTCTCCTTGTAGACGGCCATCGATTCGTCCGAGTCCGGGTTCATCACCGTGACGAGCAGCACCTTTCCGTTCCGCTCGGCGACCCCCGTGAACGTCGTTCCCGCGTTCGTCGTCGACCCGTTCTTGACGCCCGCGATGCCCTTGTACGGCGTCACTCCGTCCGCGCCGGTCAGCAGCCGGTTGGTGTTCTGGATCGCGAAGTGCTTCCGCTTCTTGCCCTTCCCCTCGCCGGGGAACTGGGCGGTGGCGGTGGCCGCGTACTCCCTGAAGTCCTTCTTCTGCATGCCCGACCGTGCGATCAGCGTCAGGTCGTACGCGGACGACACCTGGCCCTTCGCGTCGTACCCGTCGGGGCTGACCACGTGGGTGTCGAGGGCCTGCAGCTCGTCGGCGTGCTTCTGCATGTCGTCGACGGTCTTCTCGATGCCGCCGTTCATGTGGGAGAGCACGTGCACCGCGTCGTTCCCGGACCGCAGGAACACCCCGAGCCACAGGTCGTGCACCGAGTACGTGTTGTTCTCCTTGATGCCGACCAGGCTGCTGCCCACGCCGACGTCCATCAGCTCGGAGTTCTTGACCAGGTGCTCCTGGTCCTTGGGGAACTTCGGCAGGACCGTGTCCGCGAACAGCATCTTCAGGGTGCTCGCGGGCGGCAGCCGCCAGTGCGCGTTGTGCGCGGCGAGCACGTCGCCCGACTCGGCGTCCGTGACGATCCACGAGCGGCCCGACAGCTTCTTCGGCAGGGCCGGAACGCCGGGCGCGAGGTTGACCTGCGTACCCGCCTGGCCGAGCCGTGCCCCGCCGACCTTCGACATCGACGCCGGCGGCTTCGGCTTGCCCGGCTTGTCGCCCGGCTTGTCGTCCGCGTGGGCGGGCGCGGCCAGGGAGACGACAGAAGTGGTCAGAAAGGCGGCGGAAACCACCGCAACAGCGGTCGTTCGCTTGAGAGATGCGGTCACAGACGCAGTCAAGGCAGGCACGGTGAGGAACGTACAGGGGATTCGCGATCCTGTGCGCCGCCCGTTCGGCTGTGTCTTCGGATCATCACTCGAACCACCCCGACGGCGGCGTGCACGGCCCGGGCGCGATACTGGGGATATGAAGCTCAGCCGCCCGGTCTCGTGGTTCCTGCTCGCCTTCGGCGTCTGGTCCTGGGTCATCTGGATCACTTTCGTCAAGAACCTCTGGAAGGACGGAAGCGGGCTCGCCTTCGACGACGCCGGTGACCCGACGGGGTACTTCTGGGTTCATCTCCTGCTTGCCGTGGTGTCCTTTGTTCTGGGGACGATCATCGGGGTCATCGGGTTGCGCGGTGTGCGTGCACTGCGCCGAAGGTCATAGGGAGCGGCCGCCGTGAGCTTCCTGTTCCTCGCGATCGCGGTCCTCGTGATCGGCATGCAGTGGTACGGCTGGCGCCGGGTGGTCCGCGACACCACGGTGCGCGGCACGGCGGCCCGCCGGATCGGCACGGCCGTGTTCGTCGCCGGTCCGCTGCTGATGATCGGCGGCTTCGTGAGCGCCCGCGCCGGCGCCCCGTTCTGGCTCCAACAGGTCCTGGCCTGGCCCGGATACCTGTGGATGGCGGTCTCCATCTACCTGACGCTCGCGCTGGTCGCGGGCGAGCTCGTCCGCCCGCTCCTGCTGCGCGCACTGCGCCGCCGAGACGTACGGGGTGCACGGGCTGCACGGGCTGCACGGGCTGAGAGTCCCGCTCCGGTCGTACGGGAACAGGCGCCGGCGCCCGCTGCCGAGCCGGTGCCGTCTGCCGCCGAACTGCCCTCGGCGCAGGGCGAGTTGAAGGAGAGCGCGGAGGCGGCCGCGGCGGCGGCGGAGGTTCCGGACACGCCCGCCGCGCTCACCGACGACAGGCCCGCCGACCCCTCCGGCCCCGCCGACCCCTCCGGCCCTTCCCGGCGCCTCTTCGTCTCCCGCATCGTCGCCGGCGCCGCCGTCACGGCCGCCCTCGGCACGGTCGGGTACGGGGCGAACAGCGTGCTGCGCGGCCCCTCCGTCAAGCGCGTCACCGTACCGCTGGCCAAACTCCCGCGCTCCGCCCACGGGTTCAGGATCGCCGTCGTCAGCGACGTCCACCTCGGCCCGATCCTCGGCCGCGCCCACAGCCAGCGCGTCGTGGACACCATCAACGCCACGCAGCCCGACCTGATCGCGGTGGTCGGCGACCTGGTCGACGGCAGCGTCGAGCACCTCGCCCCGGCCGTCGAGCCGCTCGCCGGGCTGCGCGCCAGGCACGGCTCGTTCTTCGTCACCGGCAACCACGAGTACTTCTCGGGCGCCGAGCAGTGGGTCGACCACGTACGCGAACTCGGCCTGCGCCCGTTGGAGAACGCCCGCGTCGAGATCGGCGGCTTCGACCTCGCGGGCGTCAACGACATCGCCGGCGAGCGGTACCAGCAGGGCCCCGACTACGCCAAGGCCCTCGGCGACCGCGACCCCGCGCGGGCCTCCGTGCTCCTCGCGCACCAGCCGGTGATGATCCACGACGCCGTCCGGCACGGCGTCGACCTGCAGCTCTCCGGCCACACCCACGGCGGCCAGTTCTGGCCCGGCAACATCATCGCGGACCTCGCCAACCCGACCCTCGCGGGCCTGGAGCGGTACGGCGACACGCAGCTGTACGTCAGCCGCGGCGCCGGTGCGTGGGGGCCGCCGGTGCGGGTCGGCGCGCCGTCCGACATCACCGTGGTGACGCTGGCCTCGCGCCAGGCCTGACCCCTGCGGGGGCTGGTTCCGGCCAGTCCTCGCTTCTTGACGCCCGCCCCTCTGGCATCACCCGGCGCGGCAGCGCAGCATCGGGTGTGCAGAACTCGTGACCGTACGCGGGGGAGCTCGGGGAGGTGGGTCGTGCTCAGACGGGAGGCGTTCCGGCTGCCCCGGCATCCGGCGTCCGTCGGCCTCGCCCGGCTGCGGGTGCGGGACCATCTGACGGCTTGGGGCCACGGCGCGGACGACCTCGCGGTGGCCGACGCGGCGCTCCTGGTCTCCGAGCTCGCGACGTTCCTCGTACGCCATGGCCCGTTGCGGGAGCGGGAGTTCGAGGTGGCGGTGACCGTGCTCGCGGACGGGTCGTGCTTCATCGAGGTGTCGGACGAGGCCGAGGCGGGGCCCGAACTGCGCGCGGGGCCGGGCCTGTTGATCGGGCTCGGGGCGGACGAGCAGGGGCGGGGCCTCCGCCTTGTCGAGTCCCTCGCGTCGGCGTGGGGGGTGTGGGACCGGGGGGTGCACGGGAGGACGATCTGGGTGCTGGTGGGTACGCCGACCAGGGCACCGGTGCCCTAGCAACCCCCAGGGGGGCTCCGCCCCCCGGCCCCCGGCTCCTCAATCGCCGGAGGGGCTATCGGGGGCCGTCGTTCGTCTGCCGCGCCGCGGTGGCTGGTCGCGCAGTTCCCCGCGCCCCTAACCAGGGGCTCCGCCCCTGCCGACAGCGGGTGGGGAGGGGAGCCGACCGAGCCCGAAGGGCGAGACGGCCCTACCCGCCCTCGGGGGCCCGTGTCATCCCCGGCAGGAAGTCCGTGAAGAGTTCGTGGACCTCCCGTACCAGTGGGCGCAGGACGCGGAAGCGGGAGAGGGCGACCCCTCGTGTGGTGAGCCGGGCGCCGCGGGCCGCGAGGCGGTAGCTGCGGGAACGCCCCTCGGAGCGGTCGAAGACCCAGTACAGGACGAGGCCCATCTGGGAGAGCCACATCAACTCGGGGAGGATGTCCCGGAGTTCGTCCGGGACCTTGGTCTTCGCGCCCCGCAGCACCTCCCGGTGGACGTCGATCGCCGCCTCCCGCGCATGCTCCGACTCGGCGGAGAACGGGCTGAGCGGGGAGTCCGGGTCGGCGGCGTTCTTGAAGAACTGGGCCGCGAACTCGTGGTACGGCTGCGCGATGTCGAGCCAGCAGCGCAGCACCCCCGCGAGCCGCGCCTCCAGGTCGGTCTCCCGGTCCAGGACCGGCCGTACCGCCGCCTGGTGCTCGGCGGCGATCCGGTCGTAGAAGCCCTGGATGAGGTGTTCCTTGCCCGCGTAGTAGTAGTACGCGTTGCCGACGGAGACCCCGGCCTCCTTGGCGATGGCCCGCATCGTCGTCTTGTCGTAGCCGCGTTCCTGGAAGAGCCGCATCGCGGTTTCGAGGATCAGGGCGCGGGTCTGCTCGCTCTTTCCCGCCGGCTTGTCGGCCTGCTGCGCGGCGGTCTTGTCGACCTGCTGCTCCGCCGGCTCTTCGTCGTTCTTCGCTGCCACGGTGACAGAGCCTAACCAGTGGCGCAGGAGCCGTCGGCACAGGACGGTGTCGTACGGCTCCAGCCGTGCCGCGGGTCGTACACCCAGCCGTCCGCGCGCCGGTACACCCCGCCGCCCCAGCCCCCGCCGGGCGCCGAACCCCGGTACCCCTCGCGCCATTTGGCGGCGGCGAGCGCGGCCCCGCGGGCGAGGCGGGCGCCGGCCGGGGTGGCGAGGCGGTGGGCGAGCGGGCGGTGCTCGGAGAGGGCCCACAGGGTGACGACCCAGGCGGCCGGCCCGCGGTAGACCTGCCCGCCGTCGGCGACCACGGTGATCTCGTCGAGCGTCGCCCCGTGGTCGAGCCCGGGGAACCTGCGCCTCGCCTCGTCCGACCCGGCGGGCACCAGGTCGAGCGGCACCAACTGCCGCTGCCGGACGAGCCAGTGGCGTACGTGGGTGCAGAGCGGGCAGTTCGCGTCGTACAGCACGGTGAGCCGGCGGACCGGGACCCGCGCGGGGTCCCGGTCGGCGGCCGTGGCCGTGGCGGTGTCGGTTGCTGTGGCCTCGGGGGTGCTCATCGCTCAGGCTCCGGCCGGCTTGGCCCAGGCGCCCTGCTGGCCGGTGAGGCCCTGCGGCGGCACGGGCGGCAGCTGCTCGCGGTCCATGACGCCGCGCCGCCGGATCTTGTTGAGCACCCACACGTTGCCGAGGTGCATCACGCCGAGGACCAGGAGGACGACGCCCAGCTTCACCGACAGCGCCTCGAACACCTCGCGGGCGGTGGCCAGTCCCTCGTCGCCGCTGAGGTAGAGGGCGACGAAGCCGAGGTTGACCAGGTAGAAGCCGACGACCAGGAGGTGGTTGACGGCGTCCGCCAGCTTCTCGTTGCCGTGCAGGACGTCGGCCAGGAAGATCCGCCCGTTGCGGCTGAGCGTGCGGGCCACCCAGACGGTGAGGCCGATGCTGATCACCAGGTAGACGACGTACGCGAGGACGGTGAGGTCCATGGGTCCCTGCCCCTTTCAAGGCGTCCCGAGGGGACGGCAGGGTGCCGTCTTCAGCCCTCTTGAACGCGTTCAAAAGCTCTTGTCATGGACTGTAGACCTGTTTTTGAACACGTTCAAGCCGAAGTCTCGACGGGTGGCTCGGAGTTCGGGCGGGCTGCGCGGAGTTCAGGCGTGCGTACCGGCCGGGTGCACGCGGGCCAGCGTCGGGCGCTTCGAGTAGTCCGTGAAGCCGATGACGTTGCCCCAGGGGTCGGCCAGTTCGACGGTCCAGCCCGTCGACACGGAGAACGGCGGCTCCGGCGCGATCCCGGCCGCCGTCAACTCCCGCGCCGCCACCCGCGCGTCCGGCACCTCCAGCCAGACCCGGCACGTCCACGGCCCCGGCGTACGCGGAAGGAGCCCGGCCTCGTGCCGGAGCAGTACGCCGGGGGTCTCGTCGCCCACCTTCAGCAGGGCGATGCCGGCCTCGTCGAGCCGGAAGGAGAGCGGGAACCCGGCCCGCTCGTAGAAGTCCACGGCCTCGTCCAGATCGCCCACGGGCAGCAGAACGTTGTCGAAGCCGAGCAGTTGAAGTGACATGGCGTCACATTAGGGGCGGCGCGGCTCCCCAGCCTTGAGGATCTCGGCTACGTCGAGGGTGACTTCGGCGCCGATGGACTCGGGGAGGGTGACCTTCTCGCCGGGGTGGTGGATGTGGTGTGTGGCGTAGCTGTCCCGTGCCGGGTTTGTCAGTACGTGGAAGCGCTCGTGCTGGCGATCGACGATGACGTAAACGGGGATCTTCGCCTTGGCGTACAGGCCGACCTTGGTGCGCAGGTCAGTGCGCCAATTGCTTGACGTCACCTCCATCACCAGGCGGAAGCACATGGGGTCGTAGCAGCCGTTCTCAACCAGGCGTGAGCGGTAGTCGTCGTCCACGACGGACAAGTCGGGGATCACGTAGTCCTCGGGGCCGGTGGGCAGCCAGAGGCCGATGCCGGGGAGCGCGAGGATCTCCTCCTCGTCCATGAAGGGGCGGGCGAACCGCATCAAAGCCTGGGAGTGCGGGCCGTCAGGTGCGGGACTCACGAGGATCTGGCCTCCGGCGATCTCGACGCGATAGCCCGGGTTCTGCTCCATGATCCGGTTCGCTGCCGCGATCATCGGCCGTTCTGCGTGCGGCTGCCCGACGGACGCTGCGGACATCACGTGCCTCCCGTTGGGCTGGTGTCGAGACCATCATCGTAGGCCGGTCAGGACCCGAACGTCCCGTCCCGACCCGTTCACCCGTACGGGCGAGACCCCGCCTCCCACAAGGGGAGACGGGGCCTCGACCACGTAAAGCAACGAACCTCAGAAGCGGCGGGTGATCAGGGCGCGCTTCACTTCCTGGATCGCCTTCGTGACCTCGATGCCGCGCGGGCAGGCGTCCGTGCAGTTGAAGGTCGTACGGCAACGCCACACGCCGTCACGGTCGTTGAGGATCTCCAGGCGCTGCTCCCCGGCCTCGTCGCGCGAGTCGAAGATGAAGCGGTGCGCGTTGACGATCGCGGCCGGGCCGAAGTACTGCCCGTCGTTCCAGAACACCGGGCACGAGGACGTGCACGCGGCGCACAGGATGCACTTGGTCGTGTCGTCGAAGCGCTCGCGGTCCTCGGGGGACTGCAGCCGCTCACGCGTCGGCTCGTTGCCCTCGGTGACGAGGAACGGCATGACGTCGCGGTACGCCTGGAAGAACGGCTCCATGTCCACGACCAGGTCCTTCAGGACCGTCAGGCCCTTGATGGCCTCGACCGTGATGGGCTTCTCCGGGTTGATGTCCTTGATCAGCGTCTTGCAGGCGAGCCTGTTCTTGCCGTTGATCCGCATCGCGTCGGAGCCGCAGATGCCGTGCGCGCAGGAGCGACGGAACGTCAGCGAACCGTCGAGGTCCCACTTGATCTTGTGGAGGGCGTCGAGGACGCGCTCCTTCGGGTCGATCTCGACCTGGAAGTCCTCCCAGGTCGCCTCGTCCGAGATCTCCGGGTTGAAGCGGCGGATCCGGAACGTGGCCGTGATGTACGGGGACGCCTTGGCTTCGGCTTCGGCCTTGTCCAGTACGGGAGTTGCCATCAGTACTTACGCTCCATCGGCTGGTAGCGGGTCTGGACGACCGGCTTGTAGTCGAGCCGGACCTGGTCCTTGCCGTCCTCGGTGACCTCGCGGTACGCCATGGTGTGGCGCATGAAGTTCACGTCGTCGCGGTTGGGGAAGTCCTCGCGGTAGTGACCGCCGCGGGACTCCTTGCGGGCAAGGGCGGAGACGGCCATGACCTCGGCCAGGTCGAGCAGGTTGCCCAGCTCGATGGCCTCGAGGAGGTCGGTGTTGAAGCGCTTGCCCTTGTCCTGGATGGACACGTTCTTGTAGCGCTCGCGCAGCTCGCCGATCTTCTCGACCGCGGTCTTGATGGTCTGCTCGGTGCGGAACACCATGACGTTGGCGTCCATGGTCTCCTGCAGCTCCTTGCGGAGCTCCGCCACGCGCTCGGTGCCCGTGGAGTTCCGCAGCCGCTCGACCTGCGACTCGACCAGCTCGGCCGGGTTCTCCGGCAGCTCGACGAACTCGGCCTTGTGCGCGTACTCGGCGGCGGCGATGCCGGAGCGGCGGCCGAACACGTTGATGTCGAGCAGCGAGTTGGTGCCGAGGCGGTTGGCGCCGTGCACCGACACGCAGGCGACCTCGCCGGCCGCGTACAGGCCCGGCACGACGGTGGTGTTGTCCGCCAGGACCTCACCCTCGACGTTGGTCGGGATGCCGCCCATCGCGTAGTGCGCGGTCGGCTGGATCGGGATCGGGTCCGTGTACGGCTCGATGCCGAGGTACGTGCGCGCGAACTCGGTGATGTCCGGGAGCTTGGCGTCCAGCTGCTCCGGCGGGAGGTGCGTCAGGTCGAGGAAGACGTGGTCGCCCTCGGGACCGCAGCCGCGGCCCTCGCGGATCTCGGTGTAGATCGCGCGGGAGACGACGTCACGGGAGGCGAGGTCCTTCATGACGGGCGCGTACTTCTCCATGAAGCGCTCGCCGTCCTTGTTGCGGAGGATGCCGCCCTCGCCGCGGGCGCCCTCGGTGAGGAGGATGCCCATGCGCCAGATGCCGGTCGGGTGGAACTGGAAGAACTCCATGTCCTCCAGCGGCAGTCCGCGCCGGTAGCAGGCCGCCTGGCCGTCGCCGGTGAGGGTGTGCGCGTTGGAGGTCACCTTGAAGAACTTGCCGGTGCCGCCGGAGGCGTAGATGACCGACTTCGCCTGGAAGACGTGGATCTCGCCGGTGGCCAGCTCGTACGCGACGACGCCGGCGGACTTCTTGACGCCGTCCTCTTCGACGATGAGCTGGTCCAGGACGTAGAACTCGTTGAAGAACTCCACGCCCTCCTTGATGCAGTTCTGGTACAGCGTCTGGAGGATCATGTGGCCGGTGCGGTCGCCGGAGTAGCAGGCGCGGCGGACCGGGGCCTCACCGTGGTTGCGGGAGTGACCGCCGAACCGACGCTGGTCGATCTTGCCGGTCTCGGTGCGGCCGAACGGCAGGCCCATCTTCTCCAGGTCGAGGACCGCGTCGATGGCCTCCTTCGCGAGGATCTCGGCGGCGTCCTGGTCGACCAGGTAGTCGCCGCCCTTGATCGTGTCGAAGGTGTGCCACTCCCAGTTGTCCTCCTCCACGTTGGCGAGCGCGGCGGCCATGCCGCCCTGCGCGGCGCCCGTGTGGGAGCGGGTGGGGTAGAGCTTGGTCAGCACGGCGGTGCGGCTGCGCTTCGTCGCCTCGATGGCGGCGCGCATGCCGGCGCCGCCGGCGCCGACGATGACGGTGTCGTACTTGTGAATCTTCATGAGTGGTTACCTCAGCCCCGGGCCTAGCGGATGTTCGGGTCGAAGGTGAAGATCACCAGCGTGCCCAGCAGGACGGTGAACACCGTCGCGGTGTACAGCAGCATCTTGAGCCAGAAGCGCGTGTTGTCGCGCTCGGCGTAGTCGTTGATGATCGTGCGCAGGCCGTTGGCGCCGTGCAGCATCGCCAGCCACAGCATCACCAGGTCCCAGGCCTGCCACCACGGGGAGGCCCAGCGGCCGGCCACGAAGGCGAAGCCGATCTTGGAGACGCCGCCGTCGAGGACGAGCTGGATCAGCAGGTGGCCGAGGACCAGGACGACCAGGACGATGCCGGACAGGCGCATGAACAGCCAGCCGTACATCTCGAAGTTGCCACGGGTGGCCTTCGGGGTCTTCTTGGTGCGCTTGCGCGGCGGCTCGATGACGGGCGCGGGGTTGTCCACGTCGTACAGCGTCACGTCGTCGGTCTTGGCTGCGGTCGTGTCAGCGGACATGTGGCTCAGCTCCCGAAGACTTCGCGGACGGCGTGGCCGAGGACCGGGTAGAGCGCCCCGACCATCAGCACGAACCAGACGGCCATGACGGTCCAGAGCATCTGCTTCTGGTAGCGGGCGCCCTTCGACCAGAAGTCGACGGCGACGACGCGCAGGCCGTTGAGCGCGTGGAAGAGGATGGCCGCGACGAGGCCGTACTCAAGGAGTGCGACCAGCGGTGTCTTGTAGGTGGCCACGACTTCGTCGTACGCCTCGGGGGAGACACGCACGAGAGCGGTGTCGAGGACGTGTACGAACAGGAAGAAGAAGATGAGGACGCCGGTGACTCGGTGAGCCACCCAGGACCACATTCCTTCCCGGCCGCGGTACAGCGTTCCAGCCGGCACGGAAGAACCCTCCGGGAGCGGGGATTGGGGCCGGCCGGCTTCTCTGTCGGTCAGGCCCGGCCGGGTACGGTCCACCGGCCGTCCGTCATCGTATCGACCAACTGTCGGTACGCCCGCGCGGGGTCCTCAGGTGTGATCAAACAGGCACGTACGGGCTATCGGCCGCACCGGAATCCGGAAATTCCCTGGATTTCCCGCGTTTCCCGGGGCCTTCCGCGGCTTGCCCGGCGAGGCCGCGGACGAGTCGGGTGAGGCGGGCGCGGGCGACGAGGCGGAGTTGGTCGGCGGCGACGACGCGTTCGTCCTCGGCGTCGTGGGCGAGCCGGGTGCGCAGGCCGGCGAGGGTCTGGTCGAGGTGTTCCTCCGGGCGGTACGCCTCCAGGGCGATGACGAAGACGTGGCCGAAGCGGCTCTCGTACGCGGCGTGTGCGGCGTCGAGGGCGGTGCGGGCGGCGGCGGGGATGCCGGACGGGTGCGGTCCGTGCGGCCGTTCGGCGGCGAGGGCGGCGGCGAGCTGGGCGGGCGGGAGGTCGTACGCGGCCTCGTCGGCGGCGGCGAGCAGCGCGTCCGGGTCCGGGTAGGGGCGGTGTGCGGTGAGCCGTTCGGCCCAGTCGGGGCTGGTGCAGCAGGCGAGGAGCCAGGCGTGTGCCGTGGCGGCGGGGGCGCGGTTGAAGACCTCGATGCCCCGGTGCACGGTGGTGGTGGGGCCGCTGCCGCGGCCCCGGGCCGGTATGGCTCCGGGCTCGGGCAGGTGCCGGGCTCGCGGTTGCGGAGGCGTGTGCAGCGTGCGCTCCTCGGTGAGGCGGTGCCGGTGGAAGGCGCCGCGGGCCGGTGCCGGGCTCGACCGGCCCAGGACTCGATGTGGCTTCGGAACTCGACCGGCTCGGAACCCGATCGGCCCAGGACCCGGCCGGCCGGACTCGGCGGGGCTGATCGGCGGGCCGGGAAGTGGCGTCACGCTATCGACGCGTGACGGGAGCTGTCCGACGGATGCGCGAATTTCACCCGGACGGGAGAGTTTCGGTACGGGTCGTGGACGGCCGTCCGGAAACCGTTCCGGGGTGTCGGCTCTCATGGGAGGTTGCTCACGTGATGCGGATGATCTTTGACTCGGATTCCGGGAGCCGTTCATGACCGGGCAGCACGGCCGGCGCGCGCACCGGGGCGGCCGTCGTGGCCGCGGCGCGACGGCCGCGGTCGTGGGCGGGGCGGTCGTCGCGGGCGGCGCCGTCGTCCTGGCGGTGACGCTCTGGCCGGGCGGCGGTGCGTCGGACGGCGGGGACCGCGCGGACGACAGCCCGCCGCCGAGGGCGGCCGAGCCGAGTCCCACGTACCCGATGTCGAAGGCGCCGCGGACCATACCCGCCGTCGCCGAGCACGAGGCGGCGCGCGGGCCGGGGTGGAAGCCGGGGCCCGAGGGCGAGGTCGTCGTCGCGAAGAAGGACGCCCGGCAACTGGCCGACGAGGGGCGGCTCCTGGCCGGCGAGCTGAAGCTGAAGTACGCGGAGGGGAAGAAGGCCGGGCCCGGGGACGTGACGCTGGCCCTGAACTCGGGCGGCGCGGGCCCGGAGGCGTACACCCTGGACGTCGGCGACCGGCGGGTGCGGATCACCGCGACGGACGACGCGGGCGTCTTCTACGGCACCCGGACCCTGAAGCAGATGACGCGCGCCGACGGCACCGCGCCCGAAGGGGTCGTACGGGACGAACCGGCCAAGGCGCAGCGCGGGTTCATGCTGGACATCGCGCGCAAGCATTTCTCGGCCGAGTGGATCGAGGAGCGGGTCCGGGAGATCGCCGACCTCAAGTACAACCAGCTGGGGCTGCACTTCTCCGACGACCAGGCGTTCCGGATCGAGTCGGACGAGCACCCCGAGGTGGTGTCCGAGCCGCACCTGACCAAGGCCGAGGTGCGGCGGATCGTGAAGCTGGCGTCCGATCTGCACGTCACGGTGATCCCCGAGATCGACTCGCCGGGGCATCTGGGCGCGGTCATCAAGGCGCACCCGGACCTGCAGCTGGTCGACGCGAGCGGGGTGCCGGCGCGGGGTGCGGTGGACATCTCGAAGCCGGCCGCCGGGAAGATCGTCGACGAGCTCCTGGCGGAGTACGCGGAGCTGTTCCCGGGCGCGTACTGGCACTTGGGCGCGGACGAGTACCGGGCGCTGATGGCCTCGGACCCGGAGGCGTCGTACCCGCAGTTGGCGCGGGCGGCGCAGCAGCGGTACGGGGGTGCGGCGAAGGTGCAGGACCTGGCGACGGGCTGGCTGAACGACCGCGCGGACAAGGTGCGGCCGACCGGCAAGAAGCTGAAGGCGTGGAACGACGGGTTCTTCCGCGGCGGCACGGTGCAGCCGGCGAAGGACATCGAGGTCGAGTACTGGACGGGCAAGGAGATCGGCGCCCGGGAGCCCGTGGAGTATCTGGACGCGGGCCGCAAGGTGGTCAACCTCAACGACGAGTACCTGTACTACGTCCTGGGCGAGCCCAACGAGTTCACGTACCCGACGGGGAAGCGGATCTACGAGGAGTGGACGCCGCTGGTGCTGCGCAAGACGCAGCCGGTGGCGGAGAAGTACGACGGGCAGATCCTGGGGGCGCGGTTCGCGGTCTGGTGCGATCTGTCGGAGTCGCAGACGCAGGCGCAGGTCGCGGACGGCATCCGGATGCCGCTGCGGGCGCTCGCCCAGAAGGTCTGGGACGACCGGAAGCCGGCGCTGTCCTGGGCGGAGTTCCAGGACCTGGCGAAGGGGCTGGGCTGAGCCGGGGCCCGTCCGTCCAGTGGACCTTGGCCGCTTTCGGTGGCGAACTCCCTTGCCGGTGTGTTGGATTCGAGGCAGAGCCGACGGTCTGACATGGGGGCGAGGGGGAAGCGGACATGGGCTTCTGGGGGTACTACGTCGTGGGTCACGGCGAGCGGCCGCTGGCGGAGCTCGGCGGGCTCGGCGGTGTACGGGACGGGCTTGCGCTGCACGAGTCGCGGGCCGAGGGCTGGCAGATCTGGGAGGCCTCGGTGCCCGACGTCGGGTCGATGGACCGGCTGGCCGCGGACTCCGGGGCGCCCGCGCTGTTCGGGTTCGTGATGGACAGCGCGTGCGTGGCGGTCGAGGCGGCGGGGCCGGAGTCCGGGGCGTGGAACGCGTGCCTGGCGCCGGACGCGATGGCCGCCTTCCTCGCGGCGGAGGGCAAGGAGCCGGACGACCTGTTCCTGCCGCCGCGGGACGCCGCGGAGCGGGCGGTCGCGTGGGCCGAGGAGGCGGGGCGGGCGCCGGCGTCGGCGGAGGACCTGGCCAAGGTGCTGCGGGCGCCGGCCGAGCCGTCGGCGGAGCTGCTGTTCTTCCGGTTCCTGGAGCGGCTCGGGCTGCCCCGGCAGTGACGGTACGGGCCGGGCCGTGCGAACGAACGGTGCCGATTCGGCCACTGCGGTGACGTTTTCGGCCAGCGGGGCGCTGTAAGGCGCAGTAACTGGAAGTGCTGCGTTCGCGACGGAAGGCGACCCCCATGAGCCTGGTGGAACTGATCGCTCAGGCCGACGACCGAAGTCTGGCCGCGGGCGGCCTCGCCTGCCTGGACCGCTGCCTCCCCCTGCTCGGCGAGACCGACGACGAGGCGCTGCGCCCCCTCTGGTCGAGCCTGGAGGCGGGCGGCGCGGGCTGGGCCGACGAGCTGACGCGGCTCCGCGAGTCGTACGCGGGCGTCGACGGGGACGACGAGGGGGCGCAGCTCGTACGGGCCATGCTGGCCGCCGCGCCCGGGGAGTTCCCCTCCGGGGGGCTGCGGGCCTGGGCGGAGGCGTGCTCGTCGGCGGCCCTCCAGGTGCACCGGCTGCTCGACGCGACGGACGACGACGGGCCGCTGACGGCCGGTGAACTCCGCCGCCAGACCCACATCCTGGACCTCCTGACCACCGCGTCCGGTGGCCTCCGCCAGGCCCTGGTCGTCTCGACGGAGGGACGCAGGGTGGTACGAGCGGTGGTGTCACGGCGGGCCCGCGTCCAGGGCTGACCCCAGGGGGCTCCGCCCCCGGCCCCCCGGCTCCTCAAAAGCCGGAGGGCTTCCTTCTATCGGCTTTCCCGCCGTCGTGGGCACAGCAGGCAGGGGGATACGTGCCCCGGCAGGGGCGCGGGGAACTGCGCGACCAGCCACGACGGCGGGAAAGCCGAACGACAGCGCCGCAGGTTTCGGGAAGGGGAGGGAAGCGGGGCGCTTCGCCCCGGTTGTTTCAGTTCGCGCGCATCGCGTCCAGGCACAGCAGGCGCAGCGAGCCGTCCGCCTCGAAGGTGCGGCGGGCTTCCCCGATGGGGTCCCACAGGGCGCCGTCCGGGGTGCGGAGAAGGTACCCGTCCGCCGTCTCCTCCCAGGCCGCGCCGAGTTCGCGCACCAGGACCTCGCCCGCGTACGAGCCGTAGCCGCGCAGCGCCTGGGCGACCGCCTCGTACGGCGGGCTCTCGCGGCGGAGTTCGGCTATGACCCGGTCCACGCTCCACAGGCTCTGCGGACTGTGGTCCAGGCGGAGGCGGGCGCCCTCGCGGAGCATCGAGACGGAGTCGGCGGCCCAGCGGGCGGGCTTCGCGGGCTTGGCGGCCGTGGCCGTTGCTTGCAGTGCAGTCACGTAGGGCTACTGCGCACCGGAGGCGCAGATCATTACCCGGTTCGGGGCAGGTCCCCGGAACCCTCACACGCGCGTCGCCAAGCGTTCGCCGAATCGCCACGGCCCCCGCGAGCCCACCGCGAGCCCACCGCAAGGCCTCCGCGACACCCGCCCCGGCCTGCGACTGTGACGAGTGGGGCGCGGGCGGCGCTGTACGGATGTGAAGCAGATACGTATGCGACGCCCCCTGCGCGCCGCCGCCACCGCGGCCGTCGCCCTCGTTTGTCTCGCGGGCTGCTCGGCGGAACCGGCCGGGCAGGACCAGGGCAAGGGCAAGGCCGAGAAGCCGAAGGCGGCCGCGGCCCCCGTCCCGTCCGAGATCCGGCTCGCGGGCGCCCTCGCCAACAAGACCGATGTCCGCGGCTACCGCATCGAGGACAACGACCAGCCCGCCGTGCGCCCGAAGGCCGACCGGGAGGAGTGCCGGCCGCTCGCCGACATGACCGGCTCCGGCGTCGACCGCACCCCCGCGGCCAAGGCCTGGGCCAGCCGCTCCTACGGCTCGACCACCGAGCGCGGCCTCGCCGTGACCGCCAGCCTCTTCTCGTACGAGGGCGACGGCGCCGCCACCACCCTCGCCGACCTGCGCGAGGCTCTCGACGCGTGCGCCGACGGGTTCAGCACCTCGGGCAACAACGGCGGCGCCACCGTCGAGTACGTGGACGTGCAGCCCGGCGAGACCCCGGCCGGCGGCGACGAGGGCGTGGCCTGGTCCATGACCGGCAAGGCCCAGGGCCAGCAGGTGCCGCTGCGGATGACCGCCGTACGCCAGGGGAACGTGCTCGCGCTGTTCCTTGCGCTGCACCTGACCGACCCGAAGAAGGCCGAGCTGCCGCAGGACCTGTACGAGGCGCAGCTGCGGCGGCTGGAGAAGACCTTCGGGTCCTGAGCCGGGCCCCTGCCGGGGTGAGGTGAACTCGCCGTCGGAGCACGGTAGTTGGGGTCGCCGGAAGCGGGGTCGGGCGGGGCTGCTGAGATAGGGCTCCGCGCATCCCGCTCCGGCGGCCCTGCCGTGCGCTCTTCGAGGACGGGGCCGGGGGAGACGCCTCTGTGGGGCGGGCCCGCGCGCATGACTCGAGGAGATGGTTGATGAGCGAGCCGGTCGACCCCAGGGTGGCGTTCGCCGTGACGGCGGAACCGACCCCGTCCCCGTCCCCGGGCCCGAGCCCGGACCCCGACCCGGAGCCGGAACGGCCGGACAGCGGCCCGCACCGCCCGGAGCCGACGCCGGGCCCGACGGGGCCGTACGACCCGCCGCCGGACGGGCTGCAGCCGCCGCAGCCGTGGGGGACCGACCCGGACGTCGGCGTCACGCCCTCCTGGGTACGGGGCCGCGCCGACGCCTGCGACACCGCGTCGGAGACCATCCGCAAGACGATCGGCATCGCGGACGACGCCTGCGCCGACCTGGCCAAGGCCGCCCCCGGCTGGGACTTCGTCCACAGCATCGACGACATGCAGCGCCGCTGGGAGGAGCTGAACAGGATCGTCACCGACCGGCTGAACCTGGCCTCCGAGAACTTCCGCAGCAGCGCCGCCGCGTACGAGACCAACGAGGCCCGCACGGCGCAGGACCTCTCGAACATCTACCGCTGAACGGAGACGCGCCATGGTGACCTTCAGCCAGGTGATCGAGATCGACATCGCCGCCCTGGAGTCCTTCGCGAAGCACTGGAACGAGACCATCCACCGCAAGATCAAGGAAGCCCGCGCGGGTTTCCACGACGACGTGGTGCGCAAGCTGCACGACGACCACTGGCGCGGGGAGGGCGGGGAGAGCGCGCAGAAGTACTGCGACCGCATAGAACTCGGCATCGACTCCCTCGACGCGCAGGTCAGGGCCGTCTGCCGGTTCATCGACGAGGAGGCCGACGGGGCGCGCGGCACGGGCGGCCTCAAGGGCCTGGAGGCGCTGCGCCGACGGGCCGTGGACCTCAACCAGGAGGCCCTGGACGAGGGCATGCGCATCGGCGAGGACGGCGGCGTCAGCTGGTCGGAGTTCGTCGACCCGAACGACCCGGACACGGACGCGTATGTGCAGGGGCGGCAGCGGCTCGCCGACTCCTTCGAGAAGCGGGCCGAGGAGATCCTCGCCGACGCCCGCGAGAACGACGAGTGGATCGCGGACTGCCTCAAGGTGATCTTCGGTACGCCGCACAACTTCGAGGTCGAGGACCGGCGGCACGGCATCCTCGAACCGACGGCCAGGGACGCCGCGGTGCACCGCAAGCTGAACAACGTCGCCGCCATCCTCGCCACCGCGAAGGGCTGGCCCACGGCGGCCGGTCTGCTCAAGCACTACCTGGACGGCAGCGGCCGGCCCGTGGAGGTCGAACCGCAGCAGATGATGGAGGACATCCCGCAGTTCCAGGAGGACGTGAACAAGACCCTGGACGAGGACGTCCGCAAGCGCCCCGACGGCAAGTTCACCACCGAGTGGCAGTCGACCCACGCGTCCAACGAGGACGGCGAGCGGAGCATGGAGTGGTACTACGCCCTCCACCACTTCCAGTACCGCATCGTCGGCGAGAAGGTCGACGGCGAGATCCACTACCAGGTGGAGGTGCAGAAGCGGTACGACTGGGGCATCCCCAGCGAGCACCGGCGCGACCTCGACAGCGGCTATCCGCCCCCGGCCGACTTCGATTTCGAGCAGGCCGACATCGCCCACCTCAACTCGGTCGGCATGGCCCGGGACTTCGACGTGAAGGGCAGGTCCGACACGATGGCGACGTGCGCATGAGGGCCCGCCGCACGGTCCTCGTCCTTGCTGCGGCGCTGGTGCTCTCCAGCTGCGGCGACGACGAGGTGTACGTGCCGCCGGGCCCCGATGCGTCTCCGCCCCCCACCGCGCCGGCGCCGCGCCAACGCCTCGTCCTGCCGGAGTCGATCGGCATCCGCTACCGCCTGGCGGACTCCGGCGCCGATCCCGCCCTGGCGCGTGCGATGCGGGACGACGTGTCCGGGGCGGTCGGGGTGTCCGGCGCGTACGACCCGCCGAGCACGGAGCGGGACGCCGGCCGGCTCACCGTCGAGGGCGTGTACGGGAAGGTGGACTGGCTGGTCGGGACCTTCGGCACGTTCCTGGAGTACGTCGAAGAACGGGCCCTGAAGCGGGACGGCCGGCGGATCGTGGCCGAGAAGACGATCAGCGCGGACGCCGGCGAAATGATCAAGTGCTGGCTGCTGAAGGCGGACCGCCCCGGCCCCGACAAGGTGTCCGTGTGGCGCTCCTGCGCCTGGGTCGACGCGGGCACCGTGGCCCAGGTCACGTGGGGCGTTCGGCCCTCGGAGGCGTCCGACGTCGACGAGTGGGACTTGGAGGCGTTCGCCCACGAGACGGCGGACGTCCGGGAAGCCGTGCAGCAGAACGCGGAACCTGCGAGAGAACAGCCCTGACCAGGGCCAAAATGAAACCCGCCAGCGATCGGCCGGGGCCGCCACCCCCCACAGGAGAGGCCCCGGCCGTCGCACGGCACGGGCCGCGCAGGCCCGTACTCTCTTCAGCGCCGTGACGGGGTTTTGTGTCACACCGCTCTGTTACCCGGCAGTTGCGGGTAGTGCAGACATGGACGTGGGGGCCGTTCAGCCCGTAGCGTCTTGTTCCTGCTGGGCTGCGAAATGGGCAGGATGAGGGAGTTGTTGGGGGACGAGGCGGAGCTGACCGCCGCGGTGCTCGCGGCACAGGACGGTGACGAGACCGCGTTCCGGACTGTGTACCGCGCCGTGCACCCGCGGCTGCTCGGTTACATACGCACGCTCGTGGGCGAGCCCGACGCCGAGGACGTCGCGTCGGAGGCGTGGCTGCAGATCGCCCGCGACCTCGACCGGTTCGAGGGCGACGCCGACCGCTTCCGCGGCTGGGCCGCCCGGATCGCCCGCAATCGCGCCCTCGACCACATCCGGATGCGCGGCCGTCGGCCCGCCATCGGCGGGGATGAGACGGAACTCACAGGGAAGCCCGCCGAGGCGGACACCGCGAGCGAGGCCATGGAGGCGCTCGCCACCGGCGACACCCTCGCCCTGATATCGCAGTTGCCCCAGGACCAGGCCGAGGCCGTGGTGCTCCGCGTCGTCGTCGGCCTCGACGCGAAGAGCGCCGCCCAGACCCTCGGCAAACGCCCCGGCGCCGTCCGTACCGCCGCGCACCGGGGCCTGAAGAAACTCGCCGAGATGCTCGGCGCCGAGGCCGCCGCAGGCTCCGCGGCCGACTCCGCCGACGGGCTCGGCGCGGTTCCCCCGCAACCCGGCAGAGGCCGCGCCGCACGGGCGCCCATGTCGTCGGCGGGTGTGACGGATTCGCGTCCGCGGACGCAGAAGGACATGTGATGGCCGACGAGCAGTACCAGTGGCTCGATGGGGACGCGGCGGAGCGACTGCTTCGCGGCGAGCCCCTCGAAGCCGTCGACGATCACGCCCGTGTCCAGGCAGAACGCCTCGCGGCGATGCTCGGCCAGGCCGCCTCGGCGCCTGCGCTGCCGGGCGTTTCCGCGAGCGGCGAACTCCCCGGTGAGGCAGCTGCGTTGGCCGCGTTCCGGGCCGCGCGCGGCGCACATGCCACGCGTGTAGACGCCGCGCCCGGCGCCGCGCCGTCCGGCCTCCGCTCCGGCTCCGGCGACACCGCCGTCCTCGGCGACAGCGGGGCCGTACGCATCGGCTCCGGCGCCGAACAGCCCCGTACGCGCTGGGGAAGACCCCTGCGGTACGGACTGGCGGCGGCGCTCGCGGCGTGCACGCTCGGCGGCGTCGCCATGGCCGGCGCGGGCGTCATCCCCACCCCCTTCGGCGGCGAGGAGCCGGGCCCCGGCACCTCCGTCTCCGCCTCGCCCACCGGGCCCGACCCGCTGATCTCGCCGACGCCCGGCACATCCGGGTCCGGTCACAGCCACGGCGGCAGCGGCTCGGCGACGCCCGACGGGGAGGTCGACGGCACCGCGCCCGGCGCCGGCCACCCCTCGCAGGGCGGCGGCGACGCCTCCGCCTCGGACGGCATCGTGCCGACGCCCACCGACACGGCCCTCCCGCGCGAGAAGCGCGAGGAGTGGTACGCACGCGTGGTCGACGGCTGCCGCGACTACCTCGCGGGCAAGCCGATGGACGCGGAGAAGAAACGCCGGATCGAATCGTCCGCGGGCGGGCCCGAGGGCGTGCGCAGCTTCTGCACGAAGGTCGTCTCCGGCGAGGGCTCCGGCGGCCGCGAGGGCGGCTCCGGCCGGGACGGCGAGGACGGAGAGGACGGCGAGGGCTCGTCCGGCGGCTCCGAAGGCGGCAAGGACAGCGACCGGAACGGCGGCCCGGCCGGCAACAAGCCCGTCGGCAACGGCGGCACCGGCGCCGTCGTCACGCCCACCTCGGCCGGACCCACCTCCTCCGCGTCCGCCTCCGCCTCGCCCACCGTCACCGCGACGGCGACCGGCGCGGCCCCCAGCACAACCGCCTCACCTGCGGTTTCGCCCACCTCGACGAGCGGATCCGGGGCCGTCGGAAATCCGTGACCGCACCGTGATCTTGCGGGTGTGACAGTTTTCAACCGCCTGGCGCAGTAAGAAGTGAGCCGACTGGTCATCGGCCGCGCGCGAGCCGGGGTTCCCCCCGTACCCCACGGCTCCAGCGCAATCGGCGGGGGTGGGACACGTTCCCCCGGTCCCACCTCCGCCCCTCCTCTTCCAACCTCCCCGCCGGCGCCGCAGCCCCCGGTCACCAGTGGACGACGACCTTGTCGCCCTTGCGGACCTGCGCGTAGAGCGCCGCGAGCTTCGCCTCGTCGCGGACGTTGACGCAGCCGTGCGAGGCGCCCGACCAGCCGCGGGCCGCGAAGTCCGCCGAGTAGTGCACCGCCTGGCCGCCGCTGAAGAACATCGCGTACGGCATCGGGGTGTCGTAGAGCGTCGACACATGGTGGCGGGACTTCCAGTAGACCTGGAACACACCGTCACGGGTGGGGGTGTACTGCGAGCCGAAGCGGACGTCGACCGTCGAGCGGACCGTGCCGTCCACCACCCAGCTGAGCGTGCGGTTCTTCTTGCTGATGCACAGCGCCCGGCCCGTCAGACAGCGCGGGTCCGGCTTCGCGGGCGGCTGGTCCCCGCCCGCGTACAGGTCGAAGTACCCCGGCTCGCCGGTCATGGCGAGCAGCCGCCGCCAGGTCGTCCGGTCCGTGCTGCCCGTGCCCGGCAGGCCGCGCTTGGCCTGGAAACCCTTGACGGCCGCGGTCGTGTCCGCGTCGTACCGGCCCGTCGGGTAGGCCGTGAACCAGTCGATCTGCCGCAGCCGCGCCTGCAGTTCGCGCACCTTCGTGCCCTGCGCGCCCGGCGCCAGATACGGAGGCGGCGAGGGCTTCGGGGGCGTGGGCGAGGGCGTGGCCGAGCGGCCCGGCGCTTTCGCGTCCACGTGGACGCCGGGCCCGCTGCCCGGCCCCGCCGCGTGCACCTTGCACCCCGCGAGCAGCGCCGCCGCCGCGAGCACCGCCCCGATCCGCCCTCGTCTGCCGTACGTGCGACGCATCCGCCCCCCCACCAGTCCCCGGTCGTACCCCTCCGGGAGGATTCCCGCCGATGATGGGGAGCGAACCGTTCCGTATGCGTACGAGAGGGACAGCAGATGGCGCGCGAGTCCGAGTCGGGTCTGCCCGTCGAGCCGGTCTACGGCCCCGAGGCGCTGGCGGGCTGGGACCCCGCACGGCAACTGGGCGAGCCCGGCGCGTTTCCGTACACGCGGGGCGTGTACCCGGCGATGTACACCCACCGGCCGTGGACGATGCGGCAGTACGCCGGGTTCGGCACCGCCGCCGAGTCCAACGCCCGCTACCGGCAGCTGATCGAGCACGGCACGACCGGCCTCTCCGTCGCCTTCGACCTGCCCACCCAGATGGGCCACGACAGCGACGCCCCGCTCGCGGCGGGCGAGGTCGGCAAGGTCGGCGTCGCCGTGGACTCGATCGACGACATGCGGACCCTGTTCGACGGCATCCCCCTCGACCGCGTCTCCACGTCGATGACCATCAACGCCCCGGCCGCGCTCCTGCTGCTGCTCTACCAGCTCGTCGCCGAGGAACAGGGCGTCCCCGCCGGGCAGTTGACGGGCACCGTGCAGAACGACGTGCTCAAGGAGTACATCGCCCGCGGCACGTACATCTTCCCGCCCGCGCCCTCGCTGCGGCTCACCTCGGACCTGTTCCGGTACTGCGGGGCCGAGTTGCCGAAGTGGAACACCATCTCGATCTCCGGCTACCACATGGCCGAGGCCGGCGCCTCGCCCGCGCAGGAGATCGCCTTCACCCTCGCCGACGGCATCGCGTACGTCCGCACCGCGCTCGCCGCCGGCATGGACGTGGACGACTTCGCGCCGCGCCTGTCGTTCTTCTTCGTGGCCCGTACGACACTCCTGGAGGAGGTCGCCAAGTTCCGGGCCGCGCGCCGGATGTGGGCCCGGCTGATGCGGGACGAGTTCGGCGCCCGGAACCCCAAGTCGCAGATGCTGCGCTTCCACACGCAGACCGCGGGCGTCCAGCTGACCGCGCAGCAGCCCGAGGTGAACCTGGTGCGGGTCGCCGTGCAGGGCCTCGGCGCGGTACTCGGCGGCACCCAGTCGCTGCACACCAACGCCTTCGACGAGGCCCTCGCCCTGCCGACCGACAAGTCCGCCCGCCTGGCCCTTCGCACCCAGCAGGTCCTCGCGTACGAGACGGACGTGACGGCCACCGTCGACCCGTTCGCGGGCAGTTACGTGGTGGAACGGATGACGGACGACGTGGAGGCGGCGGCGCTTCACCTCATGGACCGGGTCGAGGAGTTGGGCGGGGCGGTCGCCGCGATCGAGCAGGGCTTCCAGAAGAGCGAGATCGAGCGGAACGCGTACCGCATCGCGCGGGAGACGGAGGCGGGGGAGCGGGTCGTCGTCGGCGTGAACCGGTACGTGTCGGACACGGAGGAGCGGTACGAGCCGCTGCGCGTCGACCCGGCCCTGGAGGCCCGGCAGGTCGCCCGCCTCGCCGAACTGCGGGCCTCCCGGGACGGGGCGGCCGTCGACTCGGCGCTCGCGGCGCTCCGGGAGGCGGCGGCCGGCGAGACGAACACGCTGTACCCGATGAAGGAGGCGCTGCGCGCCCGCGCCACGGTCGGCGAGGTGTGCGGGGCGCTGCGGGAGGTGTGGGGGGCGTACGAGCCGACGGAGCGGTTCTGAAGCGGCCTGCGGCGGGGGAGCGGTGCGCGGCGTCCGGTATCCGGAATGCGCTGTCAGGTCCGCCGGGCGCCGTGCGAGACTCCGCGCATGTTCGGTGTCATAGACCTCCCCACGTACCTCGCGGGCCTGGCCCTGATCATCCTGCTGCCCGGCCCGAACTCCCTGTACGTCCTGTCGGTCGCGGCCCGGCGCGGCGTCCGCACCGGATATCGCGCGGCGGCCGGCGTCTGGTGCGGCGACACCGTCCTCATGACGCTCTCCGCGGCCGGCGTCGCCTCGCTGCTCCAGGCCAACGCGCTGCTGTTCGGCATCGTGAAGTACGCGGGCGCCGGATACCTCACGTGGATGGCGGTCGGCATGCTCCGCGCCGCCTGGTCGATGTGGAAGAGCCGCCGCGAGGAGCGCTCCGGGGACGCGGCCGACGCCGCCACCGGCCCGGACGAGAAGCCGTTCCGCCGAGCCTTCGTCATCAGCCTGCTCAACCCGAAGGCGATCCTGTTCTTCATCGCCTTCTTCGTGCAGTTCGTCGACCCGGACTACGCCTACCCGGCGCTCTCCTTCGTCGTCCTCGGCGCCTTCGCCCAGCTCGCCTCGGTGCTCTACCTCTCGGCCCTGATCTTCAGCGGCACGAAGCTCGCCGACGCCTTCCGCCGCCGCAAGCGCCTCTCGGCGACGGCCACTTCGGCCGCGGGCGCCCTGTTCCTGGGCTTCGCGGCGAAGCTGTCGCTGGCGAGCGCGGGCTCCTGACGGCCCCCGCCGGGCGGGGGCTCACCTGCCGGTGAGCTTCCGCCGCAGCAACGGTGTGGCCCAGTCCTCCACGTACCGGTTCAGGAGGCGGGCGAGGAGCAGCATCGCGGCGATCGTCAGCGCGAACGTCGCCCACGACGGCAGGCCGAGGCCGCGGTGCAGGGCGGCGACCGTGACCCAGCCCAGGTGCTCGTGGACCAGGTAGAACGGGTAGGTGAGCGCGCCCGCCGTGGTCAGCCAGGCCCAGTCGACCCGGTTCAGCCAGCCGAGTGCGATCGCCGCGACGGCCACGTATCCGAGGGTCACGACCGCGATGATCGCGAGTGACGAGCGGTACGAGAAGAAGTCCGGGTTCGGGGCGTGCCACAGGCGGTCCACCGCGTAGTGCTGCCCGATCAGCCAGCTGACGCCGACGATGCCCCAGGCCGTGACGTCCTTGCGGTCCCGGTGGACGAGGAACAGGCCGATGCCGCCGATGAAGAACGGGGCGTACTCCGGCATCAGGACCACGTCCAGGAGCGGCCAGTTCGCCGCCTCCGCGACGGCCGCCGCGAGGGTCCAGACCGCGCAGAAGAGGATCACCCGCTGCCGGTTCGCGCCCGGCAGGACCACGCACAGCGCGAACAGCGCGTAGAACCGCAGCTCCGCCCAGAGCGTCCAGCACACCCCGAGCACCCGGTCCACGCCCAGCGGCTGCTGCAGCATCGTCAGGTTCACCAGGGCGTCGCTCGGCGAGACCGCCGCGTACGTCACCGGGGGCAGCGCGAAGACCGCCGTGACCAGGACGATCGCCACCCAGTAGGAGGGGAAGAGGCGCGAGACGCGGGACGCGAAGAAGGAGCGCAGGGGGCGGCCCCAGCCGCTCATGCAGATCACGAACCCGCTGATCACGAAGAAGATCTGCACACCGAGACAGCCGTACGCGAACCACTCGTGCGCGGTGGGGAACTGCAGGTTCGGCGAGCTGCCCCAGGCCTCGCCGATCTCCCCGTCCCGGCCGCCGTAGTGGTACGCGGCGACCATCAGCGCGGCGATCAGCCGCAGCCCGTCGAGGGCGCGCAGCCGCGGCACCCGGCGCGCGGCCTTGGCGGGGGGCGGGGCGACGACCGCGGTGGGCGCCGGGAGGGTGCTCGGCGGGGCGCTCATCCGAGGGCTGCCCGCTTGACGGCCCGGGCCCGGCGGGCCACGCGGCGCACCGCCGCGTTGCGCGGGATGAAGCCCAGCTGGCTGGGGATCGCCCCGGGCAGGGCGAGCGCGGTGAGCCGGCGGCGCTTGAAGTAGCGCCAGGTGTGCGCGTTGAGCCGGTCCGAGAGGTACTCCTCGGCGGCCGGGCGCAGCGCCGGGTAGATCTGCGGCTGCATCGCGAAGCCGACCGCCTTGACCAGGCCCTCCAGGTCGGGCGTCTCCTGGTGCTGGGCCTCGACGGCCGCCCGGTCGGTGAGCTCGGGCACGGTCGCGTCGACGATCGTCACCGGGACCCGGTTGCTGTTCTGGTACGGGGTGAGCCGCTCCAGGAGCACCTCCGTGCCGATCCGCGCGACCGGCAGGCCGTACAGCGCGGACGCCGTGAGCAGGGCCGTGGAGAAGCAGCCGACGACGAGGGCGGGCTGCATCCGCTGGTACAGCACCTCGGCGAGCACCGGCTCGTCCAGGACGGTCAGCTCGGCGCCCAGCCGCTCCGCCTCCTGCTCCAACTGGCGCGACCAGCGGGCCGGTGCGCTCGGGTGCGGCTTGAACACCACGCGCTCGTGGCCGAGTTCGAGGGCGCCCTTGAGCATGCGGACGTGCAGCTGCTCCTCCTCCTCGGCGGTGAGGATGTCGAGCGCCGAGAGGTACTGGCCGAGCAGCAGCGCGGGCCGGCCGGACGGCAGGTCCAAGTCGGGGCCCGCGTCGGCGAGTTCGGCGAGGACCTTGGTGAAGGTGTCGCCGGGCACGATCTCCGCCTCGACGCCGAACTCGGTGAGCAGCAGCGGCTTCAGGCCCGGTACGAGGTCGAGGTGGAGCAGCCGGTCGATGCGGGTGCCGACCAGCGGGTCCAGCTTGTTGCGGGTCGGGCCGTAGCTCATCAGGCCGTCCGCGTACACGTCCACGGGGGCGCCGGTGAAGATCTGAGTGAGCGCGAGCGCCGGGTTGACCTGGATCGACTCGACGGCCAGATGCACGTCGTCGTCGCCGAGGTCCCACAGCATCCGCAGGTACCGCTCCCACAGCGGGATGTCGTCGCCGCGCGGCGCCCAACCCCCGGGGTGGAAGGGGGAGATGGCCTCGTTCCAGGACAGCACCCCGTCGAAGCGGCCGCGCAGCTGCGCGAAGCCGGGCATCGTGTCGAGTGCGGGCGCGGTCTCCGGGTTGGCCGCGTTGTTGCTGATCAGCAGCAGGCGCCGGGAGGCGGGCGGGAAGCAGTCGGCGTCCAGGGCTGCGGCGAGGGTTGCGGCGCCGTACAGCGTGGAGGCGAAGAAGATCTGCGTGGTCCGGCGGCTGCCCGCCGAAGCGGTCCGGCGCTCGGCCCGGGTGCGCGGGGCCATCAGGCGGCCACCTCCGCCGAGACCGGGCGGCGGCGCAGCCGGCGCAGCCGGGTCGCGCGCTTCACGTCCATCGAGTCGAGCGCCTCGTCGAGTACGTCCTGCGGCATGCGCTTCAGTGCCGCGGCGCTCAGCGAGCGCAGCTTTCGGGCCACGGGAGGTTCAAACCTTTCGATGGAACCCAGGTGATGGGAAATGATCGCGCAGTACGTCCGCACCGCTTTCGGCAGCAATTTCTCGGCGTCCCGGTCGGCGGCCGTTTCCCGTACCACCTGGTCGAACGCGCGAATGAAATCGAGCTGCCGGACATCTCCGATCTGGGTCAGGGAAGAGGCGACGCCGCGCCGGTAGTAGACGCCCAGATGGCCGAGGACGGCCATCGATTCGGCCTCGCGGTGCAGCCGCCAGATCCACGGCCGGTCCTCGGCCGTGCGCAGTCCGTCGGTGAAGTGCAGCAGGCCCTTGTCGACCAGCCGCCGGTGGTACATGCCGGCCCAGGCGAACGCGTAGTCCACCGAGGTCGAGCGGTCCGCGGGCAGGATGATCGAGCGCGGGTCGAGCGCGGTGTTGCGCCGCCCGTGCGGCACCCGGTGCACGCTGCGCGCCCGGGCGGTGCACTGGACGTGGTCGGTGCGCACGAAGTCGACGCCCAACTCCTCCATGGACGCGAGGAGTTGCTCGTAGTACCCGGGCGCGAGCCAGTCGTCGCCGTCCAGGAACGTGAGGTACTCGCCCTCGGCCGCGTCGAGGCCGGTGTTCCGCGCCGTGGCCAGACCGCCGTTCACCTCGTGTCGTACGTATCTGACCCGGGCGACATCGGAGAGCTCGCGCTCGGCCCGCCGCAGGATCTCCGGCGTCTCGTCGCGCGAACAGTCGTCGACGAGAATGAATTCGAAGTCGGCACGCGCGTTGTCCCGCAACGATCTCAGGGTGTCGGGCGCGTATTGCTGCACGTTGTAGAACGGCACGATGACGGAGAGCTTAACCACGCAGGGGACGTTAGGTGTCCGAGCGCCATTCGTCTCGACCGCAAGTGGGCCGGTTGGTGAACGAAGCATGGCGGATTGGTTAACCGGCCTTTTTCGAGGGCCAGTTGGCCGTTCGGCGGTCTGCTGTTAACCGTTTGTTGTATTCGGATTAGGCCGCGCCACCGAATTCCTTCCTAGCGTCATCGACGTGCCAAGTACGAGGAAGAAGCAGCGGGTCGCCGTACTCGCGGATTCCGACACCCGGTGGAAGTGGGGCTCGCTCACCGCGACCCGCCTCCTGGAGGGTGAGCGCCAGGACATCCGCCTCGACGGTTACCTGCTCCGCGGCCGGGCGACGCCCACCCCCCGCCAGCTCGCCGAGGTGGGGGTGCGCGCCGACACGCTGCGCGAAGTCACCGCCGTCGAGTTCCTGCGCGAGATGCGGGAGGGGGACGGGGACGGTCCGTACGACCTGGTCGTGCTCGCCCTGGTCGGCGGCGCCGTGCAGGCGCTGCTGCACGGGCTCGCCCACAGCTGGCAGGGCCGCGAGCGCCGCCCCGTCGTAGCCACCGGCTATGTCGGCGTCGTCTACGAGAAGCTCGCCGACGGCCTGCTGCTCCGCCACGGCGCCGACCTGGTCCTCGCCAACTCCCGCCAGGACGCGGAGCGTTTCCGCGCCGTGTACGAGGGTGTGGGCGCGGACGCCGGCTCGGTCGTGGAGTGCGCGCTGCCGTTCCTCGGCGGCGCCCCGTACGAGAAGCACGACCCGTACACCGTGACCTTCGCGGCGCAGCCCTCCGTGCCGGAGACCCGCAAGGACCGGGCGTACCTCCTCGACCGGATGGTGGCGCACGCCCGCCGGCACCCGGAGCGCGAGGTGCTGCTGAAGCTGCGCTCCAAGCCCGGCGAGCACACCACGCACATCGAGGAACTCCCGTACCAGAAGCTGGCGCAGAAGGTCCCCGGCGGGCTGCCCGCCAACTGCCGCCTCGTCTACGGGCACATGGGCGAGGTCCTGGACCGCACCGACCTGCTCGTCACGGTCTCCTCGACCGCCGCCCTGGAGTCCCTGCACCGGCGCATCCCCACCGCGGTCCTCACCGACCTCGGGGTGCGCGAGGCGCTCGGCAACCACCACTTCGTGGGCTCCGGCTGCCTCGCCTCCTGGGACCAGCTGGACGAGGGCCACGTGCCCGAGCCGGACGAGGCGTGGCTGGCCCGCCAGGGCGTCGCGATCGACGGGGCGTACGACGCGGCCCGCGCCCGGGTCGCCGAGCTCGCCGCGCTCGACCGCACCCCGGCGATCGCCCCGTACTACACCCCCGTCACCGCACCCGGCTACCAGCCCGGCGTGCTCGCCCGGCACCACCTCGGGCCCGACGGCGCCCCGCTGCCCGGCGCGCCCGTCGCCGCGAAGGAGCCCGGCCCGGTGCGCCAGGTCGTGCGCCAGGCCGCACGCGGCGCCTACCGGCACGGCGTGCAGCGCGTGGCCCCGGTGATCCGGCGCATGGGCGAGCTGTGACGCCCCGCCCGCCGACCGCCACAACCGCGACTTCCCGTACGACGACTCCCCGTACGGCCGCTCCCCAAGGAGAACAGCCCATGAGCAACCCGCAACCGGGACAGAGCCCAACTGCCGTGCCCGTGCGCCGCGTTCTCGCCGTGATCCCCGCGCGCGGCGGCTCCAAGGGCGTACCCGCCAAGAACCTCGCCCCGGTCGCGGGCGTGCCGCTCGTCGCCCGCGCCGTGCGCGAGTGCCGCGCCGCCCGGCACGTCACCGACGTGGTGGTCTCCACCGACGACCAGGCCATCGCGGCCGTCGCCCGGGAGGCCGGCGCCGAGGTCGTGCTCCGCCCCGCCGCCATCGCCGGGGACACCGCGACCTCCGAGGCCGCCGTCCTGCACGCCATGGACGCCCACGAGGCGCTGCACGGCTCGCCCGTCGACGTGGTCCTGCTCGTGCAGTGCACCAGCCCGTTCCTGACCCGCGAGGACGTGGACGGCGTCGCCGCCGCGGTCGCCGAGAAGGGCGCCGAGACCGCCCTGACCGTCGCCCCCTTCCACGGCTTCGTGTGGCGGGACAGCGCCGACGAGGCGACCGAGACCGTCATCGGCGGCCGGGACACGCACTCGGTCGAGGGCGCCACCACCACGGTCGTCGCCACGGACCGCAGCGGCGGCGGCTACGGCGTCAACCACGACAAGTCGTTCCGCCCGCGCCGACAGGACCGTCCCCAGGACCTCCTGGAGACCGGCGCCGCGTACGCCATGGACGCATCCGGCTTCCGCGCGCACCAGCACCGCTTCTTCGGCCGTACGGAACTCGTCCGCACCGACCCCGCCCGGGTGCTGGAGGTCGACGACCCGCACGACCTGGCGCGGGCCCGTGCGCTCGCCCCGCTCCTCGACCGCGAGGAGCTCCCGACCGCGTCCGACGTGGACGCGATCGTCATCGACTTCGACGGCACCCAGACCGACGACAAGGTGCTGATCGACTCCGAAGGACGGGAGGTCGTCGCCGTGCACCGCGGCGACGGACTCGGCATCGCCGCCCTGCGCAAGTCGGGCATCCCGCTGCTCATCCTGTCCACGGAACAGAACCCGGTGGTCGCCGCCCGGGCCCGGAAACTCCAGATCCCGGTCCTGCACGGCATCGACCGCAAGGACCTCGCACTCAAGCAGTGGTGCGAGGAGCAGGGCATCGCGCCTGAGCGCGTGCTCTACGTCGGCAACGACGTCAACGACCTCCCGTGCTTCGGCCTCGTCGGCTGGCCCGTGGCGGTCGCGAGCGCCCACGACGTCGTGCGCGGCGCCGCACGCGCCGTCACCACCGTCCCCGGTGGCGAAGGCGCGATCCGAGAGATCGCCAGCTGGATCCTCGGCCCTTCTCTCGACTCCCTCAACAGCTAAGGAAACACCTCATGTCTGCATCCCAGTCCCGCCTGCGCACCCTCGGCAACAAGACCGCGGGCCCCGGCCGTCCCGTCTACATCACCGGCGAGATCGGCATCAACCACAACGGTGACCTCGAGAACGCGTTCAAGCTGATCGACGTCGCCGCCGAGGCCGGCTGCGACGCGGTCAAGTTCCAGAAGCGCACCCCGGAGATCTGCACCCCGCGCGACCAGTGGGACATCGAGCGCGACACCCCCTGGGGCCGGATGACCTACATCGACTACCGCCACCGCGTGGAGTTCGGCGAGGCCGAGTACCAGGCCATCTCCGAGCACTGCAAGAAGCGCGGCATCGACTGGTTCGCCTCCCCGTGGGACACCGAGGCCGTCGCCTTCCTGGAGAAGTTCGACATCCCGGCCCACAAGGTCGCCTCCGCCTCGCTGACCGACGACGAGCTGCTCCGCGCCCTGCGCGCCACGGGCCGCACGATCATCCTCTCCACGGGCATGTCCACCCCGAAGCAGATCCGCCACGCCGTCGAGGTCCTCGGCTCGGACAACATCCTGCTCTGCCACGCCACTTCGACGTACCCGGCGAAGGCCGAGGAGCTCAACCTGCGCGTCATCAACACGCTGCAGCAGGAGTACCCGAACGTCCCGATCGGCTACTCCGGCCACGAGACCGGCCTGCAGACCACCCTCGCCGCGGTCGCCCTCGGCGCCACCTTCGTCGAGCGCCACATCACCCTCGACCGCGCCATGTGGGGCTCGGACCAGGCCGCCTCGGTGGAGCCGCAGGGCCTCACCCGCCTCGTCCGCGACATCCGCACCATCGAGGCCTCCCTCGGTGACGGCGTCAAGAAGGTGTACGAGTCGGAGCTCGGCCCGATGAAGAAGCTGCGCCGCGTCGAGGGCGTCGTGGCCGAGGCCGAGGCCGCCGAGCGCGAGCCGGTCGCGGTCTGACCCGGCTGACGGAACCCACGGAACCCATGGGATACGGGGACACCTCACGGTGAAGTCCGAACACGGGCCCGACGGCGCGCCCCGGGACGCGGAGCAGGAGACCCCTGACCTCCGCGCCCCGGGCCGCCGGCCCCGTACCGGCTCTCGTACGGGCGGCACGCTGGCCTTCGTCGAGAGCCCGGTCCAGCTCCTGAACGTCCTGGAGTGGGCACACGCGGACGCCCAAGGGGCCGCCGAAGCAGGAGAGTTGACGATCGTCGTCCTCTCCCCCCTGGACCCGATGTCCCGCGGCCAGCTGCGCCGCGTCGCCGAACTCGCCCGCGACGAGGGGCACTCGGTGCGCTGGGAGGAGGCCCGCGGCGGTGCGGCCGCGCCCCTGAAGACGGTCGGCGCCCTGACGTCCGACCTGCGCCGCGCCCACCGGGTCGTCATCGGCGACCCGTTCTCCCGCTACGTGCAGCTCCTCCTCACCATCACCCGCGCCCGCGACCTGGTCGTCGTCGACGACGGCACGGCCACGATGGAGTTCATCGCCCAACTCGCCCGTGGCGAACGGCTGGTGCGCTGGCACCGGCGCGGCGGCCGCCCCGGCCCCCGCGACCTGGTCTTCGCCCCGTTCTCCCGCGCGGCGGTCCGCCGCCTCACGCCGGCCAACGGCACGCGGGTGGAGGTCTTCTCGTCGATGCCGGTCGACGAGATCCCGCAGGGCGTACGCCTCACCCCCCACACCTTCGCCTGGACCCGCGCCCGCTTCGGCCCGCCCCGCCTGACGAAGGGCGCGGACCTGGTCGGCACGTCCCTGGTGGAAACGGGCGTCGTCGACCCCGACCGCTACCTGGCGGCCGTCTCCGACCTCGCCCGCACCCACAACGCCACCCGCTACTTCGCCCACCGCCGCGAAAGCGCAGAAAAACTCCATGCGTTGGCGTCCGCCACGGGCCTGGAGGTCGTCCGCCCCGACCTCCCCCTGGAACTCATCGCCCGCCGAGGCCCCATAGGCCGCACCATCCTCAGCTTCCCGTCCACAGTCGTCCACACCCTCCCGCTCGCCCTCGCGGGCACGGAGGTGGAGGTGGCGGTCTGCGACATCGACCCGTCCTGGCTCACGGACAACGCGTCCCCCCGCGCGGAGGGCTTCCTCTCGGGGGTCACGGGAACAGCCCGGGACGTGCGGCGGTTGGGGCCAACGGGAAGCGCCCCTTCCGCGGCCCACGAGCCCGGTTAGCTCACGTAGGCCGAGTAGCGGTTGTCACACCTGCTCGTGTGGATGGTCGTAACTCGCAGGCAGAGGGAAGGACTTGATGGCGGACAGGCGCTGGTCCACCTCGGACTTCCCGGAAGCGTGGATGGTCTGCAGGGTGAGGTAGACCCCGTTGAGGAGGATGCAGATCTCGTCCCAGCACTTGATCATCTTGGCGACCTTCAGGCCGATGGACGCCACAGCTGCGGCGGTGAGCACCAACCCGACGCCGGTCGGAGCTGCCGCTGCACCTGCGGCGGCCTCGACCCCCGCCATGATGGCCAGGTCGAGGATGATGGACAGGAGTGCCTTCGTCTGGTTGACGAGGCCACCCACCTGCTCAGCCACCTGCTCGTAGCAGGAGAAGAGCGTCTCGAAACTCTTCTCCGCTTCCCTGATGGTTTCGGCCAGGCCGTCGAAGTAGTCCCACGTCACGTTCGCTGCGTTGCCCTGCCATGTGTTGGTCAGCAGGTCATTTCCGTAAGAGATGTTCGTGGCGACTGCAGAGCACATCGCCGCAACCTGACGCCAGACTTCGGCGCACTCCTTGAACGTTCCCCAGTCGCCGACGAAATTCTGGGCGATCCAGTCGAACAGGTCGAAGTCGAAGGCAAGCTTGAGTCCCTCGTTCATCATGACCGAGGGGCTGGTGACATCGAGGACGGTGCTGACTGTCGCTTCCAGGACCCCAAGGGGTCCGTCCGCGTTGGCGAAGGCGTCGATTCGCGGGCCGAGGACTTTCGCCACTCTGTCCATCGGCAGAGGCATGGCTGCGTCGCGGATGGCGATCACCGCTTCGCCGGCGAACCCGAACCGGTCCTTCATCGCGGCATCCGCTTCCTTGAAGCGGTCGTAAGTCGTCTTCGGCGCGTCCGGATTCGGCGCGGTGAGTGCCTCCGATGCATCCGCGCGGTCAGTGAACGAAACCCCGTTCCCGAACGGTGACATGCCCTGTTGGATCGCGCTGACACCTGCGGTGGCCGGGGCGCCTGCACTAGACCGGTAGGTGGAATCGTGGGAGGCGGCCTCCTGCTCATCCGTCAGTCGGTAGTACGTCGCCGTTCTGAGCAACTCGTCGCTGGAAGCGGACAGGGCGGTGCTGTAGGCCTGAAGTATCCGCTCTCCGGAATCCACGTACTCGTCGTGGTCGTTGACTACCGTCTGCCAGAGCTCAGCCACCGCGGACGTCCGCAGATTGGCCTTGGAGCGCAAATGCTGACTGCCTCTCGACATGTCCTCATGTGCCCGGCGCACCATTTTGCCGTAGCCGTCGATATCGACAGGATTCACCTGGAAGTTCATGCTGATCGCCCCGTGGTCTCGTTGGTCCGCGCTTCGTGTCGCGTGCTGCGTTCTTGGCCGCTCTTCAGGTAGGTGTCAGAGTTTCCAGTTGCTACCGTCGTGCCGTGCCCGCTGGGAGGATCTTGAACTGCCGTGTGCTGCCTGTTCCTTGGCGATTTCCGCACGTTCCTCGGCCCGCTGGCGCTCCCCCTGCAAAGCCGCCTCTTCGCGTTCAGAGTCGGACATTTCTGCCCACTTTTCCTGGAACGTGCGCATGCCGTCCGCCAGCGCTTCGCTGTAGGCCCGAATTTGAACCGCGTCACGTAGGGAGATGCGCCCTGCGAGGACCTCCTGGGCCATCTCCTTGGCAGTGTCGCCGGCCACCCCTTGCGAGAGCCGCTCAAGGGATTTACGCAACAGGGCCGCGTCCTGCGGATCCCGTGCTATGTCCATGAACTCGGAGTCGTCGACCTCGAGTGAGCGCTGCTGGTCGTTCATCCGTACCCCCGTGCTTCTTGCTGTGAATCCAAGTCAGGTAAAACTATGTACAAGTTCTTGGTCGCGGCAAGGCGTCCCGGCGTAGACCCTCGGGCATTGCGCATGACGCGGATGCAGAGGAGGGATGCCTCGTGCCTCAACTTCCTGGTATGGCCAGGGTGTTGATATGGCTGGGCCTGACAGTGGCTACTGCGGCCACCGCTTGTTCGCCCTGGTGGCCCAGCGGACAGTGGCTGGTTCTGCCGGCGCTCGGCGTGTCGCTGGTGGGCCTCGGGTGCGCCCTTGTCGTACGGGTGGTGAGGCCGCGTGCGGCGATGAGCCATGGGCAGCTGCCGAGCGGTCCCCCCGCAGGGTTCCGGGCGACTGGTGAGTGGTGGCCCGAAGTGCGGGGGCGGGTGCTGTTCCGGGTGCTGGCCGCACTCGCCTTCGTCTATGGGGTGGTGTTCCTTGCCTGGGAATCAGCTCTGAACCGCGAGGGAATCATCGGCCTGCTCATCATGTATCTGGCCTTCGGGGAAGCGATCTGGCGAGGTCGCGAGAGTTTCGGCTTTCGGGGCAGTGCGGCGGACGTACTGGAGTCCGCGATGTACGAAGGTTCCGCGCGGGTGGTGCCGGTCGTCATCGGCGGACCGACCTCTGGTCGGCATCGCCCGCCCACGCCGCCGTCTCACGACCCAGCTCGCATTCGCGACCGGGTGGGTGGCAGGGTTGCGTTCTTCGCGTCCGGGCTAAGGCTCATGGCCCCGTACGGAGAGAGGATCCTCTTCGTGGATCGGCCGGTCGATGCCGAGGTGCTCGCGTCCCATCTCGCCAAGCAGCCAGGGCAGTTGTACTGGGCTGAGACCGTCGGCATGCCGCCGGACTTCAGCGCTCCGGCGGTGCTGGTTCTCCCCTCCGGGGAGTATCTCCGAGGCTGGACCATTCCTGTGGGTGATCCCCGGCGGGTTGAAGGCTATGCGTTCAAGGCCGTCGACTGGGCCGGTCAACCGGAGGTAAGGCCGTTGGGCGAGAGCATCCTGCGTCGGCAGAGCATCTGGCTGCCGGGGGTGTGGTGTCATGCGGCTGCCGCACTTCCGGTGCTTGCCGCGCTGTTGTCACCGTTCGTGGCCGTTCGCCAGGAGGCGGTCACGGTGGGGCTCGTCCTCGCGCCCTTCTGGGTACTGAGTGGCCTCTTCCTGAACCGACAGCTGAGGACGCGACGCTTGCGACGACTCGACGACCGGGCGAGTGCACCCTCGACCTGACTTCTGGCTGTTCGACGACGCGCTGCGCCGGGGCTGACAACGCGGTACGGCAGGCCCCCTCCGCCCGACGCGGACATCCGGGCGCGACGCCAGGCCTGCGGGTGCAGAGGCCAGGATCCCGATCTGATCGCCGCCGACCGGCAGTGCGACGAACAGCACATGGGGAGTGGCGGCTGCAGCGGACCGGCCCGAGGGCTGAAGGTCACGTCCCAGTCTCGCTGATCTGCCAGGCCACCATCCCCGACGCGCCCCGCTTGCCCTCGACGTCGACGGCGAGCCTGGTCGGGGCCTTTGTGATGCGTACGTGGGTCGCCGTGCCGTCGCAGTCCAAGTGCCGTGCCACCGGATCGGGTTCGGTGCGGACGGTGAGCTCCACGCTGCCGTTCCCGGCGCAGGAGACGCCGAGCCGGTAGGACTTGCCGCGGGTGAGAAGCGATTCCACGTGCACCCCGTCACGGACCGTTTCCAGGCCGGACTCCACGAACTCCGGATCGTCGACGGTCACCGTGTCCAGAGCAGCCTCCGCCCGCTGCCCGAGCTTCCCGTCCGGGCCGCCCGCAGGCTCGCTCGAAGTCGTCGGGGCGGGCCGCCCCGTGGACGGCTCGGGGTTCGCCGCGTCCTCGGAGCACCCTGCCAGCACGAGCGCACACAAGGCCCCGACGCCCAGCGCCATGCCTGCCCTCGCGGACCCGCGTCGACGCGTCACGAGTTCGTCTCCCAGTAGCGCCAGCCGGTCTCCGACGCGGGCAAGGTGGCCCGTCCCTTCCTCAACAGCCTCTTCCCGCAACGATGGAGTCCCCCTCTGTCATTGCGCCCGCTGGTCAGGCGGGCTTCGGGTAAACCTACGCGTGGGCAGAGAGTTGGAGCCCGACGATGGGCTGCGACCCGGAACGAACCAAGGTTCATACCCCCCACACCTCCCACCCATACACACAATGCCCAAGATTCTTACGTCAATCTGGCTGAACTTTTGTTGATCGCGGGTTAGTTGAGCCTCGCACCGGCCTACCCTTCGCAGGGTGAACCAACTGATGTCCCGCGAGGCCGAAGTCGCCGACGTACCCGAGTTGCTGCCCGGTACCCTCTCCGACGCGCTTCGGGGTGAACTCGTCGCGTTCCGGCGTGACTTGCACATGCACCCCGAGCTGGGGAACCAGGAGTTCCGTACGACCGCGGCCATCAAGGCGCGGCTCGAGCAGGCCGGGCTCGCGCCGCGGGTGCTGGACACCGGGACCGGGCTCGTGTGCGACATCGGGGAGCCGCACGGGCAGCAGCGGCCCCTGCTCGCGCTCCGCGCCGACATCGACGCCCTGCCGATTCCGGACACCAAGGCGAGCGTCCCGTACCGCTCCACCGTGCCCGACCGTGCGCACGCCTGCGGGCACGACGTGCACACGACCGTCGTCCTCGGGGCCGGGCTCGTCCTCGCCGAGCTGCACGAGCAGGGCCGGCTCCCGCAGCCCGTGCGGCTGATCTTCCAGCCCGCCGAGGAAGTGCTGCCGGGCGGGGCGCCGGACGCCATCGAGTCCGGGGTGCTCGACGGGGTCGGGCGGATCATCGGCGTGCACTGCGACCCGCGGGTCGACGCCGGCCGGATCGGGCTGCGGCACGGGCCCATCACCTCGGCCTGCGACCGCCTCGAGGTCTCCCTCGACGGGCCCGGCGGGCACACCGCGCGGCCGCACCTCACCACCGACCTCGTCACCGCCGCCGCCAAGGTCGTCACGGACCTGCCCGCGCTCGTCGCTCGCCGTGTCGACGCCCGCTCCGGGCTCGCCGTGACCTGGGGCCGGATCGAGTCGGGCCACATCTGCAACGTCGTACCGCAGCACGCCGAGCTCTCCGGCACCGTCCGCTGCCTCGACCTCGACGCCTGGCGGGCCGCGCCGGACCTCGTGCACGGCGTGATCCAGGAGATCGCCGACCTGCACCGCGCCAAGTCCGAGATCAACTACATCCGCGGCGTCCCGCCCGTCGTCAACGACCCGGCGGTCTCCGACCTGTTGCGGGACGCGATGATCGCCCGCTGCGGCCCGAAGAGCGTCGAGGACACCGAGCAGAGCCTCGGCGGCGAGGACTTCTCCTGGTACCTGGAGCACGTGCCGGGCGCCATGGCCCGACTCGGCGTCCGGGTCCCCGGCGAGCGCACCGTCCGCGACCTCCACCAGGGTGACTTCGACGCCGACGAGCACGCCATCACCGTGGGCGTCGAACTCTTCACCGCGGCGGCCCTCCTCGACGCGGCCGACCCCCGGCCGTAAGCCGGCCCGTGGGCCGGGTCCGAGCCGCCCGAACCGCGCCCTTGAGGCGGCACGGTTCGGTAACGGCGCGGACAATGGGAGCGACCGTTGCTTCTACGCGCGTTACGGTGCCGCCACATCGGCGCCCGCAGCGGCGCGTCGGGGATGAAGGGGTGCTTCCAATGCGTCGAATGCCTCGTATCACTCACACTCGTATGGCTCGCAGATGTTCGCGTACCGCCGTGGCCGTCGCCGCGCTCGCGCTCGTCGTCACCGGCTGCGGTGAGACCAGCTCGGGCGGGTCCGGCGAGAAGGGCGAGAAGGGCATGGCCATCGCCTTCGACATCGGCGGCCAGGGCGACCAGTCGTTCAACGACGCGGCGTACGCGGGCCTGGAGAAGGCACGCGCCGAGTTCGGCTACAAGGGCACGGCCGTCGAGCCCAAGGACGGCGAGTCGGACGCCGACAAGGTGCAACGCCTCAAGCAGCTCGCCAAGCAGGGCTACGACCCGGTCGTCGGCATCGGCTTCATCTACGCCAACGCCACCAAGGAGGCCGCGGAGGCCTACCCCGACACCACCTTCGGCATCGTCGACGACTCCACGGTCAAGGCGGACAACGTCGCCCCGCTGGTCTTCAACGAGGAGCAGGGCTCGTACCTCGCGGGTGTCGCCGCGGCCAAGGCGAGCAAGTCGAAGACCGTCGGCTTCGTCGGCGGTGTGGACGTCCCGCTGATCCACAAGTTCGAGGCGGGCTTCGCGCAGGGCGTCAAGGACACCGACCCGAAGGTCAAGGTCGTCACGCAGTACCTGACGGAGACCGCGGAGGAGGGCGGCTTCTCCAGCCCGGACAAGGGCAAGGCCGCGGCCGAGGCGCAGATCGAGAAGGGCGCCGACGTCATCTACCAGGCCGCCGGACTCTCCGGTCAGGGCGTCGTCGAGGCCGCCGCGAAGGCCAAGAAGTGGGCCATCGGCGTCGACTCGGACCAGTACAAGCAGAAGGCGCTCGCCTCCTACAAGGACTACATCCTGACGTCCGCGACCAAGGACGTCGGCGGCGCCGTGTACGCGCTGGCCAAGTCCGTCGAGGACGGCAAGCCGCTCAGCGGTGAGCAGCGGTTCTCACTGAAGGAGGGCGGCGTCGGAGTCACCGACTCCAACCCGAAGTTCGGGGAGATCCCGGGCCTGAAGGACGCCGTCGAGAAGGCCAAGAAGGACATCGTCGACGGCAAGGTGAAGGTCGCGACCACCCCGTAGGACGCGACGGACCGCACGAACGGGCGGGCATCCGGGAGGACTCCGGGTGCCCGCCCGTTTGCGTACAGCAAGCCCGAAGCGGTCCGGGAGGGGCCCGGAAGGGCCCTTCGACACAGGCAGATAACGGGTTTGCCGGAAGGTCTTCTTTCACAGGTCTACGCGCGTTAATCTGCGGCGAAGTCAGCGTCGAGTCCCTCCGTGTCGGCGCTTGTACGAAGGAGTACTTCACATGCGCCGGGTTTCCCGAATAGCGGTCGCAGGCGTGGCGTCCGCCGCTCTCGCCCTCTCCGTCTCCGCCTGCGGTGGCACGTCGAGCGACGCGTCCGGCAGCGGCGAGTCCAAGGGCGTCGGCATCGCGTACGACGTCGGCGGCAAGGGCGACCAGTCCTTCAACGACGCCGCGACGGCGGGCATGGAGCAGGCGAAGAAGGAGTTCAAGTACAAGGGCACGGCCGTCGAGCCCAAGGACGGCGAGTCCGACGCGGACAAGACGCAGCGCCTGGTCTCCCTCGCCAAGCAGGGCTACAACCCGGTGATCGGCGTCGGTTACGCCTACGCGCCGGCCGTCAAGGAGGCCTCGGAGAAGTTCCCGAAGGTCACCTTCGGCATCGTCGACGACGCCACCATCAAGGCGAAGAACGTCGCGTCCCTGGTCTTCAGCGAGCAGGAGGCCTCGTACCTCGCGGGCGTCGCCGCGGCCAAGGCGAGCAAGTCGAAGACCGTCGGCTTCGTCGGCGGTGTGGACGTCCCGCTGATCCACAAGTTCGAGGCGGGCTTCGTCCAGGGCGTCAAGGACACCGACCCGAAGATCAAGGTCGAGCGCCAGTACCTCACGGAGACCGCCGACGAGGGCGGCTTCACCAGCCCCGACAAGGGCAAGGCCGCCGCCGAGGCGCAGATCGAGAAGGGCGCCGACGTCGTGTACCACGCGGCGGGCCTCTCCGGTCAGGGCGTGATCGAGGCCGCCGCGAAGGCCAAGAAGTGGGCCATCGGAGTGGACTCGGACCAGTACGAGCAGAAGCCCCTCGCGGCGTACAAGGAGTACATCCTGACGTCCGCGACCAAGGACGTCGCCAAGGCCGTGTTCAACCTCGCCAAGTCGGTGCAGGATGGCAAGCCGACCACCGGCGTCGTGCGCGGTGACCTGAAGTCGGGTGAAGTGGCACTGTCCGACTCCAACCCGAAGTACGCGAAGGACACCGCGATCCAGGAAGCCGTGAAGAAGGCCGAGGAGGGCATCGTCAACGGCGACATCAAGGTCAAGGACAAGCCGTAACCACAGGGCGCGGATACGGGGCGGGGCGCAGGGAGGACGATTCCTCCCGGCGCCCCGTCGGCCGACCGTCCGACACCAAGTAGGGGCGCTACGCGTGTAGATGGCCCCCTTTCCCAGGAGAGTGCGCCATCGCCACGTCCAGCAGCCCGCCGCAGGCGGGAACGGCCAACGCCGTCGAACTCACCGGAATCACCAAGCGCTTCCCCGGTGTCGTCGCCAACCACGACATCCACCTCGCGGTCCGCAAGGGCACCGTGCACGCCCTGTGCGGGGAGAACGGCGCCGGCAAGTCCACCCTGATGAAGATCCTCTACGGCATGCAGAAGCCGGACGAGGGCACCATCGCCGTCGACGGGAAGCAGGTCACGTTCGCCTCGCCCGGCGACGCCATCGACCGCGGCATCGGCATGGTGCACCAGCACTTCATGCTCGCCGACAACCTGACCGTCCTGGAGAACGTCGTCCTCGGCAGCGAGAAGCTGCACGGCATCGGCGCCAAGGCCCGCGCCAAGATCGTCGAACTCTCCGACCGGTACGGCCTCGACGTACGCCCCGACGCCCTCGTCGAGACCCTCGGCGTCGCCGCCCGGCAGCGCGTGGAGATCCTCAAGGTCCTCTACCGCGGCGCCACCACCCTGATCCTCGACGAGCCCACCGCGGTGCTCGTCCCGCAGGAGGTCGACGCGCTCTTCGACAACCTGCGCGAGCTCAAGGCCGAGGGCCTCTCCGTCATCTTCATCTCGCACAAGCTCGGCGAGGTCCTCTCCGTCGCCGACGAGATCACCGTGATCCGGCGCGGCACCACCGTCGGCACCGTCGTCCCGGCCGAGACCACCACCAAGCAGCTCGCCGAGCTGATGGTCGGCAGCGAACTGCCCACGCCCGAGACCGCCGAGTCCACCGTCACCGACCGCCCGGTCATCGAGGTCAAGAACCTCAAGCTGCTCGGCGAGGGCGGCCGTGCGCTGCTCGACGACATCTCGTTCACCATCCACGAGGGCGAGGTCCTGGGCCTCGCGGGCGTCGAGGGCAACGGCCAGACCGAGCTCGTCGACGCGCTCATCGGCCTCAAGCACGCCGACTCCGGCACGCTCCGCCTGGCCGCCGTCGAGCTGCAGGCCGAGGGCGCCGAGGCCGGACGGAAGACCGCGGGCGAGACCGAGGAGATCACCTCCTGGCCCACCCGCAAGCGCCGCGAGCAGGGCATCGGCTACATCCCCGAGGACCGGCACCGGCACGGACTGCTCCTGGAGTCCCCGCTCTGGGAGAACCGCATCCTCGGCCACGTCACCGAGAAGCCCAACAGCAAGGGCGTCTGGCTCGACCTCAAGTCGGCCCAGGACGACACCCGCCGCATCGTCGAGGAGTACGACGTACGCACTCCCGGCATCGACGTCACCGCGGCCTCGCTGTCCGGCGGCAACCAGCAGAAGCTGATCGTCGGCCGCGAGATGAGCCACAAGCCGCGCTTCCTGATCGCCGCCCACCCGACCCGCGGTGTGGACGTCGGCGCGCAGGCGCAGATCTGGGACCAGATCCGGGAGGCCCGCCGCGAGGGCCTCGCCGTCCTGCTGATCTCCGCCGACCTGGACGAGCTGATCGGCCTCTCCGACACGCTGCGGGTGATCTACCGCGGCCGGCTCGTCGCGGACGCCGACCCGGCCACCATCACGCCGGAGCAACTGGGCTCGGCGATGACGGGTGCCGCCTCCGGCCACCTGGAGCAGGACACCGACCAGCCGGCCCACACCGAAGACGCCGCCCCGGAGGACGAGGCCCGATGAAGAAGTTCGACAGGGAGCGGCTGCTCCTCGGCCTGGCGGGACCGGTGATCGCACTGGTCGTCGCCGTGCTCCTGACCTCGGTGGTGCTGCTCGCCTCGGGCAAGAACCCGTTCGAGCCGTACGCGATCATGCTGGAGCAGGCGGGCTTCGCCGACATCCAGGTGCTGATCCTCAACGCCGCCGCCGGTTACTACATCGCGGCGCTCGCAGTCGCCATCGGCTTCCGCATGAACCTGTTCAACATCGGCGTCGAGGGCCAGTACCGCCTCGCCGCCATGGTGACCGCCGTCGTCGGCGCCAAGGTCGCGCTGCCGGGCGCCCTGCAGCTGCCGCTGCTGGTCCTGGTGGCCGCGCTGACCGGCGCGTTCTGGGCGGGCATCGCGGGTCTCCTCAAGGTCACCCGCGGGGTCAGCGAGGTCGTCGCGACGATCATGCTGAACTCCATCGCGACCGCCGTCATCGGCTACTTCACGCTGCCCTCGGTCTTCGGCGTCCAGCAGGGCAACAACAAGACCACCGGCGAGATGCACGAGTCCGGCTGGTTCCCCAACCTCGACCTCGGCGCGGCCGGCGAGCTGTACGGCTTCGTCTTCGTCGCCGTCGCCCTCGGCGTCGCGTACTGGGTGGTCCTCAACCGCACCCGCTTCGGCTTCGACCTGCGGGCCACCGGCGCCTCCGAGTCCGCCGCCGCGGCCTCCGGTGTCAACGCCAAGCGGATGGTCCTCACCGCGATGCTGCTCTCCGGCGCGGTCGCGGGCCTCGCGGGCATGCCGACGCTGCTCAACGACACGCACACGTACAGCCTGTCGTTCCCGACGTCGCTCGGCTTCACCGCGATCGGCATCGCGCTGCTCGGCCGCGGCGGGCCTGTCGGCATCGCCTTCGCCTCGCTGCTGTGGGCCTTCCTCGACAAGGCCTCGGCGGAGCTGGACTACCGCGGCTACGACACCGAGATCGCCGTCATCATGCAGGGCCTGATCGTCATCGCGGTCGTCGTCAGCTACGAGGCCGTGGGCCGCTGGGGCCTGCGCCGCCAGCAGCAGCGCGTCGGCGAGGAGATCGCCGCGGGCCATGTCATCGGCGCGGAAGGCAACTCCGGCACCTCCGGGGACGACAACGACAAGGAGGTGGCGGCCCGATGAGCACGGCACCCGCCCTCGACAAGCGGCCCGCCGCCGCATCCGCACCCGGCCGCCGCCGCGTCTCGCTGCCGGTGCTCCTGCTGATCATCGCGGGCGTACTGGCCCTCACCTCCGTCGTCCGCCTCGTCACCGGCGCCGACGGCATCACCAACGTCAGCCAGATGTCCACCGCCCTCAAGCTGGCCGTGCCGATCGGCATGGCCGGACTGGGCGGACTGTGGGCCGAGCGCTCCGGCGTCATCAACATCGGCCTCGAAGGCATGCTGATCCTCGGCACCTGGTTCGGCGCCTGGGCCGGCTACCAGTGGGGCCCGTGGGTCGGCGTCCTCGCCGGCGTCCTCGGCGGCGCGATCGGCGGCCTGCTGCACGCGATCGTCACGGTCACGTTCAACGTCAACCACATCGTCTCCGGTGTGGCCATCAACATCCTCGCCCTGGGCGCCACCCGGTACGTCTCCGCGTTCGCCTTCGAGGGCGTCCCGCAGGGCACGTCCAAGCAGTCGCCGCCCGTGGAGTCCCTCGGCCAGTTCTCCGTGCCGGGCCTCTCCGACGGCCTGCAGACCCTGAACGACAAGGGCTGGTTCCTGATCTCCGACATCGCGGGCCTGCTCGGCGGACTCGTCACCGACATGTCGCCGCTCACGCTCGTCGCCCTCGCCCTGGTCCCGGCCAGCTGGTGGGTGCTGTGGCGCACCTCGTTCGGTCTGCGCCTGCGCTCCTGCGGCGAGAACCCGACGGCGGCGGAGTCCCTCGGCGTCAACGTCTACAAGTACAAGTACCTCGCGGTGATCATCTCCGGCGGCCTCGCGGGTCTCGGCGGCGCGTTCCTCTCCATCGTCGCCAACCCCTTCTACCTGGAGGGCCAGACCGGCGGCCGCGGCTACATCGGCCTCGCCGCGATGATCTTCGGCAACTGGATGCCGGGCGGACTCGCCCTCGGCGCCGGCCTGTTCGGCTACACCGACAGCCTCAAGCTCCGCGGCGGCACCGAGAACGTCCACGCCCTGCTGCTCCTGCTCGCGATCCTCGTCCTGATCGGCGCGATCTGGCTGGTGCTGCGCAAGAAGTACGTCGGCGCGGTCATCTCCGTCGCCGTCTCCGCCCTGGTGTTTGCTTGGTACGCCACCACGACGGAGGTCCCGACCCAGGTCGTCACCGCCACGCCGTACGTGGTGACCCTCCTCGTCCTCTCCCTGTCCGCGCAGCGCCTGCGGATGCCGAGGGCGAACGGCAAGCCGTACCGAAGGGGACAGGGCAAGTGACACAGGCCGCCGTCGACGTCGACTGGGACGCCCTGCGCGTCGCCGCCCGGGACGCCATGTCCCGTGCGTACGCCCCGTATTCGGGCTACCCGGTCGGCGCGGCGGCCCTGGTCGACGACGGCCGCGTCGTCAGCGGCTGCAACGTGGAGAACGCCTCGTACGGGCTCGGTCTGTGCGCGGAGTGTGGCCTGGTGTCGGCGCTCCAGCTGTCCGGCGGCGGCCGGCTCACGCACTTCACGTGTGTGGACGGGGCGGGTGCCGTGCTCGTGCCGTGCGGCCGCTGTCGGCAGTTGCTGTACGAATTCGGGGGGCCCGGGCTGCTGTTGGAGACGCCGGAAGGTGTCCTTCCCCTGGTGGAGATGCTCCCCCAGCCCTTCGGCCCGTCCCACCTGACTTGATCCCCTCCCCGCCCCCTCCCGGCCGTGTCCGATATGCGGCCGGCGCCGCGGGCCGCGCCGCTGTTCGTTCGGCTGCGGCTTTCGTCGTGGCTGGTCGCGCAGTTCCCCGCGCCCCTGAAAAACCAGCCTCTGGGGGAGCTGAATTCAGCCCCTCCGGCGTTTGAGGAGCGGGGGTCCGGGGGCGGAGCCCCCGGGGTGCCGCAACCACCAACCACCCGCACCTGGAAGGTGACCACATGGACGTCATCAGCGTCATCCGCGCGAAGCGCGACAAGCAGGCCCTCACCGACGACCAGATCGACTGGGTCATCGACGCCTACACCCGCGGAGCCGTCGCGGACGAGCAGATGTCCGCCCTCGCGATGGCGATCCTCCTCAACGGCATGACCCGCCCCGAGATCGCCCGCTGGACCGCAGCGATGATCAACTCCGGTGAGCGGATGGACTTCTCGAGCCTCAGCCGCCCCACCGCGGACAAGCACTCCACCGGCGGCGTCGGCGACAAGATCACGCTCCCGCTCGCCCCGCTCGTCGCGGCCTGCGGCGCCGCCGTACCGCAGCTCAGCGGCCGCGGCCTCGGCCACACCGGCGGCACCCTCGACAAGCTGGAGTCCATCCCCGGCTGGCGCGCGCTGCTGTCCAACGAGGAGATGCTGCACGTCCTGGACACCACGGGCGCGGTGATCTGCGCGGCGGGCGACGGCCTGGCTCCCGCCGACAAGAAGCTGTACGCGCTGCGCGACGTCACCGGCACCGTCGAGGCCATCCCGCTGATCGCCTCCTCGATCATGAGCAAGAAGATCGCCGAGGGCACGGGCTCGCTCGTCCTCGACGTGAAGGTCGGCTCCGGCGCGTTCATGAAGACCGAGGCGGACGCGCGTGAACTCGCCGAAACCATGGTGGGGTTGGGCACCGACCACGGCGTCCGCACCGTCGCCCTGCTCACCGACATGGCGACCCCGCTCGGCCTGACCGCGGGCAACGCCCTCGAAGTGCGGGAATCCGTCGAGGTGTTGGCGGGCGGCGGCCCCGCCGACGTGGTCGAGCTGACCCTCGCCCTGGCCCGCGAGATGCTCGACGCGGCCGGCCTGAAGGACGCCGACCCGGCGAAGGCACTCGCCGACGGCTCGGCCATGGACGTGTGGCGCCGCATGATCGCCGCGCAGGGCGGCGACCCGGACGCGGATCTGCCGATCGCGCGCGAGCAGCAGATCGTCGCGGCCCCGACGGACGGCGTCCTCACCCGCCTCGACGCGTACGACGTGGGCGTCGCGGCCTGGCGGCTCGGCGCCGGACGCGCCCGCAAGGAGGACCCGGTGCAGGCCGCCGCGGGCGTCGAGCTGCACGCCAAGCCCGGCGACACGGTGAAGGCCGGGCAGCCCCTGCTCACCCTCCACACGGACACCCCGGAGCGCTTCGAGTACGCCCTGGAGTCCCTGGACTCGGCCTACGACATCGCCCCGGCGGGCACGGCATTCACGCCGAGCCCGATCGTCATCGACCGCATCGCCTGAGCCGCGGCCGGGGGCCGCCGAGCTGCTCGCCGTGGCCGGAGGCCCCGCCGTGGCCGTGTGTGCGTAGCGTGAAGAGGGCGCACGCTGCGATGAGTTCCGGGGGGTGGGGCGGTCTCCTCTGTGTGAAGGCAACCGAACCGCTCGTCGTCGGTCTCGGCGCCCGGGTCGCCCGGCACGAGGTCCCGCAGCTGTGCGAGCAGATGACCGCAGGGCTCAGGGCCACCGGCGCGACCGAGGTGGTCTGCGACGCCGGCGCCCTCGACGTACCGGACATGGCCGCGGTCGAAGCGCTCGCGCGGCTGCGGCTCGCCGCGCGCAGAGCCGGGGCCGGGATGCGCATCCGGGATCCCGACCCGCGGCTCACCGGGCTACTCGCCCTGGTCGGCCTTGGCGAGCTGTTCGGGGAAGCCGAAGAGGGGGAACCACCGCTTGGTGTCCAGGAAGCAGTGGAACCCACTGATCCGGCCGCCTGACGTCTCGATGATCTGCAGCGCCCACGGCACCATGACGTCGGAGCCCTCCGGGTCCGGCTTGTAGTGCGCGAAGGCGGGCGTGCCGTTGGCGACCGTGGGCAGCAGCTTGGAGCCGCGGCAGCCCGCACCCTGGTTGACCAGGAACGCCAGGATGTCGTCGTGCCCCTTCAGCCACAGGTCGAACGGCGGCATCGTCATGATCGCGTCGTCGTGCAGGACGGCGGCCAGGGCCTTCATGTCGTACCCCTGGAACGCGTCCATGTAGCGCCGCAGGAGGTCCTGCTGGTCCTTGTCCAGCTCGTCCGCCGGGTCGGTCTCCTGGGCCGGGGACTCGGCGAGGGTGGCGCGGGCGCGCTGCAGGGCGCTGTTCACCGAGGCGACCGAGGTGTTCAGGAGCTCGGCGACCTCACTGGCCTTCCAGGCGAGGACCTCGCGCAGGATCAGCACGGCCCGCTGCTTGGCGGGCAGCTTCTGCAGCGCGGCGACGAACGCGAGCCGCACCGACTCGCGGGCCACGGCCGTCTCCGCCGGGTCCGCGGTGGAGGGCAGGATCTGGCTGTCCGGGACCGGCTCCAGCCAGGTCGCCTCGGGGTGCGGGTTGAGCTGGGCCGTGGCCTGGCGGCCGCGCTCCGTGAGGTCCATCGGGAGGGCGCGCTTCTTGCCGGCGTTCAGCATGTCCAGGCACACGTTCGTCGCGATGCGGTAGAGCCAGGAGCGCAGCGAGGAGCGGCCCTCGAACTTGTCGTACGCCCGCCAGGCGCGGACCAGGGTCTCCTGCACGGCGTCCTCGGCCTCGAAGCCGGAGCCGAGCATGCGGTAGCAGTAACCCGTCAGCTCCGTGCGGTACTTCTGCATGCCGGCGTCGAGCTCACTCTGCGTCGTTGCCAGATCACTCATGGGGTCCACCTCAACTGCCGCTCGTACGGCGTGCCTCGACCAGTACTTCGGAAGCTACAGGACGGCACTGACAATCGCGCGAGAGCGGGGAAAACCAGCCGCGGAGCGGCAGTTGAGGGGTACGGCGGGCGCCGCGGGGGCACGGTCCTGAGGCGTCAGCGGTGGGCCGCGGCGGCCACCAGGACCCGGCGCTCGACGCGCGCCGCGTGCGAGCCGTACAGCGTCACCGACACCACGCCGAGCACCGCGAGCAGGCCGAGCAGCACCGTGCCGGGCCAGCCCGCCGAGTGGAAGGCGAAGGCGCCGAGGGTGCCGCCGACGCTGGAGCCCAGGTAGTACATCGACTGGTACAGGGCGGAGGCCTGCGCGCGGCCCTCGGTCGCCGTGCGGCTCACCGAGGAGGACGCCACGGCGTGCCCCGCGAAGAAGCCGGCGGTGATCAGGACCAGGCCGAGCAGGACCGCGGCCAGCGAGTCGGCGAGCGACAGCAGCAGCCCGACGGCGGTCGTGCCGACGGCCAGGTACAGCGCGCCGCGCCGCCCGAGCCGCCCGACGAGCTTGCCCGCGGCGGCCGAGGAGACCGTGCCGACCAGGTAGACCAGGAAGATCGAGCCGACCACGCCCTGCGGCAGCGAGAACGGGGCGTCCACGAGCCGGTAGCCGATCACCGTGTACACGGCGCCGAACACCGTCATGAACAGCGCGCCGATCACGTACAGGCGCAGCAGCAGCGGGTTGGCGAGGTGGCCGCGGACGGTGCGGGCCAGGACCCGCGGGCGCAGCGAACCGGCCCTGAAATGGCGGGGCCGCGGCAGCAGCAGCCGGAAGACGACCGCGCACACCAGGGCCATCAGGCCCACCGCGGCGAGCGCCGCGCGCCAGTCCCAGGCCTGCGCGACCCAACCGGTCACGACGCGGCCGCTCATGCCACCGATGGAGTTGCCCGCGACGAACAGGCCGATCGCGGCGACCAGCGCCTTCGGACGTACCTCCTCCGCCAGGTACGCCATCGCCGACGCGGGCAGACCGGCGAGCGCGGCGCCCTGCACGGCGCGCAGCGCGATCAGCCAGCCGAGGTCGGGCGCGAACGGCACGAGCAGTCCGACGACGACGGCGACGGTCAGGGACCAGGTCATCATCGTGCGCCGCCCGAACCGCTCCGAGAGCGCGCTCAGCGGCAGGACGAACAGGGCGAGGGCGCCGGTCGCCGCGGAGACCGTCCAGCTCGCCGTGTCGGCGGCGACGGCGAAGTCCGCGGAGATCGCGGGGAGCAGGGCCTGCGTCGAGTACAGCAGGGCGAAGGTGGCGAGGCCCGCGGCGAAGAGGGCGAAGCTCATCCGGCGGTAGCCGGGGCCGCCGGGGGCGAGACGCGTGTCGGTCTCGGCCGGGGCGGGAGCGGGGGAGGAGGAAGGGGATGCGGAGGTGAGGGCGCCCGCGGGTGGAGCGGACGCCTTGCTACTGGCAGGTGGCATACGTCGAACGTAGGCACGCACGGCTGATGCGTCCAATGCACGAACAGGCCAGAATCGTTCCCATGGTGCATGAGAGCAGCTCACGGCGGCGGCTGTCGCAGAACAGTTACCCAGAAGACATCGGCAGGTCCGTGGAGCCCGCCGCCGACTCCTGGCCGGCGGTGCTCGCGCCGCGCCTCGCGTACTTCGCCGCGGTCGCCCGCACCGAGCACGTCACGCGCGCCGCGCAGGAGCTCCAGGTCCCGCAGTCCACGCTGTCGCGGGCGCTCGTACGGCTCGAACAGGACCTGGGCGTCGACCTGTTCGCCCGGCACGGCCGTACGCTCTCGCTCACGCCCGCGGGCCGTACGTTCCTCGGCTCGGTGGAGCGGGCGCTCGGCGAGGTGGAGCGGGCGGCGGAGACGGTACGCGCGGACGCGGACCCGGAGGCGGGGAAGGTCGCCTTCGGCTTTCTGCACACGATGGGCTCGGAGACGGTGCCCGCGCTGATCCGGGAGTTCCGGGTCGACCACCCCCGGGTGCGGTTCTCCCTCGTCCAGAACTACGGCGAGTGGATGCTGGAACGGATGCGGGCGGGCGAGCTCGACCTGTGCCTCACCTCGCCCGTGCCGGCCGCGCCCGACCTGGTCGCGCGGCGCCTCGACGAGCAGCGGCTGCGGCTCGTCGTACCCGAGGACCACCGGCTCGCCTCCCGCAAGCGGGTCCGGCTCGCGGAGGCCGCCGAGGAGGCCTTCGTGACCCTCGAACCGCCCTTCGGGCTGCGCCGGATCACGGACGACCTGTGCGCGCAGGCGGGGTTCAGGCCGCGGGTCGCGTTCGAGGGGGAGGAGGCGGAGACGCTGCGCGGGCTGGTGGCGGCGGGCCTCGGCGTCGCCCTCCTGCCCCCGCCGGCGTTCGCCCGCCCGGGCGTGGTGGAACTGACGGTCACGGCGCCGCGGGCGGTACGGGAGATCGGCGTGGCCTGGCTCGCCGACCGCCCGGCGCCTCCGCCGGTGGCGGCGTTCCGCCAGTTCTTGCTGGGGCGCCGGGGACGATTGCTGCCGTAGGCCCCTGCGGGGCGGCTCTTCCCCTACCCGCCCCTTCCCGAAAGTCCTCAGCGGACAGCTCCGGGGCTGCTGCCCCGGCCCCCGCTTCGGGGCTTCGCCCCGTACCCCAGTCCGTCTTTTGTCTGCGGCTGTGCTGTGGCTGGTCGCGCAGTTCCCCGCGCCCCTGAAAATCAGCCCCTCCGGCGTTTGAGGAGCGGGGGTCCGGGGGCTGGCCCCCGTGGCTGTCCGCAGGACTTTGGGGAAGGGGCGGGGAGGGGGATAGAGAGGCCCGCGCCCCCTACCCCCGCAGCGACCGCCCGAAGCCGGAGGCGAGAGGCATCCGCAACCCCAGCGGCGGTGGAGCCGCGAGCGCGTCGGCGACCGGCCGGGAGAAGTCGCGGCCGAAAAGGCACCCGAGGACGAAGTCCGTCGCGAGCGCCGCCACCTCCGCCCGGTGCTGATGCAGCCCGTGCCCGTCCGAGTGCACCTCGAACCTGCACGTGTCCCGGTTCGCCTTCTTCACCCGCTCCGCGTACCGGAACGACAGCTCGGGATCGGTGCGCTCGTCGTTCGTGCCGTGCACGATCAGCACCCGCCGCCCGCCCAGCTGCTTCACCGGTTCGGGCGCCACCGCCACGTCGTCCTCCGGCAGCCAAGGGGCAAGCGCCAGCACCGAGTTGACGGCCGGGTGCCCCGCGGCGTGCAGCGCGGCCCGCCCGCCCATGTCGATCCCGGCGAGGCACACGGGCACGTCCCCGTACCGCCGTACGACCTCCTCCACCGCCCAGCCGGCGTCGCGGGCCGGGAGGGCGTCCGTGCCGTTCCAGCCGCGCCGGCCGTAGTGCACGACATGGCCGACGAGGCCCTCCCCGCGCCCGGCCCGCACCAGGTGCCGTCCGAGCGTCCGCGCCGTGTTCACGGCCAGCGGCGAGGGGCGGCGCGTGGACACCTCGGCGCCGCCCGGCAGCAGCAGGACGACCCCGCTGACGGCGGAGCTCTCCGTACCGATGAGTCGGCCAAGTCGCGTGCCGGGCAAGGGCATTGCTTGCTGTGCCATGGCAGAACACTCTCAGAAGCACAGGTGTACGGAAGCCCAAGTGCCGGTCACTGTTGCGTATCGACACCGGCCACGGTTCCGTATCGAAGAGCGGGACGACCGCAGACATCTACGCGCGTAGGCGTTACAGTGCGGAAATGACGAGCCAGACCACTCCCGCACCGGCCCCGGAGCAGATCCGGCGGGCCCCGAAGGTGCTGCTGCACGACCATCTCGACGGCGGCCTGCGCCCCGGCACGATCATCGATCTCGCCCGCGAAGTCGGGTACGAGGCCCTCCCCGAGACCGAGGCCGACAAGCTCGGCATCTGGTTCCGCGAGGCCGCCGACTCCGGTTCGCTGCCGCGCTACCTGGAGACGTTCGCCCACACCTGCGCCGTCATGCAGACCAAGGGCGCCCTGTTCCGGGTCGCCGCCGAGTGCGCCGAGGACCTGGCCGAGGACGGCGTGGTCTACGCGGAGATCCGGTACGCGCCGGAGCAGCACCTGGAGAAGGGCCTCACCCTCGAAGAGGTCGTCGAGGCGGTCAACGCCGGCTTCCGTGAGGGCGAGCGGCGCGCGAAGGCGAACGGCCACCGCATCCGCGTCGGCGCCCTGCTCACCGCGATGCGGCACGCGGCCCGCGCCCTGGAGATCGCCGAACTCGCCAACCGCTACCGGGACTCGGGCGTCGTCGGCTTCGACATCGCGGGCGCCGAGGCGGGCTTCCCGCCCACCCGCCACCTGGACGCGTTCGAGTACCTCAAGCGCGAGAACAACCACTTCACGATCCACGCGGGCGAGGCCTTCGGGCTCCCCTCCATCTGGCAGGCCCTGCAGTGGTGCGGCGCGGACCGCCTCGGCCACGGCGTCCGCATCATCGACGACATCCAGATCGCCGACGACGGCACGGTCAAGCTGGGCCGCCTCGCCTCGTACGTCCGGGACAAGCGCATCCCGCTGGAGATGTGCCCGACGTCCAACCTGCAGACGGGCGCGGCCACCTCGTACGCCGAGCACCCCATCGGGCTGCTGCGCCGGCTGCACTTCCGGGCGACGGTCAACACCGACAACCGTCTGATGTCCGGCACGAGCATGAGCCGCGAGTTCGAGCACCTGGTCGACGCCTTCGGCTACACGCTCGACGACATGCAGTGGTTCACAGTCAATGCGATGAAATCAGCGTTCATTCCTTTCGATGAACGACTGGCCATGATCAATGACGTGATCAAGCCGGGCTATGCCGAGCTGAAATCCGAGTGGCTGTTCCAGCAGACCGCTTCCACCAGGGGTTCTGTGGCTCCGGCGGACTCGGAGGCGTAAATCGAAAAAGGCCGGGACATTTGTTCCCGGCCTTTTTTCGAGGCGTTTTGGTGTTTGCGGGCTCCTGCGGGCCGTGGATAGCTTGCGAGACCGCTCCATCCCCGTCACGAGGACGTATTCACCATGAAGCACTCTGCCGCCAAGTCCCTCGGTGTCGCCGCGCTCGGTGCCGCTTTCGCCGCTGCCGGTGCAGGCAGCGCGGCGGCCGTGGCCCCCGCTGTGGGCGACGCCGCCGCGACCGTCGGCAACGTGGCCTCCGCCCTTCCGGTCGAGGAGGTCGGCAAGGCCCTGCCCGCCGGCGCCGGCCAGCACCTGGGCACCGGCCAGAAGGCCCTCGCGGGCGGTCTGTCCACGGTCCAGTCCGCGGACGCCGTGACCAACGGCGACGGCGGCGACCCGGTCAAGGGCCTCATCGGCGGCCTGCCGGTCGGCAAGGGCCTGCCCATCGGCTGACCCATCCGTCCGCGGCCGCCTGCCCCGGCCGCGGACCACGAGCAGCGGCGGGGTGCGCCCCCTTGCAGGCGCGCACCCCGCCGCTGTCATGCGTACGTACGGGCAACTCGTCGGCGGACGGACCCCGGGGCGTACGGCTACCAGGCGGGGGTGGCCTTCTTCTCGCCGGGCAGCAGCAGCCACAGCGCGAGATAGATCAGGAACTGCGGGCCGGGCAGCAGGCACGAGACCACGAAGATCACGCGCATCGTCGTCGCGGAGGTGCCGAAGCGCTGGGCCAGCGCTGCGCACACTCCGCCGATCATCCGTCCGTTCCTGGGGCGAACAAGGGCGGTCATGGTGGCTCCTTCGCGAACGTGGATTCGTTGTGTACGCCCTCCACGCTACGGTCGCGAACCCGCCCAAAGCATCGGACTACGGGGCGATCCCGACCCTGGGAATCGTCGGGGTCGACCCCTGAGACCCCTCATCCCTGGGTCGGGCACGCAGCAGCCGCAGCGGCCGCCGGCGCAGCCGCGCGCGTACGGCGGGCACGACGGCCAGATGCGCCAGGGCCACGCCGAGGGTGTTGAGCAGCAGCGAGTCGACGTCGACGACCTGCCCCGGCACCCCGGTCTGCAGCAGCTCGATGCCGAGGGAGAGCAGCGCGCCCACGGCGACGGTACGGGCCAGGGACACCAGCGGCGAGGCGTGCAGCCGCCCGCCGACCAGCGGGAGCAGCACCCCGAGCGGGGCCAGGAGCAGCAGCTTCTCGCCGATCCGGTGGGCCGCCTCCACGGGCGAGAGCGCCAGGTCGGCTCTGATGCCGGCCATCGGCTGCAGATTCGGAGCGCTCACCCAGGGCACGTCCAGCGGACGCAGCGTCACCCAGGCGACGAAGAGGAGATGCGCGAGGAGTAGGAGGACTCCCACCACGCGGAAACGGACCGCGGCATCGATGCTGCCGCCCTTGCCTTGACGCTGCACGCATCCCAAGACGCACGCCGTTGCGCCATCGGTTCCAGTGCCCCGTCAGGGGCGCGAGGAACTGCGCGAGCAACCCACGAAAAGCCGCAGACGCGTCTGCTCATGCACCCCGCAGATGCGTCTGCGGCTTTCGTCGTGGCTGAGCGCGCAGTTCCCCGCGCCCCCAGGCACTAGGGGCTGGGCTCGACCGTTTCCGCCGGGGCGGGCGCCGTTCCGGGGCGGGCCCGGAGCTCCTCCGTGCACTCGTACCGCCGCAGCGGCGACGCCTCGTCGGGCCCGCCGAGCAGCACCGTGCCGTCCCGCTCCGCGGCCACGCTCTCGGCGAAGGTGCACACGATCTGCGCCAGTTCGTACGGGGACCAGCGCTCGGGCGGTGTGCTCAGGCGCAGGGCCGTCGCCGGGTCGGAGCCGCGCGGGCCCGTGACCTTCGGGTCGCCCTTGACGTCGGAGGTGAACCCGGCCTGCTCCTCGGCCTCGGTGGGCGGTTCGCGGAGCTCGGAGAGCAGGGCCTGGGCGACCCGTACCCGGTCCTCGGCGGCGGCGGCCGTGAGGTTCACGGCGCGGTCGACGCGTACCAGCTGCGAGCCGCAGACCAGGAAGATCTCCTCCGGGACCGTGCCGCTGTGCGAGTGGGTGGTCGTGACCTCGGCGGCGGTGCTCACGCAGGGCACCCGTGAGGGGGCCGGGCCGAAGTCGGTCGGGACCTCGGTGGCGCGGATGCCGCAGCCGGTGACGGCGGCGGCGAGCACGGCGGCGACGGCGCCGAGCGCGGGCCACGACCGGGTCCGCAGCCGCGTCCGCCGGGGTGCGGCGCCGGTGCCCTGGTCCCGTACCGGAGTGCGCGTACGTGCCGTCATCCGTCCGCCTTCTTCGCCTGCGGCTGTGTGCCTCCGCCGTTCTTGTCACCCTCGCCCTTGTCGCCGCCGTCCTGCGGCAGCCGGAGGGTGAACACCGCGCCGCCGTCGGGGGAGTTGGCGGCGGTGATCTCGCCGCCGTGGATGTGGGCGTTCTCCAGGGCGATGGAGAGGCCGAGGCCGCTGCCCTCGGAGCGCGGGCGGGACGCGCTGGCCTTGTAGAACCGGTCGAAGACGTGCGGCAGCACCTCTTCGGGGATGCCGGGCCCCTGGTCGCGTACGGAGATCACCAGCTCGGGCCCGTCCGCGCCGGTCTCCTCGCGTACGGAGACGCGGACCGGGGAGCCGCCGTGCTTGAGGGCGTTGCCGATCAGGTTGGCGAGGATCACGTCGAGGCGGCGCGGGTCGAGGCGGGCCATGATGCCGCGCTCGGCGTCGAGTTCGACGGCGTCGAGCCAGGCGCGGGCGTCGATGCAGGCGGTGATCTGGTCGGCGATGTCCACGTCGTCGAGGACGAGGCGGGCGGTGCCGGCGTCGAAGCGGGTGACCTCCATGAGGTTCTCGACGAGGTCATTGAGCCGCCGGGTCTCGCTGACCACCAGGCGCACGGCCGGGGCGATCATCGGGTCGAGGCTCTCCTCCTCCTCTTCGAGGACCTCGGTGACGGCGGTGATCGCGGTGAGCGGGGTGCGCAGCTCGTGCGACATGTCGGCGACGAAGCGGCGGCTGGACTCCTCGCGGGCGCTCATGTCCGCGACCTTCTTCTCCAGGGACGCGGCCGCGGAGTTGAACGTCCGGGACAGCTCGGCGAGTTCGTCGGTGCCGGAGACCCTGAGGCGGGTGTCGAGCTTGCCCTCGCCGAGCCGGCGGGCGGCGACGCCCAGCCGGTGCACGGGCTTGAGCACGGTCGTGGCGGCGGCCTGCGCGAGCAGCGCGGCGCCGATCAGGGCGAGCCCGGTGGCGATGCCGAGCGACCAGGCGAGCGAGTTGAGGTCCTTCGCCTCCGGCTCCAGGGACTTGAGCATGTACCCGGTGGCGCCGTCGCCCATCACCCGCGTACCGCCCACGAGATACGGCGTGCCGCCCTCGACCCGGCGCTGCCAGAACAGGTGGTACGACTCGTCCCCGGACTTGTCCTCGGCCGGGTTCTCGACGGCCTTGCGGAGCGAGTCCGGCACGTCGTCGAGGGTGAACGCGTCCAGTTCGGAGGTGCCGACGACGGTCCTGCCGTCGGGGTTCTCGCCGATCAGGACGACGCTGTAGCCCTGGCTGCCGTGCGCCATGTTCCGTGCGGCGCGGTCGAGTTCGTCCTTCGTGGGCCGCCGCGGCAGCGAGGCGACGCGGTCCTGCATGGCCTCCTTGAAGTCGCCGAGCGCCGCGTCCTGCGTACGCGTGAGGACGGCCTCGCGGTTCAGCCAGTACGCGATGCCGGAGGCGGAGACGGCCGCGGTGAGGGCGACCAGGCCGAACACGACGACGAGCCGAAGCCGCAGGCTGGTCAGGCGGAGGCCGGAGAACAGGGCCCTGTTCCAGGTCCGGCGGGGGCGGTCCTGCGCGTCTGTCACTGAGGCGTGTCCAAGCGGTAGCCGACGCCGCGGACCGTGCGGATCAGGGTCGGGGACGACGGCACGTCCTCGACCTTGGCGCGCAGCCGCTGCACACACGCGTCCACCAGGCGGGAGTCGCCCAGGTAGTCGTGCTCCCACACCAGGCGGAGCAGCTGCTGGCGGGAGAGGGCCTGGCCGGGCCTGCGGCTGAGTTCGAGCAGGAGCCGCAGCTCGGTCGGCGTGAGCTGCAGGTCCTCGCCGTCCTTGGTGACCGTCATCGCGGAGCGGTCGATGACGAGGGAGCCGAAGGCCGCCGCGTCGTTGGCCTCGCGCTCGCCGCGGCGCAGGACGGCCCGGATGCGGGCGTCGAGCACCCGGCCCTGCACGGGCTTCACCACGTAGTCGTCGGCGCCGGACTCCAGGCCGACCACCACGTCGATGTCGTCGCTGCGCGCGGTGAGCAGGATGATCGGCAACTGGTCCGTGCGCCGGATGCGGCGGCACACCTCGAACCCGTCGATGCCGGGCAGCATCACGTCGAGAACGATCAGATCCGGGCGCTGTTCGCGCAGCAGCTTCAGACCGTCCTCGCCCGTGGCGGCGGTGGACACACGATGCCCCTGGCGCGTCAGCGACAGCTCCAGGGCCGTGCGGATGGCGTCGTCGTCTTCGATCAGCAACAGGGAAGGCACGTCGGTCATTCTGTCGCATGGGCGGTCCTCTTTCGACAGGCGGAGCGCTCCTGGCCGTTCACCTGCGGCTTCACCGCCGCCGCGACCGCCGATCCCCGTGACCGACAGGCCCTGTGACAGGCCTGTGACAGTCGACGGACACCGCGATGAAAGTCGAGGGGCAGGCTGTGGGTCACACGGAACGCACCGGCCGAGGACCTCGGACGGTGCGCCTGGACCACACTCCACGACGGGGAGGCGCGAGATGAACAATCTGCACGGCACCAGCTCGAGCGCAGTTGTCACGCGTCTGCACGACCTGACCGTGCGGAGTGCGGACCGGCACGAGAAGTCCGGTGCCCACGCGGGGCGGGGGTGTTCCCGAGGCGCCGGGCGACAGCACACCGGTTACATGACGGTGGTCGACTCCCACCCCAAGGGCGGGGTCGGCGACGGGGGATCGTACGGGGAGGGCTCGGGGGAGCGGTCCCTGTCGGAGGCGGAGTTCACCGCCTACGTGCAGGAGCGCCGCGCCTCCCTGTACGCCACCGCCTACCACCTGACCGGCGACCGGTTCGAGGCCGAGGACCTGCTGCAGAGCGCGCTGTTCTCGACGTACCGCGCCTGGGACCGGATCAGCGACAAGGCCGCGGTCGGGGGCTACCTCCGCCGCACCATGACCAATCTGCACATCAGCGCGTGGCGCCGCCGCAAGCTGAACGAGTACCCGACCGAGGAGCTGCCGGAGACGGTGGGCGACACGGACGCGATGCGCGGCACGGAGCTGCGCGCGGTTCTCTGGCAGGCCCTGGCCCGCCTCCCCGAACTGCAGCGGACGATGCTCGTGCTCCGCTACTACGAGGGCCGTACGGACCCCGAGATCGCGGACATCCTCGACATCAGTGTCGGCACGGTGAAGTCGAGCATCTGGCGGTCGCTGCGCCGGCTGCGCGAGGACGAGGTCCTCAGCTTCGGCCGTGACCAGGAGGAGTCCTTCGGCGAACTGGTGGCCTAGCAGCCGCCGTACGACGAAGGCACGGGGGCCGTCGCATCGGGGGACGCGACGGACAGGCCCAGGGGGGCCACGGGGGAACAGCGGGGGAACACGGGGGAATCAGGGAAACGGGGGCCCACGGGGGAAGTACGGGGGTACGGGGAACGGGGATCCCGCCACGGG